>NZ_JADPJR010000125.1:0-589 GCF_023073535.1 Bradyrhizobium sp. 179 | reverse complement strand
CCGATCGCCGATTGTGCCCGCTACGACAACCTCCGGAGGACCATCTGATGGAACGAACCCAAATCTTCGACCTCATGGGCGAACTCAAGCTCTACGGCATGAAGGCGTCCTTCGACGAGATCATGGCAACTGCCGTCAAGCGCCAGCACGAACCTCAGCGCATCGTTGGCGACCTGCTCAACGCCGAGATCAACGAGAAGCAAGCCAGGTCGATCAAATACCAGCTCACCATTGCCAAGCTGCCGCTTGCCAAGGACATCGCCGACTTCCAGTTCGACGGCACGCCGATCAATCAGACTCTCGTCAATGATCTCGCTGGCAGCGGCTTCATCGCCCAACAACGCAATGTCGTTCTGGTTGGCGGCACCGGCACAGGCAAGACCCACCTGGCCATTGCCATCGCCAGAAGCTGCATCCGATCCGGTGCCCGCGGCCGCTTCTTCAACGTAGTCGACCTCGTCAATCGCCTCGAGACCGAGACCCGCAACGGACGGCAAGGACGGCTCGCCGAGCATCTGACCCGGATGGACTTCATCGTGCTGGATGAACTCGGCTATTTGCCCTTCGCCCAGTCCGGTGGCCAGCTTCT
>NZ_JADPJR010000010.1:0-108211 GCF_023073535.1 Bradyrhizobium sp. 179 | reverse complement strand
TCAAGAACTTCCAACCGGCTCACCGACCCCGCCGACGGGCCGTCTAAATGGACGTCCTTTTTGCTGTCCAATCCCATCTCAAACCTCCGTCCAACCCGGAGGCTTCTTCGCACAGCTATCCCGATCCCGAACCAAGGGCTCCGGCTAAGCGCTTACATACGATCACGATTACCGGGACGAATTTTGACCCAGCGGTTGGCAACAACAAGGTTCTCGTAAATGGGCGCTATGCCCAGGTAAGCTCTGTCAATTCGACCACGTTGACGGCCGTTGTTCCTATTGTCTCGTCCGGCAAGGTAAGTGTTGTCACCCCCGAGGGGGTGGGAGCATCCAGCAGCTATCTTACGATAACGCCGGTGCCATATGCCCCGAGCAATATCGGCTCGGTGGTTGCGTCATCGATTGGAAATTAGGTGACGCTTAACATTGCAGCAGCGGGTCAGTTCGGGCTGATCCAGTTCGATGCGACTGCAGGACGACGGCTCGCGGCTCAAGTGACAGCATCGTCTTTCGGAAGTGCGGTGCAGATATTGGGACCGGACGCCTCGGTGCTTGGATCAACCTCAGCATCGGTGGGATCATTCGCGGATACGGCCGTGATAACTCAAGCCGGAACGTATTCGGTGTTCATCGCTCCAGGAGGTAATTCTCCGACAGGATCGATAACTATCAAACTCGTTGACGTGCCGCCTGATTTGACTGGCGCAATCACTGTGGGCGGTGGCCCCGTGTCGTTGACGACGGCGGGAGCCGGACAGAATGCAAGCCTTACCTTTACCGGGACTGCTAACGAGCGCATTAGCCTGTCTACTCAGGCAAGCGCTTGTAGCTGGACCGTGACCCTTTTGGGGCCGGATAAACGCGGACAGATTTATTCCGGCGGATTCTGCGGCACAGGGACGCTGTTCACGGATGTCTTGGTGTTACCGCAGGCAGGCACATACACGATCCTGTTCGATCCGTCTGGTGCGTTCACGGGGACTGCGACTTTTACGCTATATGATGTGCCGCCAGACTTGACCGGAACACTTACGGCCGGTGGCGGCACGGTTCCGATGACGACGACCGCGCCTGGTCAAAATATGAGTCTGACATTCAGTGGAACGGCTAATCAATCTATTAGCCTCACCACAGAGGCCAGTGGTTTCTCCTGCTGGGACATGAAGGTTCTCCAGCCCGGTGGGACGACGCAATTCTACTCGACCCAATACTGTGGCGGCGGGATGTTCTTTACGGATGTCCTCATATTGCCGTCGTCGGGGACGTACACGATCCTAATCAATCCAAGCAGCTTCCAGACGGGCACACTTAAATTCACGCTATACAACGTGCCCCCAGACGCGACCGGGACGCTGACACCGGGTGGCAGTGCCACAGCAGTAACGACGACTGCGCCCGGCCAAAACATGACTCTCACCTTCAACGGGACAGCCAACCAACGCATTAACCTGACGACCCAAAACAGCGGCTTCTCCTGCTGGGATATGAAGGTGCTGCAGCCGGATGGCACGACGCAGTTCTATTCCACGTCGTATTGTGGCGGCGGTACGTTCTTCACGGACGTCCTGGTATTGCCACTCTCCGGAACGTACACGGTCAAGATCAATCCTGGCAGTTTCCAGGTTGGTACGCTTACGCTTACACTATTCAATGTTCCGCCGGATGCGAGCGCGACGATCTCGCCAGGCGGTAGCGCGGTGTCGCTGACAACAACTGTGCCGGGTCAGAACTTCAGCCTGACGTTTACCGGCGCCGCGAACCAGCGCGTGAGTCTCCTCACGCAACCAAGCGGTTTGTACTGTTGGAACACGACTATCGTGCAGCCTAATGGGACCTCGCAAGTCTACGGCAGGTCGGACTGTGGCTCGGGCACGTTCTTCAGCGATATCCTGGTGCTGCCGGTAGCTGGTACGTACACGATACAACTGAATCCGAGCGGCGTGTACACTGGATCGGTGACGTTCAATTTGTACGACGTGCCGGCGGATGCTAGCGCAACGGTTACGCCAGGCGGCGGCACGGTGTCGTTGACGACGACGGCCCCTGGCCAGAACATCGGGCTAACCTTCGCGGGTGCTGCCAACGAGCGCGTGAGTCTTCTTACGCAAGTGAGCGGCGGTTTGAATTGCTTGACGCTCACGGTATTGCAGCCGAACGGGACGACCCAGGTCTACAACAACAATAATTGCGGATCTTCGTGGTTCACTGATGTTCTCACGCTTCCGGTCGCGGGGACCTATGCAATCGCCCTTAATCCCTCGAGTACAAGCACAGGAACAGCGGCCTTTACGCTCTACGACGTGCCTCAGGACACCGCCGGAACAACGACTATAGGGCAGGTGGCCGCCAACTACGACGTGACAGTTCCCGGACAGGCGATCCAGGTGACGTTCACGGGGACGGCGAGCCAGAGCGTCACGGTGTCGGTTGGCCGGGTCAGCAGCACCCCTTCGGGTGCCTGCTACAACATCACGACGAAGAAGCCGGACGGCAGCACGCTGCGAGGCGATGGCAGCTGCAACAATGGCTACTCGAGCGGCTCGCTGACTCTGCCGACCTCCGGGACATATACGGTCGTGGTCGATCCGACGAGCACGTCGATTGGGACCTTCAGCGTTGGGGTGAGCACGCCATGATCGGAATGACTGCGAAGGGGGATGTTGCTCGGCGGATGAGGTGCATCTTGTTGGCATCGGTCGCTCTGCTAGGTGTTGCGGGTGTCGCTTGCGCCGAGCCGTTGCGCCCGGGCGACAACAAGCCCGATGCTCCGTTACAGGGGCCGGATGGTGTTACCGCACTCTCGGGCCAGATCGTGGATCTCGACGGCCGAGGGCTGCCCGGGGTGGAGCTGAGCGCGGTGGGAGCGAAGACCACCTCTGATGCAAACGGACGGTTCCTGCTCACTTATGTCCGGCCCGGGCCGGGCGTGCTTCATATCGACGGCCGGCGTGCAGGAGCCAAGCGTGATGCCGACCACGGCTTCTATCAGGCGCGGGTGGAGGCAAAGGCAGGGCAAACTACCGTGCTGCCTTACAAGAACTGGCTCCCGCTCATCGATCACAGCCATGACGTGACCTTGAGCGTGCCGACGCGGGGCGAGGTGGTGGTGCGCACGCCTGAAGCTCCCGATCTGGAGCTGCGCATCGATGCGGGCGTCGTGATCCGCGATGTCGATGGGCATGAGGTACGCCGCGTCGGGATCACCGCGGTGCCGGCCGACCGGACGCCGGTGCCGCTACCGGCCAACGCCAACATTCCGACCTTCTTCGTCATCCAGCCCGGAGCGGCATGTCTCTACGACGCCCAGGGCGGCATCGGCACCGCAAGACTGGTGTTCCCCAATTACGACAAGGAGCTGCCGAAGGCCCGCGCGACGCTGTGGCGCTACGAGCCGGATGGCAACGGCTGGGCTCCATACGGGCAGGGCACCGTCAGCAGTGACGGCCGTCAGGTGATTCCGGATGCCGGCGTGGTGCTCACCGACTTCTCCAGTGCCGAATGCGATCCCGCAACGCGCACACGGCAGCCGCCGCCCGAACGTATCACGCACGATCAGATCCGCATGCAGAAGCAGATGCGGACCAAGCAGCAGTGAGTGAAGCCATGCAGATGAGCCGACCGATGACCCTCTCAGGCCTGATGACCCTGTCGACGCGCGTGCTGCTGGCGGCTTTGATTGGCCTCGAGCCTGGACTGATGTCGCTGGCGCAGGCCGCGCCACCTCCCGCCACGGAGCGGATTGTTGCGCCCGTCAACCCGCCGGCGGCTCCGTTCGTCGCGCCGATATCTCCCGCCGAGCTCTCCTCGCGCGATGCGCCGTCCGATCCGGCACCGGAAGGCAGCCTGCCGCTGCGGGTGGCTGCCGATGGTGTGACGGCAATTGCCGGACGCGTGCTGGCGACGGATGGAACGCCGTTGCAGAATGTGACCTTGCGCATGGGCACGGTGCGGGCTCAGACCGACGAACACGGCCTCTATCTGTTGGAGGGGGTCGCTCCGGGCGAAGCTGTGCTGGTGATCGATGGCCGCAAGGCCCGCGAAGCCAACGGATCGGAAGCGATCGACCACGGCATCCACGAGACACGTGTGAAGGTGGAGCAGGGGCGGACCACGGCGGTGCCCTGGGTGAGCTGGCTGCCGCGCATCGACCACGAGCATGAGACGGTGCTTGGCGTGCCGTTGGCAGACGATGCTGTCGCGACGACGCCGAGCGTTCCGGGTCTGGAGCTGCGCATTCCGAAGGGGGCCGTGTTGACTGGGATCGACGGCGAAGCCGTCACGCGTGTCAGCCTGACGGCGATCCCGGTCAACCGGCCTCCGTTCCCGCTGCCACGTCATGTCGAGGTGCCGATCTACTTCACGGCACAGCCGGGAGGTGCGGTGATCAGCAGCACCGATGGTCAATGGCTCGGAATGCAGGTCGTGTATCCCAACTACGGACACGAGCTCCCGAAGGCGCGCGGGACGTTCTGGCGTTACGAGCCCGATGCACTCGGATGGTCGCCTTACGGGGCGGGCTCTGTCACCGCTGATGGCCAGCAGGTGCTGCCCGATCCAGACACCCGCATCTATGCTCTCTCGGGCGCGATGTTCAGCCAAAATAGTCCGCCGCCGCCGCCTTGTAAGAATGTCAACGGACCGTGTCCACCCCCGCCTGCGCCCCAGAAGGCGCCAGCACCGCCTCCTCAGTGCTGCGATCCGGTCGATCTGGCGTCAGGGCTCTTTGTACAAACTGACGTCGATCTTTCGGTAGGTGGTGTGACGGCATTGCAGGTGAGGCGAACCTATCGCCCGGGTGACTACAATCGGCGTGAGTTCGGTGTCGGCATTTCGCTTCTTTATGGCACGAAGCTGTATTCTGCCCACCAGTACCAGGAAGTGGATCTCATCCTGCCGGACGGCGGGTCGGTACACTACACGCGGATCATCGATCCAAACAATCCGACCGACAACAATTGGGTCACGGCGCACTTCATCACCAATACGCCGGGTGCGTTCTATCAATCTCGTATCGACTGGAACGGCAACGGCTGGAATCTGGTCCGTACTGACGGCATGCTCTACGTGTTCGGTGAAAACGCGCCGCTGCAATACATCCAGGACCGGTTTGGTAACAGGATCACGCTGGCGCGTTCCAACGGGATCTCTGGCAATATCACGCAGGTCAGTGGATCGAATGGCCGCTTCATTCGCTTCGCCTACAACGGCAACAACTGCATCACGCAGGCTGTCGACAATATCGGTCGCACGGTCAGCTACGCTTACGATTCTCTCAGCCGTCTTTCGACGGTGACCGATGCCAATGGTGGCATCACGACCTACACTTGGGACAGTGCGAACCGCATCCAATCAATCAAGGATGCCCGCGGCATCACCTACCTGACGAATGTCTACGACACGGCCGACCGGGTCATCTCGCAGACGCTTGCCGACGGTGGAACATACACGCTGGCCTATTCGATTCCCGCAAGTGGCAGTAGCTCGGGCCCGTACTCCGTCACGGTGACGGACCCTGGCGGAAGTCAGCGCAACGCGACGTTCAACGGCGTCGGTTACAGCGTGACCGATACGTTTGCCGTCGGTACGCCGCAGCAATCTACATGGACTTACGTCAGGGATCCGGTGTCGAATTTACCGACATCGATTACCGATCCCCTCGGCCGCCGCACTGATCTTACATACGACGCATCAGGCAACGTGCTGAGCACGACTCGGCTTGCCGGCACATCAAATGCGGTGACGACTAGCAGCACGTACGAGCCGGTCTTTAACCAGCTCACCAGCACCACCGATCCGCTTGGACACATTACAGCGTACCAGCGAAATGCCTTGGGCTTATTGACTGCGGTCACAGATGCAAACGGTAACAGCACGACTTACACGTACAACTCGGCCGGGAGCCCGGTAACTGTGAAAGACCCGCTAAGCAACGTCACGCAACTCGACTACGGCTTGGATGGTGATCTTATTTCGATCACCGACCCGCTCGGCCATGTAACGAAATCCTCCACCGACGGTATTGGTCGACCGGTCCGCACCGCTGATCCCAGTGGCGGCCTCATACAAGCGACGCACGACCCGATCTATGGCGTTTTGCAGGCGGTCGATAGTAACGGGGCTACAGTAACCAATAGCTATACGCCAATTGGCGAGCTCGCCAGCGTTACAGACTCGCGTGGTGGCAAGATCACCTATACTTATGATTCGCTAGCAAGGTTATCAACGCGGACCGATCCCCTCAACGCGGTTTCGAGCGTTACGCAGCGTGACGCCATAGGCAATGTGACGGCGACTAACGACCGCAAGGGGCAGGCGACTTCAACAACTTATGATGCTCTGAATCGGCCAGCGAGCGCAAGCTATGCCGACGGCAGTACGGTGGCTTTTACCTGGGACCTCGGCGGACGCCTGACGCAGGTTGACGATAGTGTGGGCGGGACACTAAGCCGCGTCTACGACGGTCTTGATCGTATCACCAGTGAGACCACCCCACAGGGAACGGTCAGCTACACCTACGACGCAGCTGGACGCAGGCTGACCATGCAAGCGGGCAACCAGCCTCAGGTCTCCTATGGCTACGATAGTGGCAACCGGTTGACAACAATCACCCAAGGCAACACTAGCGTCACATTCACTTACGATGCCGCCAACAGGCGCATTGCGGCGACCTTGCCCGGCGGCATCAGTGCTACCTACACGTGGGATGCGGCCTCGCAGCTCAACGCAATCAGCTATTCCAATGGCTCTACCACATTGGGCGAACTGACTTATGGCTACGATCTCACCGGACATATTATCTCTCGCGGTGGGAGTCTGTTCCAATCGATTCTGCCGGGGGCGGTCACCAGCAGCAGCTATGATCTTGCCAATCGCCTGACTTCCCGCACCGCCGCCGGCATTACGACCGCGCCCATGTTTGACGCTAACGGCAGTTTGACGAGCGATGGAGTGCAAACCTATATTTGGGACGCTCGCAACCGGCTAACAGGTATTGCCGGTGTCGCAGCCTTCACCTATGACACATTCAATCGAAGGCAAAGTGCAACGAAGAATAGCTCCACGACGTCGTTCCTCTACGACGGCTGGGAGGTATCGCAGGAGCAAGAGGGCGGTAGCCCTAGCGCTGATCTCCTGATCGGCTTGGCTTCCGACGAACGGTTGACACGTTCCGGCTCGACGCTTCTCATCGATGGCTTGGGCTCAACCGTCGCGCTTGCCAGGGGAACTTCCGTGCAGACGAGCTACGGTTATGACGCGTATGGCGCGTCGCAAGCAACCGGGGCCGCCTCCAGCAATCCATTCCAGTTCACTGGTCGCGAAAACGACAACACTGGTCTCTACAACTACCGTAACCGATACTACAGTCCGACTTGGGCACGATTTATCTCCGAGGACCCGATCGGTTTAAATGGAGGCGATGTCAACCTGTATCGTTACGTCGGCAACAATCCCGCGCAGCTTCGGGATCCTAGTGGCAACGTTGCTATTGCTGACGACATCGGTATCGGCGCCGGAATTATCGTGGTCGGCGGTGGTTTTCTCCTTTGCCGTGCGATGGGTGGGTGTCAATTCCAGCCGCCCCTGCCTTGTTTCCTGGGGGGCGCTTGCCCCAAACCGCCGCCCCCAAGTGTGCCGAAGCCAGTAGCGCAACCAGGTCCTCCTCCCTGTCCAGCCAACGCCGTTTGCGCGGACAACAATGGCAACAATGACCCCCAAGGCCCGAAGAAGCCGCAATGGCCGGGCGATGACCCGTCGAAGGCTCCGCCGGGCACCACTTGGCGCGGCGCGCCCGGCAGCACACCCGGCGGCGGCAATGGTAACTACTTCAACTCGCAGACTGGAGAAAGCTATCATCCTGATTTGAATCACCCAGATCCGATCGGTCCGCATTGGGATTACAAGGATCCAAACGGCCTCTGGTGGAGGATTATGCCGAACGGTACGATCGTTCCGAAATGAGTACGGTTGCTAGGCCAATCTTGCGTGTGCCGGTCAATGATGAGAGAATACGAATTGAAATGATGGGATCTTGTCCATGGCGCCGCGTGTTACGATAAGCGTCACATCGGGGGGCGCGCTTGAGCTTTGGCTCAATGAGGAGGGACGGGATTTGTTCGTCCAGAAGTTGCGGGCTCTGAATGAAGAAAACGAGCACTTTCACTTGGGCACTTTCGAGGGTGCCGAAGTGCAGCTTGGCAGTCGTGGGTACAGGCCGACTGACAAAGTTATCGATGCGGCGAAGGTCCTCTTTCGCATGGACGAATGGGATATGCAGTACTACCCACATGTTCTTGACGCTGAGAGGTAGGTCATTCCAGAGCGACGGTGAAAGCCGTTCGCGTAAGCCCGCACGTTCCGCTGCGGCCGCATGTCTCTGACCGACTTACGCGGACCGGCGGTCTTGGCGCAAAGCCGCCCACTTTTGCTCAGACCCGATCATATTAGCTGGAGCTTGCTCAAACTTCCCTGTGATGGATTGGAGTGAGAGTTCAAGGTTTTCAAACGGTTAGAACGCGCCGTGTGCACGACATGTGCACCGGGAGATCAAGAAAAATCCCCTTTCGGCAAATTGGGATCTGCTCGCGAAGGCGGGTGAATGCGCGAAGCTCCAAACGGTTGGCGCTTCGGATTCGTCATCCGGCCAGGAAACCTCCGTCAACTGATACAACCGTGCCTGTCGCGTATTGCGAGGCCGGCATGCAGAGGAAGGCAACTGTGCCAGCAATGTCTTCCGGCTGGCCCCAGCGCTTGAACGCGGTGCGGTCGGCGATGCGCTGATAATGCGCAAGGTCAGTGCGGCCGGCGGCGTTGATGGCGGTTTCGATGTAGCCGGGCGCAACGGCATTGACGCGAATGCCTTCTTCGGCCCATTTCAACGCGAGTGCCTTGGTCAGCATCACGACGCCACCCTTGCTGGCGCAATAGGCGGGGATCCGCGGCAGCGCCAGCGTCGCATTCGTCGAGGCGATGTTGACGACCGAGCCCTTCGTCTCCGCGAGCAGCGGGTGGAAGGCCATGCAGGTCCGGAACGTGCCGGTGAGATTGACGTCGATCACCTTCATGAAGGTCTCGATCTCGAACTCCTTGTCGCGCGCCAGTATGCCGGCGCAATTCACCAGCGCGTCCACGCGCTTGTGCTGCCGGGCAAAGGCCGTGACGGCCGCGTCGTCCGTGACGTCGAGCGTGGCGAGCGTGAGACCCGCGCGCGGCTTGAGCAGGGTGCGGGCGAGATCGGCCTCGTTGGCGCCGGTTGCGGTCACGCGCGCGCCGAGGTCGCAGAACTGATTGCTGATCGCAGCGCCAATGTCGCCGGCGCCGCCGATCACGACGGCATGGAAGCCGGACGCGAGGGAGAAATTCGAGGTCATCAGGCGTGTCTCACTTCATGGATTTCGGCGGCGGAGCCGTGGATTCTCGCACCACCAGCGAGAAGTCGATCTCGCGGTGCATGATGGTCTGCTCGCCGGCAAGGCTGCGCACCAGATATTCGCCGGCGCGCTGCCAGGTTTCTCCGGTCGGAACGTGGATCGTGGTCAGGCTGGGTCGCAAATGCCGGCTCCAGTCGAGGTCGTCGAAGCCGACCACCGACAGATCGCGCGGCACGAAGAATCCGTCGCGCTCCGCCTCGAGCAGCACGCCGTAGGCGATGACGTCGTTGCCGCACACCACGGCCGTCGGGCGATCTTTGAGGCTCAGGAGATAGCGCGCCGCCTCGCGCGCGTCATCCAGGGTATAAGGCACCTCGACATGCCATTGCGGGGGAAGCTCGAGGCCATTCTCGGTCAGCGCGCGGCGAAAGCCGGCGACGCGGGCGCTGGCGCGGTCGTTGTTGCGCTGGAGCGCGGAGACGATCCCGATGCGGCGATGGCCGAGCTCGATGACATGCGCGGCCGCGCGATGCGCGGCGGCTTCGTTGTCGGTGCCGACGCAGGGGTAGGGCCGATCGGGCTGGTAGATGCCGACGTTGATGAACGGCACCGCATTGTCCGCGAGCAGTTTTCGCAAGCCGTCGTGATGGCAATCGCCGCGCAGCACGAGGCCGTCGACACCGCGGCTGATCAGATTGCGCGCCTGCTGCAATTCGACGTCGAGATCGTAGCCGCTGGTGGTGAGAAACAGCATGTATCCGACCGAGGACAGATATTGCTGCAGCGAGGCGATGCCGCGCGCGAACATCGTATTGTCGATGGTCGGCACGATTGCGCCAAGAGTGCGCGAACGGCGCGAGGACAGGATGCGCGCCGGCGCATGCGGGATGTAGCCGAGCGCGTCGATGGCCTGCTCGATGCGCGCACGCAAGGACGGGCTCACCGCATCGGGATTGTTGAGAGCGCGCGAGACCGATGCCGTGGACACGCCGGCGCGCGCCGCGACGGCGCGGATGCCTTGTTTTACCGACTTGGCGTTGGTCAGTCTCATCGATGTAACGTTACATCTCACATAACGAGCCGCATACTAGCGGAATGATGCAAATTTGGCGTAGATCGTGCAGTTTGTCCACCGCTTGACACGATCGATGCGAGGTCTATTTTGTAACCGTTTTCAGATGGTGGTTCAGATCTGTCAAAATGGCCCGCCAGCTTAAGGCGGCCAGCCGGGAGGAGAGTTCAATGAAGGCCAGGATGCTCGCGACGCACGTCGCGTTGCCCGTTCTCGCGATAGCCGCGATCAGTGCGCAGGCGAACGCGGCCGATTTCGACTGGACGAAATTCAAGGGCAAGACCGTCACCTTTCTCGCCAACAACAACCCGGTGGCGCAGGCGCTGCTGACCTACAAGGCCGATTTCGAGAAGCTGACCGGCATGACCCTGAAGGTCGACGGCTATCAGGAACAGCAGATGCGCCAGCGTCTGGTCACGGTCATGAATGCGAACAGCGACGAGGTCGACGTGTTCATGACGCTGCCCTCGCGCGAGGGCGAGCAGTTCGCCGCCGCCGGCTGGTATGGCGATCTCACCGCGATGGCCAAGAACGAGATCGCCAAGGACTACGATCCGGCCGGGCTGAGCCAGGCCCTGCTGAAGGCTGCGACCTTCGGCGGCAAGCTCACCAGCATGCCGATGAACCTCGAAGGGCCGATCTTCTATTACCGCACCGACATCTTCAAGAAGTGCGGCCT
Source organism: Bradyrhizobium sp. 179 (assembly GCF_023073535.1). Lineage (NCBI taxonomy): Bacteria > Pseudomonadati > Pseudomonadota > Alphaproteobacteria > Hyphomicrobiales > Nitrobacteraceae > Bradyrhizobium > Bradyrhizobium sp. 179. The sequence goes on along the minus strand of NZ_JADPJR010000010.1, from coordinate 97,092 downwards.
CGAGGCGCCGAAGACCATCAAGGAGGTCGAGGCCGCCGCCGAGAAGATCAAGGCTTGCGACAGCACGGTCACGCCGTTCGTCTCGCGCGGCCTCAAGCCGGCGGTCGCCTACACCTTCAGCAACATGCTGCACAATATCGGCGGCAGCTACATCGCGAGCGGCAAGTCGAACCTCTGCTCGGCCAAGGGCAAGGAGGCGCTCGACACCTATAGTCGGCTGCTGCGCGATTTCGGGCCGCCCGGCGTCGTCAATTACAGCTTCCAGCAGATTTCCGCGCTTTACCGCAGCGGCCGCGCCGCGATGGCGTTCGAGTCGTCCAACGAATTGCGCACCGTGATGGAAGGCGGCGCGCGGTTGAAGGACACCGGCCTGCTGCCGTTCCCGGCGGGCGAGGCCGGCCAGGTGCCGACCACGATCGGCTGGGGCATGGCGGTGTCCTCGCACAGCAAGCAGCCGGATGCGGCCTGGTATTTCGTGCAATGGGCGACCAGCCCCGAGGTGCAGAAGAAGATGGCGCTCCAGGGCATTGCTCCGCCGCGTCCGTCCGTCGCCAACGATCCCGAATATCGCAAGTGGATCGACGAAGAGCCGGTCCGCAAGGAGTGGCAGGCCGCGCTCGACGTGCTCGCCACCAAGGGCTCGTCCGAGGTCGGCTATCCCATCGTCGCCAATCCGCAATCGCGCGAGTTCATCGGGCAGGCGGTGCAGGATCTGATCCTGAAGCAGAAGACCGTCGATCAGGCTTGCGCGGATGCCGACAAGGCGCTGGATGCGCTGATCGCGCTGAACTGACCGCCCGATGCCGGCTGGCTCGCGGCCTGCCGGCATCTCACTCAATCAAGGAAACGGACGGATGTCTGAGGCGGCTGCGACACTCACGCAGGACCGGCAGAAGCTGGAGATGGCGGCGCTCTCGGCGTCGGCCGTGATCTTCACGGTCGCGATGATCGCGTTTCCGGTCGTCTATACGATCTGGCTCGGCTTCCAGACGTTCTCCTCGACCGGCAAGCAATCCTTTGCGGGGCTCGCCAATTATTCCAAGCTGATCTCCGATTACGAGTTCTGGCATGGGCTGTGGATCACCATCGCACTGTTCGTGCTGTCGCTGGTTCTTCAGCTCGTCTTCGGCGTCTGGCTCGCGCTGGTGCTGTTCCACGCCAAACGCCTGCCGGGCATCGTGCGCTCGCTCTTCATCTCGCCCTTCATGATGCCGCCGGTTGTTGCCGGCATGATGTGGCTGGTCATCCTCGATCCCTCGCTGGGCGCGGCCAACTACATCCTGCAATCGTTCGGCCTGCCGCCATCGGACTGGCTGGCGTCCCCAGCGTGGGTCATTCCGACCGTGGCGCTGATCGACAGCTGGCAGTGGACGCCTTACGTCGCCTTGATCGTGCTGGGCGGCCTGCAATCGCTGCCGCCGAGCGTCTACGAGGCCGCGCAGATCGACGGGGCATCCCCGTTCAAGACCTTCCAGCGCATTACGCTGCCGCTGCTGCTGCCGACCATCGTCACCGCCGCGATCCTGCGCAGCGTCGACCTCCTGCGCTTCTTCGACATCATCTACATCACCACCCAGGGCGGACCGGGCAATGCCTCGAACACGCTCAACATCTACGGCTTCCGGGTCGGCTTCGAATTCTTCAACATCGGCTATGCCAGCGCCCTGATGCTGACGCTGACGGCGATCGTGTTCGGCGCCGTGCTCGCCTTCAACCGCCTCCGCGGCGCCGTGGCGTGGTGACCTCATGAACGATGCCGCCAACACCGACCGCTGGATTCGCTGGCTCAACACGGCGCAGCTCGTGCTCGCCGGCGTGCTCATCATGGCGCCGACGGTCTGGATGGTGCTGTCCTCGTTCAAGCCGTCCTTCGAGGTCACCGCCTATCCACCCACGCTGGTCTTCTCGCCGACGCTGGAAAACTACGCCGAGCTGACCAGGACCACGCCGTTCCTGAACTATGCGCTCAATAGTCTGATCGTCACCGTCGGCTCCACCGCGCTTGGGCTGCTGTTCGGAATCCCCGCCGCCTTCGCCGTCTCCTGGACGCGGATCACGTGGCCCGCGATCCTGACGTTGGCGGCGCGCATGGCGCCCGGCACGCTGTTCCTGCTGCCGTGGTACGTCATGTTCCGGCAAATCGGAATGATCGGCTCCTACACCGCGCTGATCCTCAGCCACGCCGTCATCACACTGCCGATCGTGATCTGGGTTTTGCTGCCGTCGTTCGACGCCATCCCGCGCAGCGTGTTCGAGGCGGCGCAAGTCGATGGCTGCAGCGTCACGCGCATCCTCTGGCGCATTGCGATGCCATTGGTGGCGTCAGGCATTGCGGTGTCGGCGATCCTCGCCTTCGTGTTTTCGTGGAACTACTTCCTGTTTGCGCTGGTGCTTTCCAATGGCGACACCAAGACGCTGATCGCGGCGGCCTTCAACTTCATCGGCGAAGGCTCGACGCAATGGGGCGCCCTCATGGCCGCGGCAACGCTGATCGCATTGCCGCCGCTGGTGCTGGCCGCGCTGGTTCAGCGCTGGCTGGTGTCGGGGCTGACGCTTGGTGCGGTGAAAGGCTAGATCTCTGATGAATGTACTACCCCGTCCCAATTCGATCATGCAGGCCGCGGTCTTCCACGGCAACGACCGTATCACCATCGAGTGCGTGGCGATGCCGGACGTCGGCGCCGGCGAGGTCCTGGTCCGTGTCTCGCGCACCGCATTGTGCGGCTCGGATTTCAAGCTCTGGCACAAGGGCGCCGAGTTCACCGCCGGCCACGAGATCTTTGGCGTCGTCGAGCAGCCCGGCCATCGCCTGCACGGCCGCCGCTGCGCCGTCTACATTCCCTTGCATTGCGATCACTGCGCGGCCTGCAAGCGCGGCGATACCCAGATGTGCCTGGAAGTCTCCAGCCTGATCGGCTGGAACAGGCCGGGCGGCTATGCCGAATATGTGCCGGTGCCGGAAAACTGCCTGCTGCTGGTCCCCGACGATATCGAGGATAGCCTCGCGCCACTGCTGCTCGACACCATCGGCACATCAGGCCACGCCGTGCGCTTCGTCAGTCGTGTCGTGCCGCCACGCGAAGGCGGCCCGGTGCTCGTGATGGGAGCAGGGCCCGTCGGTCTCGGCGTCGTGCTGGCGCTCCGCGCGCTCGGCTATGACGACATCCATGTCGCCGATCCCAACGCCGTGCGTTTGAGGATCGCGCAGTCCTTTGGCGCGAAGGCGCATCCAGTTGGCGACGCTTCGAAGCGCTTCGCCCTGATCATGGAGTGCTCCGGCGCCCATGCGGCGCGCAACCTCGGTATTGAGCTGGTGCTGCCCCGCGGCGCCTTGGTGCTGGTCGGCGAGAACGCCGCGCCCTGGACCATCGAGGAAGGCAAGGTGTTCCGCCGCAAGGACTTCTACATGATCCGGACCTTCTATTTCCCGGTCTCGGATTTCGAGCCGAATGTCGAACTGCTGCGCCGGTACAAGGATGAGTACCGCGTCCTCGTCGACGGCGAGTTTGGCCTACAGGCTCTCCCTGAAAATTTCGCCCGCTTCGCCAAGGGCGAGCTGATCAAGCCTGTGCTGGCGCTGGACTGAGCGATCATGGCCTCGATCTCGATCCGCAATCTCACCAAACGCTACGGCAATTTCACCGTGATCCCCGATCTCAATCTGGAGATCGCGGACCATGAGTTCGTCGTGTTCGTCGGCCCGTCCGGCTGCGGCAAGTCGACCTTGCTGCGCATCATCGCGGGCCTCGAGCCGATCTCGGGGGGAGACCTCTATATCGGCGACAAGCGCGTCAACGGCGTGCAGGCCGCGCAGCGTGATATCGCGATGGTGTTCCAGGATTACGCTCTCTATCCGCACATGCGCGTCTACGACAACATGTCGTTTGCGCTGGAGTTGCGGGGCACGCCGAAGGCGGAGATCGACGCGCGGGTTAAGCGCGCCGCCGCGCTGCTGCACATCGAGCCTTATCTGGACCGCAAGCCGAAGGAGCTTTCCGGCGGGCAGCGCCAGCGCGTCGCCATGGGCCGCGCCATCGTGCGCAATCCCAAGGCCTTCCTGTTCGACGAGCCGCTGTCCAACCTCGACGCCAAGCTGCGCGGGCAGGTGCGGGCCGAGATCAAGGCGCTGTCGCAGGAGCTGAAGACCACAATGGTCTTCGTGACCCATGACCAGATCGAGGCCATGACCATGGCCGACCGGATCGTGGTGCTCCAGAGCGGCACGATCCAGCAATACGACACGCCGGAGACGGTCTACGAGCGGCCGGCCAACCAGTTCGTCGCCGGCTTCATCGGCTCGCCCGCCATGAATTTTTTCCCGGTCGAATGGCGTCAGGAGCGGGCAGTTCTTTCGCAAGGCGGAGCGGTGGTGCCGCTTGATGGTGAGACCGCGAGCCGCCTGAGCAAGGCCGGCAACGCCGTGCTCGGCATTCGCCCCGAACATTTCGCCTTGGCCGCGGATGCTGCCGATGGCATCTCCATCCACGTAAAGCTGGTCGAGCCGCTCGGCTCGGAGACGCTGATTCATTTCGATCTCGCCGGCGCGTCCTCGATCGCGCGGGTCGATCCGGCGCTGCGGCCGAAGGTCGGCGACCGCCTCACGCTGCGTCCGCAACCGGGCAAGACGCATTTGTTCGGTGCCGGCAACGGACGGGTCTTGCGGTGAGCGCGTCGGTCAACATCGGCGATCTCTCGGCGCTGGCGGACGTCGCGTCCAAAGCCAAGCAGGTGCACGTGATCTGCCTCGGGCTATCGGCGCTCGATCAGGTCTGGCGCGTCGATCGGCCGTTCGCAGGCGGAAGCGAAAAGATCAAGGCCGTCGAATACGGCACGCTCGGCGGTGGCATGGCCGCCAATGCGAGCGTTGCGGTGGCACGCCTCGGCGCGTCCGTCGCGTTCTGGGGGCGGGCAGGGAATGATGCCGCGGGCCACGAGATGCGCTCGGCCTTCGCCGCCGAAGGCGTCGATGTCGAGAATTTCCGGCTGTTTCCCGACGGCCGCTCGTCGGTTTCCGGAATCATCGTCGACGGTTCTGGCGAGCGGCAGATCGTGAACTTTCGTGGCCTTTATCCCGAAGCCGCGGACTGGCTTCCGCTCGAAGCGGTCGCGCGCGCATCGTCCGTGCTGGCCGATCCGCGCTGGGTCGAGGGTGCCGCGACGCTGTTCGGCGAAGCACGGTCGCGCGGCGTTCCGACGGTGCTCGACGGCGACGTGGCCGATGCCGAGATGTTCGAGCGGCTGCTGCCCCTGACCGATCACGCGATCTTCTCCGAGCCTGCGCTCACATCATTTGCCGGCTCGGCCGAAGATCCATCCCTGGCCGGGCTTTCGCGCTTCGGCTGCCGCGTCATCGCGGTCACGCGCGGCGAGGGCGGCGTCAGCTGGTACGAGAACGGCCGGCTGCACCGGCAGGCCGCCTATGCCGTCGACGTCGTCGACACCACCGGCGCGGGCGACGTCTTCCACGGCGCCTATGCGCTGGCGATCGGCGCCGGCCTGGAGGTGCGCGCCGCCATGGCGTTTTCCGCAGCGACCGCTGCCATGAAATGCCGCCACGGCGGCGGCCGCAACGGAATCCCCGCTATCAACGAGTGTCTTGCATTCATGAGGACGAAGCCATGAGAACGATTGGAAAGAACCGCGGCCTGGCCCGGCTTGCTGACGCGGACGGTCACTTTCGCATGGTCGCACTGGACCAGCGGCCGCCGCTGTTCGATGCCATCGCGAAAGCCAAAGGCATCACGCGGGAGCAGGTCGAGTATTCCGACGTCACGGCGGCCAAGCGGCTCCTGGTCGAGAATCTCGCGCCCCATTGCAGCTCGATGCTGTTCGACCCGAACTTCGCGGTGCCTGCCGCGATCGATCTGCTGCCGCCGCGCTGCGGCCTGATCATGACGCTGGAAGAGCACCGCGTCGAGGAGACCGCGGGCGGCCGCAAGTCGCGTGCGATCACCAACTGGAGCGTGGAGAAGATCCGCACCATGGGCGGCGACGCCGTCAAGGTGCTGGCCTGGTACCGGCCGGACGCCGAGGCCGCGGTGAACGCGCATCAGAAGAAGTTCGTGCGCGAGATCGGCGAGGATTGCGCCCGTCACGATATACCCTACGTGCTCGAGCTGCTGGTCTATCCGTTCCTCGGCAGCGCCAATCACACCGCCGATTACGTGGAGTCGCCCGGCAAGCTGCCCAGCCTCGTTATCGAGAGCGTACGCGAGTTTGCGAAGCCGGAATATTGCGTCGATCTGCTCAAGCTGGAGAGCCCGCTTGCAGCCAACAGTCTGCCGGCCCGTGACGGCAGCCCGGAAGCCAAAACCGCGCAAAGGCAGTTCGATGCGATCGGCGATATCTGCGGCGAACGCGGCATCCCCTGGGTGCTGCTGTCGGGCGGCGCCGCACCCGAGAAGTTCGAGCGCGTGCTCGACTACTCCTATGCCGCAGGCGCCAGCGGCTTCCTGGCGGGCCGCACGATCTGGCTCGATGCTGTCCTGAAGAATTTTCCGGACCGTGCAGCCGTGTCGGCCTGCCTGCGCAAGGATGGCCTCGGGGTGCTGGAGCGGCTCAACAAGCTGACCACGGCCAAGGCCGCGCCGTGGAAGGCGCGTTTTCCGGTGTTCGCTGATATCAAGCAGGAAGGTGACTTCGCGCGAGCCTACTGAGACAGTGGCTCTGCGTGGTTCATCCCGATCGCAGGATCCGCAGCATGACTAACGGCTTCACCATCCGCTCGATTGAGGCGTTTTGCTATCGTTATCCGCTGGCGATGCCGGTGGTGACGTCGCTCGGCAAGATGCTCAATCGTCCCGCAGTCTTCGTTCGCGCCGTCGACGAAGACGGCGTCGAGTGATGGGGCGAGGCCTGGTCCAATTTTCCGGCACCGGGCGCGGAACATCGCGCTCGGCTCATCAATGAGGTGCTTGCGCCCGGTCTCGTCGGGCGTAAATTCTACGGTCCTGTCCAGGCCTTCGAGACCCTGACCAGAGATACCGAGGTGCTGGCGCTCCAATGCGGCGAACCCGGCCCGTTCGCGCAGGCGATCGCGGGCGTCGACATCGCATTGTGGGACCTCTCGGCACGCCGTCAGCGGCTGCCGCTGTGGAAGTTGCTCGGCGGACACTCGCGCACGATCAAGGTCTATGCCAGCGGCATCAATCCCGGGGGCGCCGCGCAGACGGCAGAAACCGCGCTCAAACGCGGCCATCGCGCGTTGAAGCTGAAGGTCGGGTTCGGAATCGAGATCGATCTCGCCAATCTGGCCGCGCTGCGTGGCATCGTCGGCGCCGGCATGCTCGCCATCGATGCCAATCAGGGCTGGTCGGTCGCGCAGGCCATGGAGATCTTGCCACAGCTTGCCGCGTTCGATCTGCGCTGGCTGGAGGAGCCGATCCGCGCCAATCGGCCGCGCGAGGAATGGCGCAGGCTGCACGGCCTGGCGACGATGCCGATTGCCAGCTGGCGAAAACATCGCAAGCGTCGAAGCTTTCGAGGAGGTTCTAGCCGAACACGTGCTCGGCGTAGTTCAACCCGACATCGCGAAATGGGGCGGCCTCAGCGCCTGTGCCGGGCTGGCACGGGACATCCTGAAGGCGGGCAGGACGTTTTGCCCGCACTATCTCGGCGGAGGCATTGGCTTGCTTGCGTCCGCGCATCTCCTTGCCGGCGTCGGATCTGTAAATCATCGGCTTCCGTTGATGCCTTCGTTAGTTGGGCACAGGTAGAGACGAAAGCGATTTTGGGAGACCATCGCGGGGCGGTGCTGACGCTCGCAAGCGCGCTGCTCAAGCAGAGGACGATCACGGGCAAGGCCCACATCAATCGGTTGATCGATGTAGGCGAACGCCGCGAGGGGCTTCATGAGGAGCGGCAGCGTAGGCGTCGCCTGCAGGAAGCAACGCTGCGCGCAGCGCAATCCAAACATCTGTTCGAGCCATTGTCGAGGTAGAGCCGTCCCGCTATTCATCCGGCGATGAACTAGTCGTCCGCTCCCCGCTTAGCTCGATCCCTGCGGGCGTGCGGAGAACGCCTGCGGTCGGGTTTGTTCGACCGCGTGTGAGGGCCAAGAGCGCCATTCGCACCCGGTCACATCCTGACGGCAATCTCGATGGCCTCGACATCGACCCCCAGTTCGATGGCCAGCGACGTTTTCGCGTATTCGATGGCTTCCTTCCAGCTTCGGCGGCTCGAAGTAAGACGGGGCAGGGAAGGAACCGCAGGCGTATCCAAACCTTCGGATGTTCTCCGTACTTCCTCCAGAAGTTCCGGCAACGGTTTGAAGTCGTAATCCGAAGGGTCGATGCCGAGCGCGTCGAGGGTGTCATAGTGGGTCGGCCAGCGGCCCCATTGCCAAAAGTCCGGCTTGTCGCGGATGATGGCTGCCTCAGTCATGCGAATGAGAAAGCGGGGCTTGGCCGGGTCGTCGTGTTCGGTGGAGGGCACGATATCTCGCACCTTGCCGATGAGAAACGCAGAGCCGTGTTCCTCTGGACCTTCGACGCCCTCGTGGCGGCGGTTCCGCGCGCACACAACGTACTGAAATGTTCCAAAATGGCTTTGATGCATGCGCCAAGACTGGGTTCCCCCGACGGCGCAGATATGTTCGATGCTTTTATACGTGAAGACTACCGCCGCCTTGCCTGATGTCGTCATGTTATGACCTCCGTTTGAAATACATCGTAACTATGCGCAAACGCCGGAGGTTTGCAATATGTTTTTTGGAGGTTTTGCACGTTTTCTAAAAAGTCAGTCTCTCCCCCGAGACATGCCTGCAACTGCTTGGAAACTTATGGCGCAGACCACTTTTGAGCTGCTGACACATCGGTGGAGCGAGCAAGCACGCGAGCGAGGCTGGACTGTTGCTGAAGTGGCTCAGGTTCTTGGAGAGGAACCCTCTAGCGTGTTGGCTCGCATCAGACCCGTCACACTGCCTGACAAGGGCATCAGAGCTTTCCGGCGTGTCATGTCTGCTCGGCAGCCTTTTCCCGCAGCGCTTCATAGAGCTGGGCGGGACCTAAGAGCACATCCTTCAACCCCTCACGCACCCTCTCGGAGTCGATGGCTTGTTTGCTCATGCTGGTGTGCGCTGCCAATGCATCCATCACCGCGTTCAGGATCTCTTTTGAGAGCGTTGGCGAGTTGGCGAATTGTGCTTTGGTGTTGTTGTTGGCTTGGAGCACTAGCTCCTCGGACTCTAGCAGCTTCCCCTTGATGACATTGGGGTAGGCGAGTCGATCACCGTCGGTCAGGTCGCCCTCGAACAAGTCGTTAACCTTGGCGATGATCTCTTCCAGTCGCGCCTTCTCCTTCTCGTGCAGCGACCCGGAGCCAACCTCCGAGAGCGGCGTCAGCTTGGGTGCCTCGCCTCCCGCTAAAGCGAGTTGACGCTTGCCCTGATCTTTTATGCTGTGATGAGTGAGCTTCACCTTAGAGAGATCGATCCCTTCACGTTCGCGACCAAACTCCAGCAGGGGGATCAAGCGACGATAGAACATGAACCGCTTCTCGATGGCGGTGTTGCCGTAGTCGAAGATTTGCGACAGGAAGCTGTATAGGCGTTGAAATGCGCTCATGTCTCCCCTGAACAGGATGAGTGCGTTGATCTCGCCATTCGCCTCCTCGGTGGCCTTGGTGTCCTTCTTCGCTTGTGCTGCCTGCAGCTTCTCCTGCGCCTGCTTGAACCTCTTCAAGAGCCGATCCACCACGGGCTCAAGGGCGGCAACCAGATCACCCTGCTTGGCTTTGGGGTTCATCTCAACGGCGGCGACGCGATCCACCTCGAAGTCGTCGTAGTGTCCTGACGCATCGAGCTTGGCCCGGAGATCGTAAACGAGGTTGGGGTCGGTGACGCCTCCTAGCTCGGCTGTTTCGTAGTACGTCTTGAACGCCTCCAGCACCTCTTCCGAGCTGTTGACGAAATCCAGCACGTACGTCGTGTCCTTGCCGGGGTAGGCGCGGTTGAGCCGCGACAGCGTCTGCACCGCTTGGATGCCCGCCAGACGCCGGTCTACATACATGCCGCAGAGCAGGGGCTGGTCGAACCCGGTCTGGAACTTATTCGCGACGAGGAGGATTTGAAACTCGTCGCCCTTGAAGGCGTCGCGAATGTCGCGCCCGTTGAGGCCGGGGTTAAGGGACTTGCTGGTCTCGGTGAAGGGATCAGCGCCAGACTCGCTGTCATTCACTTCGCCCGAGAAGGCGACCAGCGTTCCGATCTTGTAGCCACAAGCCTTGATGTACTTCTCGATGGCGAGCTGCCAGCGCACCGCCTCAAGGCGGCTTCCCAGCACTACCATGGCCTTGGCGCTGCCCTCTAGCAGCGGAGCAACGGTCTCACGAAAGTGCTCGACGACGATCTGCACCTTCTGGCTAATATTATAGGGATGTAGGCGAACCCAGCGCATTATCCCCTTTAGGGCCGCATCACGCTCGACTACCTTGTCATCCCACTCCTTGCCGTCGTTAGCGAGACGGAAGGCCAGCCGGTATGGCGTGTAGTTTCTCAGCACGTCGAGGATGAAGCCTTCTTCGATAGCTTGCCTCATCGAGTAGACATGGAACGGGGCGGGCAGATTATTGTCGCCAACCGGCTGTTCGGGTTTCGGCGGACGCCCGAACAGTTGCAACGTCTTGGCCTTCGGGGTGGCGGTGAAGGCGACGTAGGTGATGCCCTTGTCGTTGGCGCGAGCGGCCATCTGCGCCGCCAGCATGTCCTCAGTGCTGACCTCTCCGCCGTCTCCCAGATCGCCCAGTTCTTCGGGCGACAGCACCTGCTTGAGCATGGCGGCGGCTCCGCCGGTCTGCGACGAATGGGCTTCATCTGCAATCACAGCGAACCGCTTGCCTTCCGTGGCCGCAAGCCTGCGGACCTCCTCCAACGCGAAGGGGAAAGTCTGGATCGTACAGACGATAATTTTCTTGCCTGCCGCCAGCGCCTCGGCGAGCTGTCCGCTCTTGCTCGCCCCCTCGGACTTAATAGTGGCAACGACCCCGGTGGTGCGTTGGAAGTCGAACAACGCATCTTGAAGCTGAGCATCGATCACGTTGCGGTCTGAGATCACAATGACGGTCGAGAAGAGCTTCTCGTTGGTGGCATCGTGCAAGTCGGCGAGGAAGTGTGCCGACCACGCAATAGAGTTGGTCTTTCCTGATCCTGCCGAGTGCTGGATAAGGAATTTTCCGCCCGCGCCTTCCTCAAGAACTTTGGCTTGCAGCTTCCGGGTCGCGTCGAGCTGGTGGTAGCGTGGGAACACAATGCTGCTGATCTTCTTCTTGTCGTCGCGCCGGGTGACGAGGTAACGGCCGATGATCTCCAGCCAACTATCGCGCTGCCAGACCTCTTCCCAGAGGTGGCTCGTGCGATGACCCGCCGCGTTCGGCGGGTTTCCCTTGCCGCCGTGATCACCCTTGTTGAAGGGTAGAAAGGCCGTCGCAGACCCAGCAAGCTGTGTCGTCATGTGGACTTCACTGTTGCTCACGGCGAAATGCACCAAGGCCCCGCTAGGAAAGCTCAGCAATGGCTCGACGACCCGTCCCTTGGGTCGGGGATCGCGGTCGAACCTATATTGGTCGATGGCATCGTCGACGCTCTGGGTGAAGTCGGTCTTTAGTTCGGTGGTAGCCACCGGAAGCCCGTTGAGGAACAGCACGAGATCCAGACAGTTCTCGTTCGTCGACGAGTAGCGGACCTGCCGCACGACGCGCAACCTGTTCGCCGCGTAGCGAGCGAGTATGTCGGCGTTCATTGCCAACGCGGGCTTGAACTGGGCCAGAGCAATGGGTTGACGCAGCCCGATCAGCTCGACGCCATGGCGCAGCACATCAAGAGTGCCGCGATCATCAAGCTGTTTACGAATGCGATCCCACAGGATGCTTTCGGCACTCGCGCCATGGTTTTTCGAGAGTGTCTGCCACGCTGTTGGCTGCGTCGTTTGCACCCACGCGAGAAGATCAGCCGGGAAGATAGCGCGAGCACGGTCGTAGAGGGCTGCGTCACCTTCCGTGTAGAGCCAGCCGTGCGCGGCAAGGTAGCCGCAAATCTCCTCCTCGAAGCTGATCTCCTTGTGCAGGCTCATGCGGCAACCACATCAGGAAGTGTCGCATCGGCCTCGACTAGCCCGCGCAGGTCAATCTTGCCGGTCACGGCGGCAGAGATCAGGGCTGCACGACGCTCCTGCATCAGAGCGATAGATCGAGCGACCTCTGTGGTTAGATCATCAATCCTACTAAGCTCCCGATCTAGAAAGTTCCTAATCTGGGACTGCTCCTTGATCGGTGGGCATGGGACACGCTGATCGCCCAGCAGGGTCCCCGTGATCAATGGTTGAGCCGTCTTGGACGCCAGTTCGTTCAAATTTCTCGCCTTGAGAACTCGTGCAAGATATCCGTTATCAAAGGTCGCTGTGTCCACATCCAAGATGAGGGCATTATCTGTAATCCAAATCGGCGGATCGGCTATGTGAACATTTCCGCAAAGAGCCCCCACACGTCCCACCGACAGAACCTGCTTCTCAACATTGCCTGTTGTAGTGTAGCCCATGAGGCCATTGCCTCCAAAAACACGTATGCAACGGCTCTCAGCGGGTTCGGCATCAACGGCTTCGGATGACAGACCATCTCCACTTGAGCAGCGTGAATACCAACGCAGCGGTGCAACACTCCAGTGCTCTGGCACGTCACCGAGCCACTCGACGCCGGTGTCCTTCATCGGGGCGGTCGGGTCGAGGCCCTTCGTCACCGCGTGAGAGGTGACGGCCAGCCGCTTCTCTTTCAGTAGCTCGATCAGCCGCTCTTGCTCTGCCACCAGTGCATCGATCTTGGCGGTCTCACGGTCGAGGAAGGCTGCGATGGCAACTTGCTCGGAGAGGGGTGGAACGGGAAGGATGAAGTCGTTGAAGCTGTCAGTCGGCATTCGCCATCGCCCGAGCCCGGATGCTCCTTGGCCAAATGCATAGAAGATCCTTCTCCGATACCCGTTCTGAAACAAGTATAGGAAGAACTTTAGAGACAGTGATTTCTTCCGCGCAGTGAAAACTCGGTAGTCTGGGCTCGTCACACCATGGAGCGTCGACAGATCGACGTATCCCGTGAGGAGGTCCATGTGGTTCATGACAAAGTCGTCCGGCTCAACGAGCTGGTATTTTGAATAATCCATCGATAGTTGGCCGTCGTTACTCTCCGTATCTCGAACTTTCAGTCCCCGCTGCGTTACAGATAAGACCTCGTGTCCAAGCTCACCAGCGATCCTCTTTCGGATTTCGAAAAGCGTTTTGACACGTGCAGCCGACCAATTGCGGGGTATGGGCCCCAGCCAATTGGCTCCACTCTGTTTGTAACTCTCGTATTGCGAGAAGCTCATGCCGCCAGCCCTTCGATCATGGCCTTGATGCGCGCGGTGACCCGTGCCAGATCGGCATCGATCTCAGTGAGCGGACGCGGCGGCTCGAACACATAGAAGTACCGGTTGAACGGGATTTCATACCCCGTCTTAGTTTTCTCCTCATCGATCCACGCATCGGGCGCATGAGGCAACACCTCGCGGGTAAAATACGTCTCGACATCCTCAGACAGCGGCACATTTTCATTATCGCGCAAAGAAGTATCAGCCTGTGGCTTGCCCTTCTGCTTCCCCTTGGTGCCCAGCTCGACCTCTCCAGCCTGATTGCGCAGCGGCCGCTCCACGGTAATGGTGCGATAGCCGAAGATTTCGTTCGGAAAGATACGGGACAACGGCGCGAGCTTCACCTTGCCACCTTCGAGTGCTGACGGCGGTGGTGAACCCGCAAGCACGATCTCTTGCCGTACCTCCTTGCCCTCACGGTTGATCACCGTAGCGAGCTGCGCCTCGGCGAAGGAGCCGAACAGGTTCGTCACGTCAGCAATTTGTGCCTCAGTCATTTCCTTGCGTTTGGAGCCGAGGCTCTTGCGCGTCCTCTGCCAGAGCGCGGAGGCGTCGATGAGCTGTAGCTGGCCCTTGCGCTGAGCTGGCTTGCGGTTTGAGACGATCCAGACATAGGTTGAGATGCCCGTGTTGTAGAACATGTCTGTCGGCAAGCCGATGATCGCTTCGACCAGATCGTTTTCCAGCAGGTAGCGCCGGATTTCACTCTCGCCTGATCCCGCGCCGCCCGTGAAGAGCGGCGAGCCGTTCAGTACGATGCCAAAGCGGCTCCCGCCGTCCTTCGCAGGACGCATCTTTGAGAGGAGGTGCAGAAGAAAGAGGAGCGAGCCATCTGAGACTCGTGGCAGTCCGGGACCGAAACGCCCGTTGAACCCTTGGCTCTCGTGCTCCTTGCGAACCTCCTTCTCGACCTTCTTCCACTCCACTCCGAACGGGGGATTGGAGAGCATGTAGTCGAACTTGGCGCTGGGGTGGCCGTCCTCCGACAGCGTATTCCCCGCGACGATGTTGGCAACATCCTGACCCTTGATCAGCATGTCCGCCTTGCAGATCGCGTAGCTCTCGTCGTTCAGCTCCTGACCAAACATGGTCAGCCGAGCCTGTGGGTTCAGCGCGGCAAGGTGCTCGTCGGCCACCGACAGCATGCCTCCGGTGCCTGCCGTGGGATCATAGATCGTGCGGACTACGCCCGGCTTCGTCAGCACCTCGTCGTCCTCGACGAATAGCAGATTGACCATCAGCCGAATGACTTCGCGCGGTGTGAAGTGCTCACCGGCCGTCTCGTTCGACAGTTCGGCGAACTTGCGGATCAGCTCCTCGAAGGCCAGTCCCATCTCGTGGTTGTCAACGGCCTCAGGGTGGAGATCAATACCGACGAACTTCTCGGTGACGAGATACAGCAAGCCGCTCTTCGCGAGCTTATCGATCTGGGTCGAGAAGCTGAACCGCTCGAAGATGTCGCGCACGGCGGGAGAGAACGCCTGAACGTAGGCGTAGAGGTTCTGGCTGATGTGGTCCTGATCACCTATCAGCTTCCGCAGATCGAGGCTGGACGTGTTGTAAAAGCTCTGGCCCGATGCCCGCAGGAGGAACGGGTCAGGGTTCAGGCCCGCCTTCTTCTTCGCCTCGAACTCGGCAAGTACCTTCGCTTTGGTTGGTTCAAGGACACAGTCCAGTCGCCGCAAGACCGTGAACGGTAGTATGACTTTGCCGTAGTCGGACTGCTTGTAGTCACCTCGCAGTAGATCAGCCACCGACCAGATGAATGACGACAGATTTTGGTGGTTCACGAATTTGCCCCGGTACTCAGCAGCCGGCCCCGAAGTAGGCTGCAAAATGTGGATCGCTGTAGGATCAGGTCACGATAGCATGCGCGACTCGACCCACCGGTTCAAGATATTCCTTTGTACAATCTTAGGGTTATGCTTGGCACCCGCATGCAGCGACGATGGATACCGCTGGAAAAGCGGCCATCGCGCAATGGCCTAATTTCTAGTATGGGCGGTGCGCTGAACTTATCGCGATGTGTTTAGGTGCTCTGGGGAGATCGGGGCGTGTAAAGCGCGGACGCTTCCTTGGAGGCGGTACTGACCGTCTACTTCGGCGCGGTCTTGAGTGCTTGCATGATCCTATGGGCTATCGCCTTGCCCTTCGGTGTGATGCGGGCGTGGTGACGGCGCAGGTCATTCCGGTCTCGCTCTTGCGTTACAAGACCAAAACCTTCCTCGCGTGCTCTGTTTAGGTCGCCAATGTCGAGGAGGTGGCGTGTCATAACAGTCGGCGCAACGTCGTTCATCCGAGCGTATTCCACGACGCCTTTGCCTTCCTCCGTTGCGACCAGCAGGAACGTCATGACGTATTGCAGAGGCATCGTGGAGCGTAACGCTGTAAACTCCTTCAAAGCCAAATAAAGCGCCCGCATTGCGGCCCGCTCCTGCTCCGACAGGGTGGGCTTAAACTCCGAAGACATGGGTTTGATTGGACCTATGGAATTGCTTTAGCCGCAAACAGCGCAAAACCTTTGTTCCTGCAACTAGGAACTTCAATTCGTCCCCACGGGAGCGCAGCCCTTATGGCTCCTCCTCACGATGTAACGCTTTTGCGGGTGATCTCTCGCCGCTTGGTCGGACAATGGTCTCGCGTAAATTGCGAAAAAACCGAACCTGCATCAAGCCGCTTGACTCTTCGTTCGTGCTTTGTTCTATTCGAGTAATCCCAAGGTGCGAAGATGCCCACACTCGAATTTATCCGTTCGGAGATCGAGCGCATGCGCTCGCAGATAGGTCGCCAGCGCAAGGAAATCCTCCAGCTTCAACGAGCGTCGATAGGGACCGCTTCAGCCGAAGCCCTTCTTGCCCGTATGCAGGCCAAGGTGGATCAACTCGTGGCCCAGCGCGACGAGATGAAGAGCACCGTGCCGCGGGAGAAGAAGACGCGCGTTCTAGGAGGCCGGAAGTGGTAGGCGAGCGACCAAAGTATTTTACCGATATGGAGAACCCGCCCGAGTGCTTGAAATCGCTCGAACAGACGCGCCGTCTGTCCACAGGGGAGGGCTGGTGCCGGGCGAACATCGAAGCCATTCAGGTCGCCATCGACCAGTATGCCGAGGCCGCCATGGGCAATCGCGAGTTCTTCCTGAACAAGCCCTACAGCATCGGCGGCAGCCGCAGGGACGACATACCCTGAGCATGTAATGACTCACGGGAAACTGTTGACTACAGTCCTCGCCGTTGACCCCAGCGCGGGTTTTTTGTGGGTTGCGTACAGTGGCGAAGCGTACCAGAGCACGTTCGGCGATGCCGGGCTTCATCAAGCCTCAGCTCGCGACATTGAAGGGCAAGGCCCCATCCGGCGCAGGTTGGCTGCACGAGATCAAATACGATGGCTACCGCACCCAATTCCATATTGATGGCGACAACCGCAAAGCGTTCACCCGCAACGGTCTGAATTGGATCAAGCGGTTTTCCGTCATTGCCGGGGCCTTCGATATCCCCGGCCAAGCAATCATCGACGGTGAGGTCGTCGTGGTCCACGAGGGACGAACCAACTTTTCCGAGTTGCAAGCCGACCTTGCGAGAGGCGATCAAGACCGTCTGCTCTTCTATGCGTTCGACCTGCTCTGGTTGGATGGTGATCTCCGATTAAAGCCGCAGGAGGAGCGGAAGCGGCTGCTCAGGGAGCTGTTTGACAAGCACGACTTGAGACCTCCCGTAATGTACAGCGAGCATTTAGAAGGCGATGGGCAGCAACTCTTTCAGCATGCAAGCCAACTCAACTATGAAGGGATCATCTCGAAACGAGCCGATGCGCCGTACCGCTCGGAAAGGACCGAGGCATGGCTGAAAGTCAAAGCCGTCCAGCGAGAAAAATTTCCGGTCGTCGGGTTCATCAAAGACCCTACTGGCGTCGCCGCGCTCTATCTCGGCAAGCAGGAAGGCAAGGAGCTGCGCTACATGGGCAAGGTCGGCACTGGCTGGTCTCGCACCGTGTCCAGTCAAATAAGGAAACAGCTTGAGACCGTCGTCAGTCCGAAAACCAAGCTGACCAAGCCCATCAAGAAGCCGAAAACGACATGGGTAGAGCCGCAGTTTTATGCTGAGGTCGAGTACCGCGACCTCACATCGGAGGGACTATTGCGCGCCAGTTCGTTCAAGGGCCTGTCGAGGAAATCAGAGCGTCGGTGAGTGCATTATCTTTCCGGTTGGTCAGTGGAAGGTCTGCTCAGCGCTCCTTACAACGACCAAAGCTCGCAAATGTGCTTTAGCCCCACGTTCCGGTTGATAACTGGAAATGACTCGCTAATCGCGATCCATTTGCTTGTGCTAGAGTTGAGGTTGCATATTCGCTACATCGGAAGAACGGCAGCGCCGGGGGCTCTTGTGGGGCAGATGGAAGGTACGCGGTTTACTCGCGTCGAGTTCACTAGGTTCAAAGCGTTCAAGAAATTTAGTTTAACGCTCCGTCACTTCAACATTCTTGTCGGCCCAAACAACGCCGGAAAATCGACCATACTGGCCGGGTTTCGCATTTTAGCGGCCGCCATGAGACGCGCGGGAAGCAAGAAGGCGGAGATTATTCGAGGCCCGGGTGGTCCAAGTAACGGCTATCGCGTAGACCTAAGTGCGATATCAGTTGCGGAAGAGAACCTGTTCTTCAACTACGATCAATCAGAACCTGCAACCGTGAGGTTTAAGTTATCGAACGGAAACGAGCTGCTACTGTATTTCCCGGAGCAAGGTACTTGCTATTTGATAG
Source organism: Bradyrhizobium sp. 179 (assembly GCF_023073535.1). Classification (NCBI taxonomy): domain Bacteria; kingdom Pseudomonadati; phylum Pseudomonadota; class Alphaproteobacteria; order Hyphomicrobiales; family Nitrobacteraceae; genus Bradyrhizobium; species Bradyrhizobium sp. 179. Next base: position 78,947 of record NZ_JADPJR010000010.1, on the reverse strand, counting down.
CAGATGCAAATGGCAAAACTAATCACACGCCATCTAGTTTCAAATCGGAGTTCAACTGCATTGTCGGGTTCGTGCCGATCCTCGGACCCCTAGAGCACAATGAGCACCTATTTGAAAAGGAAGCTGCCCGACTAGCTCTTTTCAACTACCGTGCTGCCCGCAATTTTCGCAACATTTGGTACCATTTTCCGGAAAAGTTCGACGAGTTTAGGAACGCGCTCGTGCGAACGTGGCCGGGCATGGATATCGAAAGGCCGACCGTCGACATGACGCACGGAAAGCCTCGGTTGCACATGTTCTGTCCTGAAGAGCGCATTCCGCGCGAAATATTTTGGGCAGGCTTTGGCTTCCAAGTCTGGTGCCAAATGCTCACACACGTCATTCAGGGCAACAACAATGCAATATTTCTGATCGATGAACCGGACATCTACCTCCATTCCGAGCTCCAAAGACAGCTTATTGGCCTCTTGCGCGATATGGGGCCCGACATCCTGATCGCTACACACTCTACTGAGATCATCACCGAGGCGGAAACTGATGATATTGTCTTGATCAACAAGAGACGATCAAGCGCGAGGCGGATCAAGCACCCCACTCAGGTGGAGGGGGTGTTTTCCATCCTTGGCTCCAACCTTAATCCAGTCCTGACGCAGCTCGCGAAAACTCGCCGCGTGGTATTTGTGGAAGGTCAGGACTTTCAGCTTTTAGCAAGATTTTCGCACAAGCTCGGAAATGTCAGGGTCGGTAACCGGTCAGATTTCGCGGTGGTCCCTATCGATGGGTTCAATCCGGAGCGTGCTCGAAACCTCAAAGCCGGCATGGAAACGACGCTGGGCGGGGAGATATTTGCGGCGGCTATCTTGGACAAAGATTTTCGCAGCGACAAAGAAAGATCATGGCTCGAACGGCAGTGCCAAACTTTCTGCGAATTAGTAACCATTCACCATTGCAAGGAAATTGAAAATTTCTTGCTTGTGCCGGCTGCCATTGACCGATCCGCGGAGAGAAAAATCGTAGACCAAGCGAGACGTTCGGGGGCGAAGCCTCCAAGCTTTTCCGCGTTCGCCTCTGAGTGTTTGGAACAGTACTGCAAACAGATGAAGAGCTACGTTCAGGCGCAGTATCTTGCATTCAGACGCAAATTTGAAAGGAACATGGCTTCCAGTATCGACGACGCCACCTTCAATGAGGAGGTCTTAAACGAGTTCGAGAAATTGTGGGACGCCCCATCCTCTCGGCTCTTAGTTGTGCCCGGGAAAGATGCCCTCGCCGCTTTGAACAAGCGACTGCAAGAGGAGTATGGGATCAATATAACAGCAACGTCCATAATCGACGCAATGACACGCGATGATGTCCCCCGCGAAGTCGAGAAGCTAATAGATGGACTGGCCAGTTTTGCCATGATCCCCCGCGGTAGTGTGAGCTGAGCTTGCACGCTGCGAAAGCGGGGGTCATGCGACGGAGATCAAGAAGTCGGACAATGATGGTCGGGGGGAATGGAGGTAGCGCTCCACCGACTCGAACCCCCGACAGCTCTCAGCAACTCGCTACTGGATAGCCGACCACTCTGTCGCCGCGGCGTGTGCCGCCCCTGCAAATAGCCGCCCGGTCGACCTTGCCCGAAGTCCGCTAGACTTGTCAGCCGCTCGAAGATCCAACGCCTGTGGGAGGGGCTGTTCTCGCTGAGGAGAATGAATTGGGTGAAACGACCGTGAACAAAAAGGGACGTGAACAATTGCCAGCGCAAGAAAGATCAATAACTTAGAAGATGCTCCCTGCGTTCGGGACGCAGGGACCATGCACGGTCAGATCGGGACTTGAACCGAATGTCGGTATCGGTGGTTGCGCCTCCGTGATTTGAACCTAGTCGCCACGTTCTCATTCCCGATCAACTTGCCTGCACTGACTTCCTACGACGGTGCTTCCCGACGCTAGCTCAAATTAGCCGAATGATGGATTGGAGCGAGAGTTCAGATGGTTAGAAGGTGGCGTGTGCACGACATGTGCACCGAGAGATCAAGAAAAATCTATCGAGGGCAAGTATCAGCAATCCATCCTTTGCAGAAGTTCGGAAGTACTTCGAGATTGACCAAGCCAGTCGCGCGATAGAAAGCCGACCTTCGCAAGGCAGCTCAATGAAAGGCCGAGAAAGACCACCACCAACGTGCCCGCCGCCGCACTGTGGGCTGATCTGAAGACTTCGCGCTTGCTCAAGGAAGACATGCCTGTGCCGGTGTAACCAGGTCGCTCATCGCCTACTTGCCCGCGCCGGTCGTCAACCCGCTGACGATGTAGCGCTCGAGGAAGATGCCGATCAGGACAAGGGGCGCAATTGCAGCCGTCGACAATGCCGCCATCGACCACCAGTTGATGCCCTGCGAGCCGGTCTGGCTCGCGACCATCACAGGCAGAGTCTTGGCGTCGGTGCTGGTGAGCAGCGCTGCGAAGAAATATTCGTTCCAGCACAACACCAATGAGAGAATGAAGGCCGCCGCCATACCAGGAACGGCTAGCGGCAGGATGATGCGCAGAAACGCGCCCCAGGTCGACAGGCCGTCGACGAAGGCAGCCTCATCGAGCTCGATTGGGATCGAATTGAACTGGTCGCGCATGATCCAGATGACGATCGGCAGCACCGTCAGCGTATAGAGCAGGATCAGGCCGAAGCTCGTGTCGAGCAGCGCCAGAGCTTTGTAGAGCACGAGAAACGGCAGCGCGAGCACGACCGGCGGCAGTATCAACTGCGACATGAAGAAGAACAGGATGTCTTCATTGCGCATCCATGCGAACTTGTAGCGGAAGCGGCTGAGGCCGTACGCCGCCAGCGATCCGAGGATCAGCGCTAGCGTCGATGCCCCGACCGAAGTGATGATGCTATTGACGAAGCGGTTGACGAATTCCGAGCGCGCCGTCGAGGTCCCGAAGAGCGTGTCCGGCGACAACCCGAGCGAGCGCCATCCCTTCCAGTCCGGCTGGAAGTCCAGCCAGGGGATCAGATGGGCCTGCGTCACGTCGACCGCCGATTTGAACGAAGTCGTGACGGTCCAGTAGATCGGGAACAGGCAGATGAATGTCCAGAGCAGCAGCGCGGCGTAGGCGGCCGCGCGGCCGAAGATGCGCCGCGCACGCGGGGCGACGAGACGTCTGCGGGCGGAGTCAGATGCGGTCACTACAGCCAAGCGTAACTCCTTTCGCTATTCGACTCTCTGCGTCCAGCGTTTGGACAGTCGCAGCATCAGCGTCAGCAGCACGATGATCAACGCGAGGTAGACCATGGCGAGCGCCGTGCCGTATCCGACATTCGAGCGGTCGCGGTAGACGCGGTAGATGAAGCTCGACACCGTGTCGGTCGCGCCGCCCGGCCCGCCGGCGGTGACGTTGATGACGATGTCAGCGAGCTTCAGCTTGAAAATGATGCGAATGATGAGGACGGTGACGCTGACCGGCAGCATGATTGGAAAGGTTACGTGCCAGAACGACTGCCAGCCGTTCGCACCATCAACTTTAGCGGCCTCCTGCACTTCCTTGGGCATGGCCTGAAGGCCCGCGAGCAGGATGATCATGATGAAGGGAATCGAGACCCAGGCGTCCATTGCCTGGATCGTGAAGCGTGCCATCCAGGGCGACGCAAAGAAGGCCGGATTGTCCCAGCCGAGATAGCGCGCCAGGGTCGCCGCTGGGCCGAACCGATATTCTAGGAGCGACTTACCGATCATCCAACTCACTGCGACGGGACTCAGCATCATCGGCAGCAAGAACACGACGCGAAAGAATTTTCGCGCGCGAATCTCGGCGCTCAGCAGCAGCGCGAGCGCAAAGGCAATCGCGTATTCGCCGAGCACCGCGGCCGTGTAGAAGACCATGTTGCCAAGCGCATTCCAGTAATAGGTGTCGCTCAACATGCTCCTGAGATTGTCGAACCCGCTGAAGCGCGGGCCCTCGATGGAGGAGAGATTCCAATCCAGGGCGGCGATGTAGAGCCCGAAGACCGTCGGAAAGATCACGACCGCCACGGTGAAGAAGACTGCAGGGAGCAGGAACAGCGCACGCTGGCCGCGCTCGCCTCGGATCAAAACCTGTCCCGCGCCGAACGCAGCCGCCCAGAGTAGGTAGCCGACGAGGATCGGGCGCCAGTTGGCAAATCCGGTCGCGATCGTCCCGGTCGCGTGCAGGATCTGCATGACGACCTCTAGCAGGAAGATAAGCGAGGCGAGCCCAATCAGCGCGCGACCAACCGTTTTCCGCCGGTTGGCTGTGCGCTTCTGCACCACTTTCCGGGGTGGGGTGTCAACGAGAATCTGCATCGGTATCGAACTCTGCCGCGCCTGCGGTTACCTAAAGAGCAGCTGTCCGCGACGATGCGGCCCCTCTCACTCCGTCATTCCGGTTTTTGTCCTTTCGGACCGCCCCGGAACGACGGTGGTCATCACGCAACTACGCGCCCAAGGAGGCCTTGTAGAGCCCGATCTGCCGCTCGCGGCCGATCTGGTCGGTGAGCTTCTCCCAGGCGGCGGCGATGTTGTCGGCGCCGGTTTGCGCGTCGACCTTGCCGGAGAAGATCTTGGTCAGCTCGTCCTCCGCGATGCTGTAATACTGGAAGATGCCGGGAATGCGCGGCTCGACCGCGCGGTTCGGATGGTTGTAGGAGCCGAGCTGTGAGTTCAGGTAGGAGGTGATGTATTTCCTGTCGTAGCCCGCCGCGACCCACTCGTCGAACTGGAAGTGGCTGGTCCGATGCGCCTGGAAGCCGGAGGGATACATCACCATCCAGAGCGACAGATCCTTGCCTCCGAGATGCGCAGCCGCGCTCCACGCCGCCTTGTGCTTCTTCTCGTCGCCATTGACGCGGGCCATGACGTAGATGCCCCAACCGAGATAGGCGCAGTTCGGCGCATGGTTCGGGCCGTTCGCAAGCTTATCCCACTTTCCGGTCTTGGAGTTGTAGACATCGTCCGAGCCCGGCAGGATGTCGAAGGCGACGACGTCGCCGATTACCGAGGTGTCGCTCGCCTTCGCCACCTGGCCGATGTCGCCCCACCAGGGGATCATCGAGCCGATGCCGGCCAGAAATTGCTGGAAGCCGGTGGTGTTCGGATCCGCATTGAGCTGATCGGCAGGTTCGAACGGCAGCGCGTCAATCACGTCTTGGATGGCGCGGACCCAGGCCGGATTGTTGATGCGCGGCTTCATCGTGTCGATGTCGAACAGCCAGGCCTTGTCGTCTGGATGCTTGGCATAGGCCGAGGCGCGACTCGCCAGGAAATAGAAGCCGAAGCCGCCCCAGGGCTTTGGAGCGTCGAGGTAGCCGAACACGTTCTGGCCTTTGAACTTCTTGCCCTTGAGGAATTTCGTCACCGACTGTACCTGCTGCCAGGTTTTCGGCACGCCCCATTCACTCGTGTTGCCGGCGTCCTTCCAGGCCTTTGCAAGCGTGGCGTCGGAGAATATGTCGGTGCGGTAGTTGAAGTTGTGACAGTCGCCGTCGATGGTGATGCGATAAGTCTTGCCGTTCCAGGTTCCGACCGGCGGCTTCAGGTAGTCGACGTAATCGTCGATGTCGATTTGCTTCTTGACCCAGTCCGGCATCTCCGAGGCGAGTCCCTTGCCGCAGACATCACCCTCGAACGGGGCGCCCATCTCGAGGATGTCGAAGTCGACCGTGCTGGTCGCGATCGCCTGTTGCAGACGTGGGTTGTAGTCGGCCTGCGCCAGATCGATCCAGGAGATCTTTGCGCCCGTATAGGCCTCCCACGGCTTCAGGAAGCCGCGAAACAACAGGTTATGCAGATTCTGATTGTTTAGTCCCATGAAGGAGAGCTCGACACCTTTGAACTCGCCCTCCTTGATGCTGGCCTTGGTCGGGCCAAGGCAAAGCTCACCGACCTTTTGCCAGTCGGCGTCGGTCGGAGCACCTTTGCCAACGCCTGGAATTTTCGTGATCTCGGCGCGCAGATTGGCTTGTCCGAATGCAAGCTCGGAGAAGGTGCCAAATGCGCCGCTCGTGCCAAGTGCGGCGGCTCCGGCCGCGCTCTTGAGCATCGTGCGCCGGCTCGGGTGCATTGCGGGATGCTGATCATGCTCTTGCTGCTTCACCACGAAATCCTCCCGTTTTTTGACGCTGCTCATGTCAAAGTCTTGGTCAGTCAGATTGGGCCGCCTAAGCACCATGGAGAAGTGACGCTCGCGGAACTTCATGTCGCGGCGGGGGTGCGAGAAAGCCGCGGCGAGTATGCAACGGCACCGATCAATGTCAACGAATCCGCGCAAAGCGGACGCGGTCGACCGCATGCAATGCAAACGGTGCTGTCGATCTCGCGCTGCAGTAGCCCATCATGCGTGAGCTGGCTTCGGCGAGGGATGGCGCGTCGCCGTCATATTTGTTTGCGCCGAATGCGTAGCGCAGCCCGTGCTGCAGCGAATGCCTTGGCGCGACTTAACGCGCATCAGGCGGGATCACGCCCTTCTTGAAGATGAAGCAGCCATAGAAGCGCCGTTCGCCGGTCTGGACCACGCAGTAGGACTTTTTCGCAAGCTCGTAGAAGGCAAACCGCTCGATCGACGCCAGCGGAAGCGAGCGGCCTTCGGCGGCGTCGATCTCCTTCTGTACCTCGGCCTGCACGGCCGGGATTTCGTTCGGCTGCCCCAGGATCTCCATGCGCAATGCCGGCTTGTCGACAAAGGAATCGAGCGGTAGCACCGACAGGATCGCGCGCGCGGCGCGGCCCGCGCTGACGTTGTCAATGCGGAGCAGCTTTCCGAGGGCGGTCTGGCGGGCGACTGAGTCGGCCGGGAAATTCGTATCGCAGAGCACGAGGTCGTCGCCGTGCCCCATGGACCGCAGCGCATAAAGCACGTCAGCATTCAGAACATGGTCGATCGACTTCAGCACGGCGCGCCTCCCTGGAAATGTTCAGGTCTTTCTGTCGGCCCAATATCCGACGTCTCCGCGCCGTCGTCCATATCGACCGTTCGGAGCCCGCTCGGTGATCACCGAGTCTGGCGTATTTTTTCAAGACCCCGTGCACGATGCGGCGTGGAGCGGTCGTTGTCGCGTTATGTTGGATTTGGCCGTCTCCTGGACCCAGCTTAAACTTCCTCATGTGGATTGGAGCGAGAGTTTAATATTCTCACTCGGTTAGAGGTGAACGACGTGTGCACGGGGAGGTCAAAGACAATCTCATCACGGCCAAGATGAGCAGACCTTCTGAGATGTACGCGGGCAGCCTCGGGTCGGCGGACGACTACAAGCCGACGTTTCCGACGGCGACGAGGAGGGCTGCGTTTGCGCTATTCGTCGCTACACGCCTATTGCCGCTCACCTCGGACGCCGAGAATAGTGTTGTCGTTTGCCAATAGATGTAATGGGCAATAGGGCGACCCCGCCGAGGCTGCGCAGGGTTCGTAACCGGAAGTCAGGATTGTTAGTTCAAGTCGGTTCCGCGATTTGCGGTCAGTTGCTGACGATACCGCTCGGCATCCCAATTCACCAATGCGGCCTCGTTGCTCTGAGTTAGGTAGCGGACCTGCGCAGTGAGAGGCAAACGGCAGGTCACCAGCGCGAGACAGCTTAGCATCGCTTCGGCGCCGTCGCTTGCATCCTTGCGAACGACGCAACCAAGGCCCGGAATAAGCAGCGCGACCGGGTGCGGCAGCCCGTTCAGCTGCACTCGCGATGTCAGGGCGCGAAGATTCTCGCCTCCCTCGAGCACGGGTAAGCCTGGACCGAGGAAGACCACATGATCCGGATAGAGCGAACCGCTGATTGCAACCGAGCGGCTGTATGGGTCGATAGCGATGCTATGGCACTGCGGGTCCTTTGGCAGGCGATACGCCGTGCCAGCACAGATAGAGAGAAGCGCCCCTTGATCCGGGGGAATTGCGGAGCGTGGCGCAAGCGCAAGGCGCCTCTCGACCTCGTCCACCAGCGCCTCTGCCGCAGCGCTGGTCTCGGCACCGACCACCAGCCCGTGATTGCCGAGGACCAGCACATCCACCTTGTCCTGCGCCAGCGCGTCGTTCACGACCTTAGCCAGCGGCAGTCCTGGATGGTGATAGTCCAGCCAGCGCCAGGCCAGTCCCTCCAGTCGTTTCGCAAATTCCTCCCGCGCATCGATCCGCACCGCCCATGCAATGGTGTTGACCGAATGCACATGCAGCACGACCGTGTGCGGCATCAGCGCGTGCAGAGAGGTTTCGATCGAGGCGCGCAAGGCTGTGCCCGCGCCAGGCGCGAGGGGGACACGTTCGTCACCTTGCGCGAGCGCTCGTCGCGCGGCGCTCAGCGATACCGGCACGAAGATGTCCTTTTGCTCGGCATCCGCAAGCCATGCGCCTGACGCCTTCACCCAGAGCAGATCATCCTGCTTGATCGAAGAGTTGCCGCCGGCTCCCTGCACGAGAAGGATGTTGCGGCCGACACGCGTCGACATCTGGCGGAGTTCGTGGAGCAGGGCAGGTTGCTGTTGCATCGCGTGCCTCTCACCAGGCCAGATGATCCATCGTCCAGTGCGGCGCCGGCACATCCGCGCCGCGCAGTTTTCGCACCAATCCACCCGGCCCAGTCCGCGTCTTGTCCCGGTGCACGCCGGACCTGAGCAGAAGCGCCAGCATGCCCGCATGACGGGCGCCGGCAACGTCATGGTCAAGGCTGTCGCCGATCATCAGGACGCGCGCCGGGTCCGGCTGCCCCAGCCGTTCGAGCGCCGCTGCAAAGATCGGCCGGTGCGGCTTGCCGACATAGGCGACGCGGCCGCCCAGCGCTTCGTAGAAGCGCGCCAATGCGCCGGGCGCGGGCATCAGTCCGGTGGCGCCGAACATCGTGAGGTCGGGGTTGGCGCAGAGCATCGGCAAGCCGCGCGCAGCGGCGTCCGTTAGGTCTGCGCGCCAATGTTCGGGCTCGGCCATGGCATCATCGAGCCCCGCGAGCAGGATGAATTCGGCTTTGCCCATGTCGGCAACGAGATCGAGGTCGAGCCCATCGGTGATCGCATGATCGCCGCCGCGCGCGATCAGGAAGCAGGTGCGGCCGACGCCGATGAAAGGCTGCTGCGTGCGGGCCTTCAGGCCGTGCCAGGTGACTTCGCCAGAGGTCAGGATGCCGTCATAAGCGCCCGTGGGGAGGCCGAGCGAGGCGAGCCGGGCTGCATTGCTGCTCGCGCGCTTGCCGGAATTCGACAGCACGAGGACGCGCTTGCCGGCCTCGCGCAGGCGCGTCACGCAGTCGCGCGCCCTGGGAAAGATCGCCTGGCCCTCGTGCAGAGTGCCCCATTGATCGAGCAGCACGTGATCGAACCGGTCGGCGATCGCGCCGAGACCTTCGATGTCGACAATGTCGGCTGTCATGGCGGGCCGCCGCGCAATGCCAACAGCGCCGCGCCGTAGCTTGCCTCCGTCTCTTCGGCAACGGTTACGGGAACGCGCAGCGCCCGCCGCCTGATCTCGGTCCAGGCTGCGTTCTTCGTCCCGCCGCCGATGCTGATGACGCGTCGCAGCTTTGGCGCACCGAGTTCGGCCAGGCGCCGATAGGCGAGCGCTTCGATCCCCGCGATGCCCTCGAGCAGCGCCTGGTAGAAGCGGTGCTCTTCAGCCGGGCGCGGCGCGACCCTTGCCGGCAGCGCAGGATCCGCGATCGGAAAGCGCTCGCCGGGCTTGGGCAGCGGATAGTAGTCGAGCCCCGTCGGGGTCTCCGGCTGCAATCGTGGCGTCAATCGCTCCATGTCGGCGGCCGTGAAATGCGCGAGCAGGGCGCCGCCGCCGGAGTTGGACGCGCCGCCGGCGAGCCAGCGCTCGCCCAGCCGGTGCGAGTAGACGCCCTGATCGGCTGCGAAGATCGGACGTGTCGCCAGCAGCTTCACGACCAGCGTCGTACCGAGCGAGGTGACGGCATCGCCGGGCGCATCCGCCTGCGTGGCAATGAAGGCGGCGACGCCGTCGGTGGTGCCGGCCGAAATGCACGCCGACGGCGGCAGGCCGAGTGTGCCCGCGACCTCGGGATCGATGTCCGCGAACGGCGTTCCCGGCACCACCACCTTCGGCAGCAGCTCGCGTGACACGCCAAGCCGCTCAAGCCAGGCCGGCCACGTCCGTGTCACCGGATCGTAGCCGAGCTTCAGGACGTTGTTCTCGTCGCTGACGCCATGATGCCCGGCGAGCCTTCCTGCGATCCAGTCGGCCTGATGCACGGCAAAGCGCGCCTTGTCCGCTTCCGCGCGATCGCACAGATACAGCAGCTTTGCCAATGCGCTGCTCGCGCCGTGCGCACCGCTATCCGCAGGGGCGACGGCCGCAATGCGAGCGGCCTCCGCCGTCGCGCGCGCATCGTTATACATCAGCCCTGGCGTGCAGGGCCGCCCCCCGGCGTCGATCAGCAGCAGCGTGCCCGACGTGCCGTCGACGCAGACGCGCTCCACCGCCTGGAGATCGATCTCGCGGCCGAGCTTCCGGATCGCGATCGCCGTCGCATCCCACCACAGTTCCGGATCCTGCTCGAGTGCATTGCCATCCTGGCGCGGCGCGGGCAGGGGTACCGATCCCATGGCGAGCTTGGCGCCACGCGCACCGACGGCGCAGGCGCGAACGCCGCCGGTTCCGACGCCGATGCCGAGGAACACGCCTGTCATTCGACCTCCACGAGGGCGACGGTTGCAGCGATCCGCGCGGCAGATTGCAGCGCAGCACGTTTGGGGGATTGACGTCCCGACGCGCGTCTGCAATTTTTTGCAAGACGTGAAGAAAATTGCAAGCGGGCATTTCCGGCGTGGCGATAGCTTCCGACAGGCTGCCGATGGTGGACGGTGAGGCGTCACTCGCGACGCGGGCGGCGTGGCTCTATTTCGCCGCCGGCCTGACCCAGTCCGAGGTCGCCGATCGCCTCAACATCCAGAGTACCAAGGCGCATCGGCTGATCGCGCGCGCCAGCCGCGAGGGCATGATCCGCGTCTTCGTCGAAGGGCCTGTGGCCGAATGCGTCGCGCTGGAGAACACGCTGGTCGAGCGCTACGGCCTTGCCTTCTGCCGCGTCGCGCCTGATCTCGGCGAGGGCGACCTGCCACTCAAGGCCCTGGCCCTCGAAGGCGCGAGCTTCCTGCGGCAGATCCTCGAGCGCGCCGAGGAAAAGATCATCGGCGTCGGCCATGGCCGCACACTGGCGGCAGTGGTGGAGCAGTTGCCGCAGACACCGGCGCGCGACGTGCAATTCGTCTCCCTGCTCGGCGGATTGACGCGGAAATTCGCCGCCAACCCGTTCGACGTGATCCATCGGCTGGCGGAGCGAACCGGGGCGGAGGCCTATCTCCTGCCGGTCCCCGTGTTCGCCAATTCGGTCGCCGACCGTGCCGTGCTGATGAAGCAGTACGGAATCGCGGAGGTGTTTGCGCTGGCGCGCGAGGCCTCGCTCCTGTTCGTCGGCATCGGACAGATCCATGCCGAGGGCTTCCTGGTCTCGAGCGGCATGATCAGGCCGGACGAAGTCGTCGAATTGAAGCGCGCCGGCGCCTGCGCCGACCTGCTCGGACATTTCTTCAACGCCAACGGCGAGCTGCTGGACATCGACCTGTCGGCGCGTGCGACCTCAATGGAGGCGGCGGACCTCAGGAAACATCGCATTGTCGCCATCGGCGGCGGTCTCGCCAAGGTGACGGCGCTGCGCGCGGTGCTGCGCAGCCGCCTCTTGCACGGTCTCATCATCGACGAGGCGACTGCTCAGGTCCTCGCAACCGACAAGCTGGAGGCGACATCCGGCAAGGACAAGAACAACAAGACCAAGAATAAGCGTCAGAAGGGAAGTAAACGCGCATAACGGGAGGTTACCCATGTACGATCGCGAGAAGAACCTGTTCGACTCCTACGCCGCCAAACGCATCAGCCGGCGTGATCTGCTGGATGGCGCCGCCAAGCTCGGCATCGCTGGCGTTGCCGCCAACGCGGCCTATGTCTCCGCAATGTCGCGGGCCATGGCGGCGGACTTCAACTGGAAGGCCTATAGCGGTAAGACGGTCAAGCTGCTGTTGAACAAGCATCCCTATGTCGATGCGATGATCGGCGACATCGAGGCCTTCAAGACGCTGACGGGGATGAACGTCGCCTACGACATCTTTCCCGAGGATGTCTATTTCGACAAGGTCACCGCGGCGCTGTCCTCGAAATCGGACCAGTACGACGCCTTCATGACCGGCGCCTACATGACCTGGACCTACGGTCCGGCCGGCTGGATCGAGGATCTCAACGCCTACATCAAGGACCCCGCAAAGACCAACCCGGCCTTCGCCTGGGACGACGTGCTGCCCGGCCTTCGTTCGTCGACCGCGTGGGACGGCGTTGCCGGCTCCGAGCTCGGCTCGGGCAAGGCCAAGCAATGGTGCATTCCCTGGGGCTATGAGCTCAACAACATCACCTACAACCGCAATATCTTCGACAAGGCCGGCGTCAAGCCGCCGAAGAATTTGGACGAGCTGCTCGACGTCGCCGCCAAGATCACCAAGGATGCGGGCGGACCTTACGGCGTCGGCGTGCGCGGCTCGCGCTCCTGGGCCACGATCCATCCCGGCTTCCTCTCGGCCTATTCGAATTTCGGCCAAAAGGACTTTGTGATGGAAGGCGGCAAGCTGAAGGCCGCCATGAACACCAAGGCATCGAAGGAGTTCCACGAGAAATGGGTCAAGATGATCCAGACCTCGGGCCCGAAGAACTGGTCGACCTACACCTGGTATCAGGTCGGCACCGATCTCGGCGCCGGCGCCTCCGGCATGATCTTCGACGCCGACATTCTCGGCTACTTCATGAACGGCGGCGAGAACAAGGAAAGGGGCCATCTCGGCTATGCGCCCTTCGCGGCCAATCCGGCCGCCAAGGCGCCGACGCCGAACGTATGGATCTGGTCGCTCGCGCTGTCGAGCTTCTCCAAGCAGAAGGACGCAGCCTGGCTGTTCATGCAGTGGGCAGCCTCGACCGAGCACGATCTGTTTGGAGCCCGCAAGATGGATTTCGTCAATCCGGTGCGCGCGTCGGTCTGGAAGGACAGCGAATTCCGCGATCGCATCGCGAAATCCTATCCCGGCTATCTCGAACAGCACGACTTGTCGTCGCCGGGCGCCAAGATCTACTTCACGGCCCAGCCCTTGTTTTTCGACCTGACAACGGAATGGGCCGCCTCGCTCCAGAAGATGGTGGCCAAGGAGGTCAGCGTCGACGAGGGGCTCGACAAGCTCGCCGACAGCATCAACCGACAGCTCAAGCAGGCTGGCCTTGGTTGAACAGACCTTGGTTGAACATGACGCCTTGCGTGGCGCCCATTCCTCCGCGCCACGCCCGACCCGTCGGTTCGGAACGCCCATGCGATCCGGGCCGGCGGTGTTGAAGCCAATGCGTGATCCCGTATCATCATGAGCATGGTCCAGTTGTCCCAGACGAATGTGCTGCCGCGCCGCACCACGAGGCTGCGCGGGCGCATGCTGCCCTATCTGCTGAGCTTGCCGGCCCTGCTGGTCTGCATCGCCATCCTCGTCCCCTTCGTCACGGCGGCGGTCTATTCGCTCCAGCGCTACCGGCTCAATCTGCCTCATCTGCGCGGCTTCATCGGTGCCAACAATTACATCGACTTTCTCTCCGATCCCGCCTTCTGGAATACGCTGCGCATCTCGCTCACCTATACCGCGCTGACGGTGGTGCTCGAGCTGCTGCTCGGCCTCGGCATTGCCCTGCTGCTGCGCCGTCCGACGCGCTTTCACAATGCGGTGTCCATCGCGCTGCTGCTGCCGCTGATGACGGCGCCCGCGATCGCCGCGCTGATGTGGAAGCTCATGACCAATCCGAGCTTCGGCATCCTGTCCTATCTCGTCAGCCTGCTCGGCGTGCACGACTTCAAATGGGCGTCCGATCCTTCGAGCGCATTGTTCACGGTGGTGCTGGTGGACGTCTGGGTCTACACGCCCTTCATCATGATCCTGCTGCTGGCGGGCCTGCGCTCCCTGCCGCGGCAGCCGTTCGAGGCCGCGGCGCTCGATGGTGTCCCGGCAAGCTTCGTGTTCTTCCGCATCACGCTGCCGATGCTTGCGCCCTACATCATCACGGCGTCGCTGTTTCGCCTGCTGGATTCGATCCAGCAGTTCGACATCGTCTATGCGATGACGCAGGGAGGTCCCGGTGACCGGCTGATGGTTTTCCAAGTCCAGGCCTATCTCGAATTCTTCCAATACACCAATGTCGGCCGTTCGGCGGCACTGCTGATGATCCTGTGGCTGATCACCAATATCCTGTCGAACATCTTCATCAAGAACTGGCTGCGCCTGCGGGCGCGCGCCCACGGCCACGCGTGAGGCACGGGAGGCGGCGATGGATCACTCCAGTCTCGCAGGACGCATCTTCCGCGGCATCGCGCTCGCGCTGGTGCTGGTGTTCTTCATGTTGCCGATCGTCTGGATCTTCCTGATGTCGTTCCAGACCAACGAGCAGATCCTGCGCATTCCGCCGCGCATCCTGTTCGAGCCGACGCTCGCGAATTATCAAGCACTGATCTCGGGCCAGCTGCGCACCACGGCCGGCAATCTCGAGATCTCCTTCGTCCGCAACCTCATGAACAGTTTTGTGCTGTCGAGCGCGGCGGTGCTGCTGGCGCTGCTGCTCGGCGTGCCCGCGGCCTATGCCTTTGCGCGTTTCAAGTTCAAGCTCGGCGAGACCATCGCCTTCACGCTGCTCTCGTTCCGCTTCGCCCCGCCGCTGCTGGTGCTGCTGCCGCTGTCCCTCTACTACCAGCAGCTCGGCCTCAACGACACGTATCTCGGCATCGTCTGGGTCTATCAGCTCATCGCGCTGCCGCTGATCCTGTGGATCGTGCGCGGCTATTTCGAGGACATCAGCCCCGACATCGAGCATGCCTATCGGCTGGCCGGCCATTCCTGGCGCGAAGCGTTCACGCGCATCGCGGTGCCGCTCGCCGGACCCGGTATCGCGGCGGCCGGGTTGCTCTCCTTCATCTTCTGCTGGAACAACTTCGTGTTCGCACTGATCCTGGCCTCGGCCGATAAGCAGCCGGTCACGGTGGGGGCGCTGGCATTCGTCACCGCGTCAGGTATCCAATACGGGCAGATCGCAGCCGCGATCGTGCTCTCGGTCACGCCGACCCTGTTGCTCGCGCTCTACGCGCAGCGCTACCTTGTCGAGGGCTTGTCGCTCGGTGCGGTGAAAGGCTGAGAGCCATGGCGCGACTCGAACTCAACGCCGTCGGCAAGTCATTCGGCCCGGTCCGCTGCGCCGAGGATGTCTCGTTGACCGTCGAGCCGGGCGAGATCGTCGCGGTGTTCGGTCCTTCCGGCAGTGGCAAGACCGTGCTTCTGCGCATGATTGCCGGCATGTTCGAGCCGGACCAGGGCGACATTCTGGTCGGCGGTCGATCCGTTGTCGGCGCTCCGCCCGAGCATCGCGGGATCGGGATGGCGTTCCAGAACTTTGCCTTGTTTCCGCACATGACTGCTCGGGCCAACATCGCAAGCGGCTTGCGTGCAAGGGCGGGCGCGGCGGAGGTGGCGAGCAGGGTCACCTCAATCAGCCGGCTCCTGAAGATCGAGCATGTGCTCGGCCACATGCCTCGCGAATTGTCGAACGGGCAGAAGCAGCGCACCGCGCTGGCGCGAGCGCTGATCGGCAATCCGGAGGTGCTTCTGCTCGACGATCCTCTGCGCAACGTCGATGCCAAGCTTCGCTACGAGATGCGGCTGGAATTGCCGAGCCTGCTGCGGCGTAGCTCGGCCGCCGTTCTCTACGTCACGCAGGACTATCGGGAGGCGATGGCGATCGCCGACCGGATCGCGGTGCTGGTCGGCGGCCGTCTGGTGCAGGTGGCCCGTCCCGAGGAGATCTATGCCAAGCCGGCTTCCGTGGCGGTCGCGCGCCTGTTCGGCGACCCCAGCATCAATCTCACCGAGGTGACGCCGGCGGCCGAACATGACGCTCTGTTCGCGGACGTCTCGGGCACGCGGGTGCGGCTCGATGCGGGAGACCGCGAGCCGGCGGATCTCGGCGTCTGCTGGGTCGGCGTGCGGCCGGACGATCTCGCGATCTCGCAGACCGCGGGCGACGATGCAATCCCGGCCCGCGTCGTGGCCGTCACGCCAATGCACGAGAAGGCGGTGCTGCTGCTCCGTTTCAGCGACGGCACCGAATGGCTGGCGGCCCTACCATCGACTGCGACGGTGGCCGGCGCCGACGACAACGTCTTCGTTCGCTTCGCACCTGAAGCCTCGCTGTTGTTCGATCGGGCGACCGGCGCCCGGATCGGGCTGCCGCACCGGCGGCAGGCGGCATAGGAGCGACAATGGGCATGCTCGAGCTGCAAAATGTCGACAAGGTCTATCGCAGCCGCGGCAAGCCGCCGGTGCATGCGGTGCGCGCGCTCGACATGACGGTGAAGCAGGGCGAGATCGTCGCGCTGCTCGGCTCGTCCGGCTGCGGCAAGACCTCGACCTTGCGGATGATCGCAGGTTTCGAGGACGTCACCTCAGGCTCGATCGCGCTCGACAAGCGGCGGATCGAGACGCTGCCGCCGGCGCAGCGCAGGGTGGCGATGGCGTTCGAGGGATATTCGCTCTACCCGCCGCTGACCGTCCGCGAGAACATCGCCTTTGCGCTGAAGGCCCGGCAATTGTCGCGAGGCGAGGTCACGCGGCGGGTCGGGGCGATCGCGCGGCTGATCGAGATCGAGGACATCCTCGATAGCTATCCGCGCTCGATCTCCGGAGGGCAGCAGCAGCGCGTCTCGCTGGCGCGCGCCCTGGTGCGCGATGCCGATCTGTACCTGTTGGACGAGCCGATGGGGCAGCTCGAGCCCCAGCTGCGCGCGGTGCTGCGCGGCAGGATCAAGGGACTGCTTGCCGAGCGCGGGATGACGGCGATATTCGTCACCCATGACCAGACCGAGGCGAGCGCGCTCGCCGACCGTATCGCGGTCATGGAAGATGGCGTGCTTCAACAGTTCGCGAGCGAACGGGAGCTGAAGGACCGCCCCGCGAACCTGTTCGTCGCGAGCTTCATCGGCGAGCCGCCGATGAACCTGCTCGAGGCCGAGGTCGCTCGCGCCGACGGCGGCTTCCGGCTCTCGATCGGCCCCGACGTCGCATTCCAGCTCGATGGGCCGACGCTCGACCCGGCAGCGGGGCGCGCGCTCGCAAACAGCCCGCGACTCCGGATCGGCATCAGGCCGCAGAAGATTTCCGTCGGCAGCGGGGACGTGCGCGTGCGCGTCGTCTCCAACCAGTGGCTGGGCGACCAGTCGCATGTTGCAGGCGAATGCGATGGCCGTCTTCTCATCGCGGTAACACCGAACAAGGTCGCGGCGCGGCCGGGCGACACCTTGCCCTTCGCGCTGGAGTCGCGGCATCTTCATTTGTTCGGCGCCGACGGCAATTGCATTCGCCACGCGGAGGCGGCCTGATCATGAGCACCTTGCCGGGTCGCGACGTCATCATCGGTATCGATGCGGGCACGTCCCTGATCAAGACGGTGGCGTTCACGCGCGATGGCCAGCAACTCGGCGAATACGCGCTGCCGAACAGCTACACGACGTCGGCCGGCGGACACGTCGAACAGGACATGACGCGGACCTGGAACGACACCGTGGCCGCGCTGTGCGGTCTCGTGGCAGCGGTCCCCGACCTCGCTGCGCGGCTCGCCGCCATCGCGGTGACGGGGCAGGGTGACGGGACCTGGCTGATCGACGATGAGGGGCATCCCGTTGCGCCGGCGCTGCTCTGGCTCGACTCGCGCGCCGCCGGTCTCGTCGGCGACATCCGCGCCAGTGAGCGCAACGCGGCGCTGTATCGACGGACCGGCTCGGGGTTGAATGCCTGCCAGCAGGGGCCACAGCTGGCCTGGTTGCAGGCCCATGCGCCCGGGACCCTGTCGCGCGCCCGCACGGTCTTTCATTGCAAGGACTGGCTGTATTTCCGCCTCACCGGCGAGCGTGCGACCGATCCGTCGGAGGCGACCTTCTCCTGCGGCGATTTCCGCAAGCGCCGCTTTGATGCGGAAACGGCCCGCCTGATCGGCATCGTCGACTGCATGGCGCTGTTTCCCGAGATCGTCGACGGCGTCGCGACCACGCATCCGCTGAACGCCGGCGCGGCGCTCGAGATCGGCCTGCCGCAGGGCGTTCCGGTCTCGCTCGGCTATGTCGACGTCATCTGCAATGCGCTGGGGGCGGGGCTCTACGATCCCGCGCCGGATGTCGGGTGCACCATCATCGGCTCGACCGGCATGCATATGCGCCTTGCACCGAGCGCGGATGCGGTGCTGCTCAATCCCGAGGCGACCGGCTACACCATGCCGTTCCCGGTCTCCGGTCACTATGCGCAGATGCAATCGAACATGGCGGCGACGCTGAACATCGACTGGCTCCTGGACCTCGCGCGCGACCTGCTGGCCGCGGAGGGAATCGCGCGCTCGCGTGCCGAGCTGATCCGTCGCCTCGATGACCGCGTGCTCGAGGCCAGGCCCGGCGAGCTCCTGTTCCACCCCTTCATTTCCGATGCCGGCGAGCGCGGTCCGTTCGTCGCGCACGAGGCCTGCGCCCAGTTCCTCGGCTTGCGCACCCGTCACGGCTATTGGGACCTGATGCGCGCGGTCATGGAAGGGCTCGCCTTCGCTGCCCGCGATTGTTATGCCGCCATGGGCGCGCTGCCGCGGGACGTGCGCATCACCGGCGGCGCGGCGCGAAGCCGGGCGCTCGGCGCGATCTTCGGCGCTGCGCTGGAATGCAACGTTCGCGTCTGTAGCCGCGGCGAGGCGGGAGCCGCGGGCGCCGCCATGATCGCGGCGGTGGCGACCGGCCTCTATCCGGATATGACGGCCTGTGCGGACGAGTGGGTGCGGCCATATCTCACTGCGGCGCACACGCCGGACGCGGCATTGGCATCGCACTATGCGCGGCTGTTCCCAGCCTATCTGGACGCCAGGCTGGCGGCGCGGCCGATCTGGAAGCAACTTGCGGCGGTGCGTGCGGGAGCCGGTCATGCCTAAGACCATTGCCATCGTCGGAGACCGCTTCATGCTGCCGACGGTCTTTGCCAAACGGATCAACGCGTCCTGCGGCATCGATATCGACATGCGCATGCTGGAGCAGCCCTGGCCGGACGAGCCGATGGAGCACGGCTATGCCGGCTCCAAGCTCGACGGATTGAAGGAGTTCATGGGCGACCCCGACGAGGTCGCGGATTTCATAGGCGACGCCGCGCTGCTGGTCACGCATCTTGCGCCGATGTCCCGATCGATGCTGGAGCGGCTGCCGAACCTCAAATTCATCGCGGTGTCGCGCGGCGGCCCGGTCAATGTTGACATGCAGGCCGCGCGCGACCACAAGGTGCTGGTGGTCAACACGCCCGGCCGTAATGCCAGCGCAGTGGCCGAATTCACCATCGGCGCCATTCTCGCCGAGACGCGCTTGATCCGCAGCGGACATGAATCCCTGCGTGGGGGCGAGTGGCGCGGCGACCTTTACCGCGCCGATCGCACCGGGCGCGAGCTCGGCGAGATGACCGTCGGCATCGTCGGCTATGGCGCGATCGGCACCCGCGTAGTGAGACTGCTCAAGGCGTTCGGCTGCAAGATCCTGGTGTCGGACCCCTATGTCCAGCTCAGCGCGCAGGATCGCAACGACGGCGTCGAGCATGTCAGCCTGGGCGAGCTGCTGGCACGCGCCGACGTGATCAGCCTGCATGCGCGGGTGACGGCCGAGACCACCGGTTTGATCGATCGCGCGGCGCTGGCACGGGTCAAGCCGGGCGCCATCTTCATCAACACGGCGCGTGGGCCCCTCGTCGATTACCAGGCCCTGTACGAGGCGCTGTCGTCCGGCCGGCTCGCAGGCGCGATGCTCGACACCTTTGCGGTGGAACCGGTGCCGCCGGATTGGCCGCTGCTGCAACTGCCCAACGTGACTCTGACGCCGCACATTGCGGGGGCCTCGTTGCGCACCGTCACCATCGCCGCCGAGCAGGCGGCCGAGGAGGTTCGCCGCTATCTTGCCGGCGAGCCGCCGCTCAATCCGTGCTGAAGACGAAAGGGATTTTGCCATGACCCGCGAGGAGCGACAATTGCGCGAGGCGATCATCGCCAAATGTCGGTGGATGAACGCATCGGGGCTCAATCAGGGGACGTCGGGCAACATCTCCGCCCGCTACAAGGATCGGATGCTGATAACGCCGTCGGCGACACCCTATGATGCGATGAAACCGGAGATGATCGCCTCGATGCCGCTTGAAGGCGAGCACGGCTCTTGGGATGGGCCGCTGCAGCCCTCGACCGAATGGCGCTTCCATCTCGACATCATGCGCGGCCGGCCGGATGTCGGCAGCGTCGTTCACTCCCATTCGACCTTCGCCACCGTGCTCGCGATCGCGCGCAAGCCGATCCCGGCTTGTCACTACATGATGGCGGCGTTCGGCGGCCACGATATCCGCTGCGCCGGCTACGCGCGTTACGGCACGGCCGAGTTGTCAGAGCTCGCGCTCAAAGCGCTCGAAGGCCGCAACGGCTGCCTGCTTGCCAATCACGGCATGATCGCCGTCGGTGCCAATCTCGACAAAGCGATGTGGCTTGCGGTCGAGCTCGAGACCATCGCGCGGCAATACTATCTTTCACTTGCATTGGGATCGCCGCACATTCTCAGCGAAGCGGAGATCGCCGACACCGCGAAGGGCTTCTCGACCTATGGTCTTCAGCAGTCCAAATCCAAGGCTGCTTCGAAGGCGAAGCAGGGCAGGGCACGCGCACCTGCAAGGGCGGCGGCGCGACTACGCGTCGAGAAGAAGCGCAGCAGGATGTGATGACGGGCACTGCGCCGCACGCGGGCAGGGATCACGGGCTTGTCGACATCGCGATTATGGGCGGTGGCATCAACGGGGCCGGTATCGCGCGCGATGCGGCAGGCCGCGGCCTGAAGGTCCTGTTGTGCGAGAAGGGAGACTTTGCCGAAGGCACTTCGTCGCGCTCCGGCAAGCTCGTTCATGGCGGGCTGCGCTATCTCGAATATTACGAATTTCGCCTGGTGCGCGAGGCCTTGACCGAGCGGGAGGTCCTGCTCGCGTCCGCGCCGCACATCATCTGGCCGATGCGCTTCGTGCTGCCCCACTCGCCCGAGCAGCGGCCGGCGTGGCTGGTTCGCACTGGGCTGTTTCTCTATGACCATCTCGGCGGTCGCAAGCTTCTGCCGTCGAGCCGTGGTTTCGATCTCACGCGTGCCCCTGAGGGCGCGCCGCTGCGCTCCGAGTTTCGCCGCGGCTTTGAATATTCGGATTGCTGGGTCGATGACGCCCGGCTCGTGATCCTCAATCTGGTAGATGCCGCGCACAACGGCGCGATCATCCTGCCCCGCACCCGCGCGTTACGTGCGCGCCGGGACGCGGGCGCATGGCACCTGGAGATGCAGGGAGATGACGGCGGCACGCAGATCGTTCGGGCGCGAGCGCTGGTCAATGCCGCAGGTCCCTGGGTCCAGGACGTCATCCAGGGTGTCGCCGGGCTGAACTCCTCGCACAATGTGCGGCTGGTCAAGGGAAGTCACTTGGTATTGCCAAAATTCTGGAGCGGGCCACAGGCCTATCTGCTCCAGAACGCGGACCGTCGCGTCATCTTCGTCAACCCTTACGAGACGGATCTGGCGCTGATCGGCACGACGGACATTTCCTATGACGGCCGCGCAGAAGACGTCGCGATCGACGAGAGCGAGATCGCCTACCTGTTCGGCGTGCTGCGCCGCTACTTTCGCGCCCCGCCGGACGAGCGCGAGATCGTCCATGCATTTTCCGGCGTCCGGCCACTCTACGACGACAATACCGAGAACCCGTCAGCAGTAACGCGCGACTATGTTTTCGAGGTTCACGGCGCAGAAGGCGTGCCGCCGCTACTCTCGATCTTCGGCGGCAAGATCACGACCTATCGGCGGCTCGCAGAACACGCGCTGCAACGTCTCGGACCATGGTTTCCGAAGATGTCGCCCACCTGGACGGCGGGACAGCCGCTGCCGGGTGGCGACATCGGGAGTGACTTCGATGCCTTCAGCGTCAAGCTGGCGCGCGAATATCCCGACCTTCCGCGCAAGCTGGTCCATCATTATGCACGCCTGTACGGCACGCGAGCGCGCGAACTGCTGGGACCGGCCCGAGTCTCGGCCGATCTCGGCCGGCATTTCGGTGGAGACTTTTACGAACGCGAGGCCGCGTTTCTGCGCGAGAAGGAGTGGGCCAGGGCGCCTCAGGACTTTCTGGACAGGCGCACCAAACACGGCCTGCATCTGACGGCGGCGCAACGGGACGCATTTGCGAGCTTCATCTAACTCGTCGGCGCGATGCACCTCAACCGTACCGGCACTGTAGGCGATCTATGCATGAAAAGGCCAATGGAAGTCTTCGCTAGCTCGAGATCGGAAGCTATCCGTCAGGCTGGAGTTGCTTATATGTCGGAGTAGCTCAAGTGGGAGTCACTGCCCGCCTTCTCGCGCGTAAAGCTGACCACCATTGATCGGCTCGATCTTTTGGACTGGAGCTAGCTCAAATTGGCCCATGATGGATTGGACCGAGAATTCAAGGTTGTTCAATCGGCTAGAAAGCGGCGTGCGCACGACGTGTGCACCGGGAGATCAAGAAGAAGGACGGATTTGCTGTCGATGCGAACCTAGTCAAGGCCGACGCCAACCGGCAGAGGAGGATCGAAAGCGACAAGAGATTACCGTCGGAAACCGCTGGCGGAGCGATCGATGAGTATCTGGTCGTTCTCGACGAATACAGCGATCGACGACAGCGAGAACGCGGTCATTGTCACTGACCCCTCCTTGGCAAGTTCATGGATAAGCCGCCGATCCTTGGGCCATGGTTGCCGACCCGGACGGCTGTTCTACGCACTATGGCAGCAATCCCTGCCGAAACGCGAGGGCCACAGCGTGGGGCAGGGTCAATGCAGCAAGATTCCGCTTGGCATTGTCCAAATGATACTTCACCCCATGAATCGAAACTCCGAGAAGCTCCGCAATATCCTGCATCGTCTTGCCATCAGAGATCAAGCCGAGACACTGCCGCTCGCGCTGAGTCAGGGGGCTCCCCTGCTGACCGTCCGGGGGCGTTCGCCCCATTCTGGCGGCGTTCACATGCGCATGAAAGGTGAGACCCATCCTCTCCAACATGTCTTTCGAGGTCTCGATGAAACGATCGAGTCCAAGGCTGCGGTCGTCCACCGCTAGCGTAAACGCCGCGAACTGATTTTGGCTTGCGGGAATGCGAACCGTCAGGCCGGTCCTGATCTTGAAGCTGAGCGCATCGTCAAACAGACGGCGTTCTTTCGCCGACTTTGCGCTTCGCGCCTCACGTCCATCCCACAGGAACATCCGGCTTGTGTTTCGCGGATCCTGAAGAACGGGATCGATGTTGTCGTATCCTTCCCGAAAATAGTGGCTGGTCCAACTCTTCGGATAGGATGAGATCAGTTTGGGGCCATTCGCACGTTGGCCAAAGTAGGCGAACCAGCGGAAACCCAATGCATGCGCAGTTCGTTCCGCCACGCGTCGAAAATCGTCTTCCGTGTGAGCAGAGTGAAGACAATCAACAAATTCATTGAACGCTCTTTTAGCTTCTTTCATGCGTCACTTCACTACTTCCCAGCCTCCAGATGCGCGAGCACTTCGACATTTCGCGCTCTACGTGCAGGCCGTGTATTGCGACGTTGCGGCAGCTTTGCGGCAAGAACGATTCCAAAACACCCTGCCAGAACTGATAGCGCAATGCCGTGACCGCGCCTGCTTTCTTGATCTCAAAGCTGTGATTCGTAAGCAAGAGGTTAAGAATGAAGGTCATTGTGCGCACGCGTATGGCGCTCCTGCACGACTCTGAACTGACAATGGGAATGCATCGTCTGCGAGGGCGCGTGTTCAAGGAGCGGCTCGACTGGGACGTCTCTATCGCGGACGGATTGGAGATCGACCAGTACGACGCATTCAAGCCGACGTATCTCTTGGTGGTCGAGCGGCGCGAGGTCGTCGGTTGCGTTCGCCTGCTGCCCACCACAGGGCGCAACATGCTGGCCGACACGTTCCCGATGTTGCTGGATGGCCACGCGGCGCCCAGAGCAGCCAATATCTGGGAGAGCTCGCGCTTTTGCGTTGACACCCAAACCCTCGCTGCGACGGCTGAGAACGGCTTGCGGAAAGCGACGTTCTTGCTCTTTGCGGCAATGATCGAATGGGGCCAGCAGTGCGACCTGCAGGCGATCGCGACCGTCACTGATCTGCGCATGGAGCGAATCCTGCGCCGGGCCGGATGGCATCTCGATCGCCTGGGCACACCGCGTCAAATCGGAACCACCACGGCCGTCGCAGGACTGTTGCCAGTCACCGATGACGCCCTCGGGGCCATCCGGGCGGCCGGCAAGATTTCGAAGCCGGTCATTGATGCTCCATCGAGCGTGGCACGCGCAGCATAGCGCCGAACGTCTCCATCTCCCGACAATACCGAAAGGCTTTCTGCGATGGATCCAGCTGCATTCGCGGCTCTGGTCGAACACTGTGCCCCGGCGCCGGACCTTGTACGGCCGCTGACGGCGATTGTACGGCAGGCGAGCTCGTTCGAGCCGCTGCTGATCACAATTCAGGCGCGCAAGCCGATTCCGATTCAGGCAAGTGACCGTGACGAAGCGATCCAGCTCGCGACCGAGGCCATCGCCACCGGCCAGCCGGTCCGGACTGGTCTCGCTCAACTTGATGCGGATGAAACCAAGCAGGCAGGGCTGACGGCCACCACGACCTTCGATGCCTGCAAGCACATCGCGGGTCTCGGCAGACTGTTCGAGGCCCGCTTGCAAGCAGCAAACGTGAACGTCTCGGGCCGCGATCAGGCCATTGCCAGCGTTGTCGCGAGCTTTGCGGCCAAAGCTCCTCGAACAACTCCCGAGCCCCGAACCCCGTCCGGCGATGCCGACATTTCCACCGGCGACGCGCCGATAATCAACACGCCAGCTCCCTCCATCAATGAGCGTCCGAACTGGGACGTCTATCGCTCGGGCCTTGGCACGTCAGCCTTTGTGTATGAGCGATGAGTTTTGTTTTGTCTCGATTCAAGACCGCGGTCCGGGCTGGTCCGGCTGCAACGCCGATCGGAGCCACGTCATGACTTCTCCTGTTAAACACTCCGCTGCCCTTCTTTGCATGGGAGCCGTTCTCAGCATCGCCTTAGTCGAGCCTGCGCTCGCGCAGACCGCGAACATCGAGGGTGTGCTGCAGAACATCGTCAACATGCTAACCGGCAACGTCGCGCGCCTGCTGGCGACGCTGGCGGTCATCATCGTCGGCATCGCCTGGATGTTCGGCTATCTCGACCTGCGCAAGGCCGCCTATGTCGTGCTCGGCGTCGCCATCACGTTCGGCGCCTCCGAGGTGGTCTCGACCCTGACCGGGGGTCGTTGATGAATGAGGCCGCGCGTCTCACGGAGGACACCTTGTTCCTCGCCTGCACCCGTCCGGCCATGATTGCCGGCGTCACCATGGAAGCCATGGCGCTCAACGTGATGTTCTCCTGCATCCTCTTCCTGGTCGCCGGAAGCATCATCTACGGCCTGGTCGCGATTCCGATCCATGGTCTTTGCCGCATCATCTGTCGGTACGACCCCAACATGTTCCGGATTCTGCTCGCCTGGATCGAAACCCGCGGACGCACGCGCAACGCCGCATTCTGGGGTGGATCGTCCTGCACGCCGCTCAAGCTCGTCCGGCGGTATCGAACACGAGACCTTGGTTATGCGTAACGCAACGCTCAAAAGCCGGGAGATCGGGCCCGAAGTCTACCTGCCGTTCGGCCGGCACGTCACCGATACGGTGATCAGTCTCACGACGCGGGCCCTGCTCACGGTGATCCGGCTCGATGGCACCTCGTTCGAGACCGCCGAGACGGCGGATCTGAACGACCTGCACGCCAAGCTGAACCTCACCCTACGCAATGTTGCGGACCCGCGGCTGGCGCTGTGGACCCATCTGGTGCGACGCCGGACATCGGACTATCCGGACGGCGCGTTCCGATCGACATTTTCAGCTTCGCTCGACGCGCAATATCGCGACCGGCTCCGCAAGGCAGCGCTGTTTCACAACGATCTCTATCTGACGCTGGTTTGGCATCCCGGTCGCGCCCCCGCTGACGCGGCGGCCGCGTTCTTCAAACGGCTTGGCCGGAGCGCCACGGCTTCCCTCGAGGTCGACAGCGAAGCCATCAAGCGGCTCAACGATGCCACGAGCGATATGGTCGCGGCATTGGAGCGCTACGGCGCCCATGCCCTGGGATTGGTTGAGCGCAACAGCACCACCTTCTCAGAGCCAATGGAGCTGCTTCACGGCCTCGCCTCCGGCGAGTGGATGCCCATGCCATTGCCGCAAGGGCCGATCGGCCCCGCGCTCTATTCAAACCGCGTCATCTTCGGCCGCGAAGCCATCGAAATCCGCAGCGCGGGCGGGTCGCGATTCGCTGGCATGTTTGGACTCAAGGAATATCCGGCGTCCACCCGGCCCGGATTGCTAAACGCGCTGCTTTCCGCGCCTTTCGAAGTTATCCTCACGCAATCCTTGGCATTTCTGTCGAAGGCCGACGCCAAGACTGTCCTGACGCGCAAGCAGAACCAGCTGGTCTCGGCGCAGGATCCGGCGGCCTCGCAGGTCGATGAGCTCTCTGACGCGCTCGACGATCTCGAATCCAACAGGTTCGTGCTTGGAGATCATCATCTCTCGCTGCTGATCTACGCCGAGACGCCTTCGCAGCTGCAGGATCACATGAGCGTGGCGCGGCGCGCTTTGGCCGACGCGGGCGCCGTGGTTGCGCGCGAGGATCTTGGCCTGGAAGCGGCCTATTGGGCCCAGCTTCCGGGACTGTTCAAGTATCGGGCGCGAACTGGCGCGATCACGTCGCGCAATTTCGCGGCACTTTCTCCGTTCCACACCTATCCGACCGGAAAGCCTGCCGGCAACCATTGGGGACCGGCGGTCGCCATGCTCAAGACCGCGTCTGGCTCGCCTTTTTACTTCTCCTTTCATCACGGCGACCTCGGCAACACCTTCATCTGCGGCCCCTCCGGGTCGGGCAAGACCGTCGTCCAGAACTTCCTGCTGTCGCAGGCCGAGCGGCTCGGCGCCACTTACGTCTTCTTCGACAAGGACCGCGGCGCCGAGATTTTCGTCCGTGCCGCCGGGGGCACCTATCTGACGCTCCACAACGGCATTGCGACCGGCTGCGCGCCGCTCAAGGCGCTGGAGCTGACGCCAGCCAATCTTTCCTTCTTGGGCGCTCTTACCCGGAAGCTCGTTACGCCAGAAGACCGCGCGCTGACCGTATCCGAGGAGGAGCGGATCGACTCCGGCTTGCGAGCGCTTAGTCACCTGCGGCAGGCGGAGCGTTCGTTCGGGGCGCTGCGGGCTTTTCTCGGCCAACAGGATCGCGAAGGAATCGGCGCCCGATTGGAGCGATGGTGCCGGGGTGCTCCTTTCGGCTGGGTGCTCGATGGCGAGGAGGATGCCATCGGGCTAGAAGCCCGGTTCATGGGCTTCGACATGACCGATCTGCTGGATCATCCGGCCGTTCGCACGCCGCTCATGATGTATCTGTTCCATCGCGTGGAGCGCCTGATCGACGGCCGGCGCCTGATCATCGACATCGACGAGTTCTGGAAAGCGCTTGGCGACGAGGCATTTCGGGATCTCGCCAACAACAAGCTCAAAACCATTCGCAAGCAGAACGGCGTCATGGTGTTCGGCACGCAGTCGCCACGCGACGCGCTGGCCTCCCCGATCGCGCACACCATTGTCGAGCAGTGTCCCACGCAAATCTTCCTGCCGAACGCGCGCGGAACACGCTCGGACTATGTCGACGGATTCCATCTCACTGACACGGAATTCCGTCTGATCAAGGAGGAGCTGGCGCCGGAAAGCCGGCGGTTCCTGGTCAAGCAAGGCCACAATTCGGTGGTGGCGGAGCTTGACCTCAGCGGCTTCGACGACGCCCTCGCTGTGCTGTCCGGACGAACGGAAACAGTCGAACTGCTGGACCGCATTCGGGCGGAGGTCGGCGATGATCCGGCACGCTGGCTGCCGGTGTTTCACGCTGAACGGAGGACAATCCGATGACGGTTCAGCTTATCCCGACGATTCTCACGTCCGTCTCGGTCCTGAGCTTGACCCTTCTTACGGCCGCACCTGCGAGCGCGGAGATTGTGTTCGATCCCAGCGTCTATGCGCGGCAATTCGAGCAGCTGACGGAACTGAAGAAGCAGGTCGATACCCTGACGTCCCAGCTCAGGGTGGCCCAGGATCAATTGAATCAGGCCAAGCAGCTCTATGACAGTTTCAACAAGCGGACCAACGCCAACGACATCGGCGCGCTCTTGAACACGCCGCAGTTCCGGAAAGTTCTGCCCCAACAGTTCTCCGACATCGAACGTCTCGTTGCGGGGCAGGGTGGCGGCAACTTCGCCGACGCGATGAACCATTATCTTTCGCAGAACCGCGCGTATGCCGGCAATAGCGGCAATTCGTATTACCAGAGCGAGCTCGACCGGATCGCACGGCAGACCGGCACCAAGCACACCATGGGCCAGACGGTCTATGACACGGCCTCGCAGCGAATCGACGCGCTTGAAGAGTTGAGAACCCGCATCAGCTCGGCGACCGACGTCAAGGAGACGCTCGATCTGTCGGCGCGGCTGCAAGCTGAACAGGCCCTGCTGCAGAACGACGTGCTCCGCATGCAAGGTCTCGCAATGATCCAGCAGGCCCGCACGGACATGGATGGCCAGCGAGAGCGCGAGAAACAACAACAACTGATCGATGAAATGAGCGCGGCCCTGCAATGAAATTGAATACGTCCATTTTGGCACTCTCTCTCGTCGCTGTTCTTACGGGCTGCAACGAGGCCGACAAGAGCCAACGCACAAAAACAGTCGGCTGGTATCTCGACCATCGGGACGAGCTTGCGGCGGCTCTTAGTACGTGCGGCGACAATCCCGGAGAGTTCGCGAAGACACCGAATTGTATCAACGCGAACGAGGCTCGCAACAAGATTACCGTCCAAGAAATGGAAGACGCTCTGAAGTAGGGACCGCCGCGATGGCCATAAATGTCTTCGACAGTTTTCTGAAGGAATTCGAGCAGCCGATCACGACATTCGTGTCGACTTCGGCATCAAATCTTGCCTCTTACATTGATGGTCCCCTCCGCGCGGCCGTGATGCTGTATGTCATCCTCTACGGCTTTGCGGTGATGCGGGGCGCAATCTCGGAGCCAATCATGGAGTTTGCCTGGCGGGCGATGCGGATCGTGGTCGTGGTGCTGCTAGCGACCAACTCAAGCGCATTCCAGCAATACGTCACCGGTCTGTTCTTCGATTCCTTGCCGAGGGAGATCGGCAATGCCTTGGCGGGTGCCGGACTGAACACCAATTCCGGAGCTCCGTTCGATCAGCTTCTGACCAAAGGAATCGACGTCGCCAACAGGATCTACAAGCAGGCCGGCCTGACCAACATCGCACCGGCGCTAGTTGCTGCCATCCTCCTGGTCTTTGTGGCGGTTGGGTCCTTCTTGCAGTTTGCCATTCTGCTCTATGCCAAGGTTGGCCTCGGCGTCGTTATCGCGCTTGGTCCGATCTTCATTGCGCTTGGACTCTTTGAGGCCACGCGGCCGTTTACCGAAGCCTGGCTTCGGCAGGTCGCGAACTTCGTGATCCTCCTGGTCCTGGTGGTTGCTCTGGTCGGGTTGATGTTAACGACCGTTACCGGCTTCATCGACAGGTTTGCGGCAAACGCCGGCACAGCCGGCGAGATGGTGGTGGCCGCTGTCGCCATCAGCGCGGTGCTCGGCCTGTCCGGTTACATCTCGCTTCAACTGCCGGTCATCGCCGGCGGCCTCGCCGGGGGCGGTGCGTCGCTCGCAAGCCGGCTGGTCACGAGCCCAATGATTGCCAACGCCACGGCCGCAGCCAGCGGCGCTTATGCCGGCGCCCGCTGGTCGGCGAGCCGTGGACTGGCCGCCATAAGAGCCAGCCGGCAAGGCGGCAGTATGCGGCGCACCCGATCGCCGGGAACAACAGCCGCGTAGACAATTTTCGCCGACAACGGGCGACAACGGCAAACAGGGGCATCAGAACGATGTGGCGTCGACTATTCATCATCTGCGTCATCGGATTTCAGCTTGGCGGCTGCGCTAGCTGGTCAAAGGGACCGCCATCGTGTGATGGCCAAGCTCGGCGGCCGCTCAATCGTTCGCTGTGGGATTGGGAGACCGGCACGCCGTTGGCGGCACCGGAGCCACCAATTCCGCCATCCGCACCGCCGCCAGTCATCCGCAAAGGCGAAACCAACCCGGCGGCACCCTTCAGGCAACTCGCCGCGTCGGACCAGCGCGCCGACATAGCAGCCTCGTACCGCGCTTGCGGCAAGGAGGCTTGAGATGGTCGGACACGACGAGCTGAAAGCTTATTTCGACAATGCGCGCCGATGGGAACAGGATCTGTTGCTCTCGGCCCATCGCTCGCGGCGAACGGCATGGGTGATTGCCGCTGTTGCCTGCGCGTTGGCGGCCGCCTCGGTTGGTGCGGTCGCAGCACTTGCACCGCTCAAGACGGTCGAGCCGTTCGTTATCCGGGTCGATAATGCCACCGGCATTGTGGACACCGTCTCCGCGCTCACTTCGACGCCGGCGCGCTATGATGAAGCCGTCACCAAGTATTTTCTTGCCCGCTACGTTCGCGCGCGCGAGGGGTACAGCTATCCGGAGGCCGAAACCAACTTTCGGACGATCTCACTACTCTCGGGGCAGGGCGAACAAGCCCGGTTCGCAGCCTGGTATCGCGGCTCCAATCCCGAAAGCCCGCAAGTCGTTCAGGGCCGTTTCGGGGTGGCGACGGTGCGGATCAAGGCGATCTCGCTCCTGGCCGACAATGTGGCGTCCGTCCGCTTCCTGAAGGAGAGCCGCAAGGGCGAGGAGACCCGCGTGACCCATTGGGTCTCGACCCTGACGTTCTCCTATGCCACCGCGCCAATCTCCTCCGCCGACCGTCTCATCAATCCCCTCGGCTTTCTGGTCTCGGAATATCGCGCCGATCCGGAGGTCGTGCCATGAAATCATTCGTTCTCTTGATGACCTTTGTCCTGGGATTTGCGGGGCCGGTTCTGGCCTTGCAACAGCCGTCACCAGGCCAACACGATGCCCGCGTGCGCACGGTGACCTACGACCCAGCCAACGTGGTCCGAATCAACGGCGTGATTCGGGCATCGACACAGGTGTTGTTCGCCGACGATGAGGAGGTTGCGCATGTCGCGATCGGCGACGCGATTGCATGGGAGGTCGCACCGGCGGGCTCGATCCTGTTCCTCAAGCCCCGGGAGAAACATCCGCCGACCAATTTGCAGGTTGTCACCACGCGCCCCGACGGCCGAAAGCGCTCGTATCAGTTCGAGTTGTCGATCGCCGAGACGACGCTGGCGGACAGTTACTTCGTCGTCCGCTTCGCCTATCCCGGCGACGAGTTGGAGCGTCGGCGCACTGAAGCTGCCGCCCGCGGCGCCGAGCGGGAAGGCGCGCTGATCGACCAGACCTTCGACTTGCATCATGCCTATGGTGCGCGCAACTGGCGTTTTTCAGCGCAGGGCTCGGTCGACCTCGAGCCCGAAGCCGTTTTCGACGACGGCAAGGAGACCACGTTCCGCTTCGCGGGCAATCGCGAGATCCCCGCGATCTATCTGATAAACTCCGACGGCTCGGAAAGCCTGGTGCCAAAAGATGTTCGCGGGGAACTCGTGGTGGTTCATGCCACGGCCCGGGAGTTTCGGTTGCGCAAGGGCGACACTGTACTCTGCATTTTCAACGAAGCATTCGACGCGGTGGGAATTAATCCGGGCACCAATACCACAAGCCCGTCGATTGAGCGGCGGGCGAAGAAATCACCACTAACCCCAAGGCCGCGATAGGCGAGGGCGATATGACCGAACATCAGGATGAGACGATCGCCGGCGACCGCGGCATTACGCCTGTGGGCGGAGGGGACAATGGCCGAACGGCGATGCTCAAACGCGGCTTCGGTGCGCTGGCGCTCACCGCCTTTGCCGCTCTGATCATCTGGGGGACCTGGAAAGGCGATAAGCCGGTCAGTGATTCCGCCCGGAAGCTGGTGATCCGCCAGGCGGCGGCGTTCGAGCCTATCCCGGAAGCGCCGGCCGCGCCTGTTACCACAGCCTCAACTGGAGCCGCTCCGGTCCCAGCCACGCCAGCGGCTCCCGCACCCGCCTCCGACCAGCTTCTGGAGAGCGCCCGGCGCGCACCAGTTCTGGCCTATAATCGGCCGAGTTCTGCGGGACGCCCGGCCCACGACAGCGTGACCGGAAGTGTCGTCACTGATCCCTATGGGTTCGGGCGGGGCGAGCCGCGCAACGACCTCGCCGACAAGCTGAAGCCGACCCCGATCGAGGGCGTGCGCGCAACGCGGCTTCCCAATCGCAATCTGCTGGTCACCCAGGGCACCTCAATCCCATGCGTACTGGAAACGGCGATGTCCTCCGACGTGGCCGGTTTCGTCTCCTGCGTCGTCGTGCGCGACGTGATATCGGATTCCGGCAACGTGGTGCTGATGGAAAAAGGCACCCAAGTGGTCGGCGAATATCGCGGCAGTGTGCGGCGCGGATCAAAACGCCTGTTCGTGCTGTGGACCCGCGCCAAGACGCCGACCGGCGTCATTGCAGCATTGGCCTCGCCGGCGACCGATGCGCTGGGCCGCGCGGGTTTTGACGGCGACATCGACACCCACTTCTTTGAACGGTTCGGCTCGGCGCTCCTACTGTCGGTTGTCAATGATGCCGGCTCGATCGGGCGTCAGCAGCTGCAGGACAGCTCCATCCAGATCAACAACACCACCGGCGCCACCAATACCGCCGCAGCCATCGCTGTCGAGCAGTCGATCAACATTCCACCGACCCTCAACAAGAACCAGGGCGAACTCGTCAACATCTTTGTCGCCCGCGACGTCGATTTCTCCTCGGTCTATCAATTGCGGCGGGTCGAGACCCGCACGCAGATTTTGGACCGCACCGTCCCCGGGGGCCTCGTGGCTCCGGCCGTGGTGACAAAGTGAGTGCCGTACATTCCATCGAGCGCGATGGCAGCCGGCTCGTGCTGGCGCGCTATCTCGAGCCGCTGGCTCCATTTCTGGCGGACAAATCCTTGACCGAAATCGTCGTCAACCGTCCCGGCGAGATTTTCGTGGAAGGCGCCGGCGGCTGGACCCGGCACGAAGCGCCAGCTTTGACGCATGCCTACCTCTCACACCTCGCGACCGCGGCCGCCGGCCACACCCGTCAGGACATCGGCCCGGAGCATCCGGTGGTCTCGACCAGCCTGATCGGCGAGGAGCGCTGCCAGATAGTCGTCCCGCCGGCGGTGCCAGAAGGCACCGTAAGTCTCACGATACGCAAGCCGTCAGCTTTGACGATGACACTGGATGCCTTTGAGCAGGCAAAACTGTTCGATGAGGTCCGTGTCGCCGATGACGAACTCACAACCGACGAGAATCGGCTTCTGGCCCTGAAAGAAGCCGGCGCCTGGCGCGCCTTCCTCCAGTTGGCCGTCTCAACCCGCCGCAATATCATCATTTCCGGGGCGACTGGTTCGGGAAAGACGACGCTGTCCAAGGCGCTGATCGCGGCGATCCCGGCACACGAGCGGCTCATCACTATCGAGGATACCGCGGAGCTTGTCATCCCTCATCAGAATTGTGTGCGGCTGCTTTACGCCAAGGACGGGCAGGGTCTTGCCAAAATTGGACCGCGCGAACTTCTGGAGTCCTGCCTGCGGATGCGGCCCGATCGTATTCTGCTCCAGGAGCTGCGCGACGGGACCGCATTCTTCTATCTACGGAATGTGAATTCGGGCCATCCAGGATCGATCACAACGGTTCATGCCGACAGCGCCCGGCTCGCCTTCGAGCAGCTGACCTTGTTGGTCAAGGAAAGTGCGGAAGGCCGCGACCTGCATCGCGACGACATCCGCTCGCTGCTGCTGCTTCTCGTCGACGTCGTCATCCAGATGCAGAAGCGGGACGGCCGCTACCGCATTTCGGAGATCTATTATGACCCCGTTCGCAAACGCGACCACCTCCGTTAGGGCGGCGCAGGGAATAGCGGTCGCGCTCGCGGCCTCAGCGCTGTTCCTGTTGGTCGCCTCCAACACATTGCTGCTGGGGCTCAGGCTTCACGATGGTGGTCTGCATTGGTCGGAGATCGCCACCGGTTGGCCCCGCTATGGCGCTGACCCACGTTTCGACCGCTGGCTCACCCTATCGACCCTCGCCGGCGCGGTAGTGGTCTTTGGCCTGCTCGGCGCAATCTTCCGGCACCGTCCTCTCCCGCTTCACGGCAGCGCGCGTTTCGCGTCCGAGCGCGAGATCAAGGCCGCTGGCCTGCGATCCAAGGAAGGCGTGCTGCTCGGCCGCAAGGACGGTGCTCTGCTCTGCTTCGGCGGATCGGAACACGTGCTGGTCTACGCTCCGACCCGCGCCGGCAAGGGCGTCGGCTATGTCATTCCGAACCTGCTCAGTTGGCCGGATTCAGTCGTCGTGCTGGATGTGAAGAAGGAGAACTGGGACCGCTCGGCCGGATTTCGCGCAGCCCATGGGCAGGAGGTCTATCTGTTCGACCCGCTCGACGAGAATGGTCGCACGGCGCGCTACAACCCGCTGAGCTATGTGCGCAGCGATCCCGCCGACCTCTATGACGATCTGCAGCGCATCTCCGTCATGCTGTTTCCAGCCGAAAGCCGCGGTGATCCCTTTTGGTTCGAGGCGGCACGTTCGGCCTTTGTCGCGATCGGCGGTTATGTCGCCGAAACGCCTGGCTTGCCATTGACGGTCGGCGAGATCCTGCACCAGCTGTCCGCAGCCCCGGACCTCAAGACACATTTCGAAAAACTCATCGCCGCTCGCAAGTCCGGCCCTTCGCCACTGTCGCGACATTGCATCACGGCGTTGAACGATTTCCTCGCCGCTTCCGAAAACACCATGAACTCGGTGCGCAAGACCGTCACGGCGAGGCTGGGCCTCTGGCTCAACCCCCGCATCGATGCCGCCACCTCGACGAACGATTTCGATCTGCGGCAGCTGCGGCAACGACCGATGTCGATCTATCTCGGCGTGACCCCTGACAATCTCGACCGCATGGCGCCGCTTCTGAACTTGTTCTTTCAGCAGGTGGTCGATCTCAATACCCGCGAGCTGCCGGAACAAAATCCCAAACTCAATCGCAAGGTGCTGCTGTTGCTCGATGAATTTCCGGCGCTGGGCAATGTCAATGTGCTCGCCAAATCGGTGGCGTTCATCGCGGGCTACGGCATCCGTCTGCTGACCGTGGTCCAGAGTCCGGCCCAGCTGCGCGCGATCTACGGAATCGACGCGGCCCGCAATTTTATGACCAACCATGCCGTCGAGGTGGTGTTCGCGCCCAAAGAACAGGACGTCGCAAATGAGCTCTCCGAGCGCATCGGCTACGATACGGTCAAAGCGCGGAGCCGCAGCGGACCGAAAGGGCTGGCAACGCGGTCGACCAGCGAGACCGTCTCCGAGCATCGGCGCGCCCTGATGCTGCCGCAGGAGCTGAAGCTTCTTCCAAGGTCCAAGGCCTTCATCCTGGGCACCGGCCTTCCCCCGATCGTCGCCGACAAAATCGTCTATTACGAAGACAAGGCGTTCCTCACACGCCTGCTGCCCGCGCCTGTCCAGAAGCTGCCGAAAGGTCGCTCAACCGCACTGCTTGACGCCGAGATCAAGGAGCTTCGCTCCGAGGTCGCGGAGCTCCGGGCGGTATTTCGGTCGCGCCCGTTGACCGACGAGGAGGTGGCCGACCCCTCCACAATTCCGGCCGACGCCTCTTTCGATTTTGGGGATGTAGACGTCGACCTCGAAGGACTCTCTGAGGACGACCTGAAAGCCTGGACCCTGAACTACATCGACGCTCAGGCCATTCCGCCGACTCGGCGGACTGGCCGCAAGCAGAAGGGTGAGCAGCATGAACGACGGGCATAATGCGAGCGAGGAGTTCAGCCTGGAGCGGCAACGTCGCGCGGGCCGCGCTTCCGCCCGAGACAAGGGGGACCACGAGACCATAGCAACGGCGCCTAACCAGCCTTCATCCGCGGAGGTCACCGATAGTGCGTTTCCGGACCGCATCCGTCGGAAATATTACGTGCTGGCCAGTCAATCCCAAAAGGATGGATCCGAACGCGAAGCGCGGCTCTATGCCGATGAGCGGAAAGAGTACCTCGCGTTCAAGGCCACTGACGATCGCCTCGTCACCCGCATAGCTGCCGCAGAAGTGATCCGGGACATGGTCAGCGTGGCACAACATCGCCAGTGGGAGGCACTTCACGTCCATGGCTCCGTCGAGTTTCGACGCGAGGCCTGGCTCGAGGCCAGCGCGCGCGGGATGGATGTGAAAGGCTATCAGCCAAGCGAGCTTGATCGGCAGGCGCTCGCTGACCGACGAGTCGCATGGGATCGAGCCCAGACCCGGGCCAACGATGCAGAGGCTCGCACCGTCTCCGACAGGCCATTGCAGGCGGACAGGCTCGATTACGATAAAGGCGTTTCCGGACGTCTGATGAAGGTCGGTTTTGGCCCCTATCGCGATCGCGCCGACGCAGAGCCATCAACCTATGTAGCCATTGAACTGGACGATGGTCGGCGACATCAGGTGTGGGGCGTCGGCATCGTAACGGACGTCGCAGACAGTGGCGCCAAGCCTGGCGATCGCATCTCTCTGCGAAGGGAAGGCGTCGAACCCGTCATCAGGGCAATCAAATCCATAGACGCCGCCACAGGAATCGCTGGCATTGAACGGCGGCAGATGTGGCGCAACAGGTGGAGTGTGACGTTGGAGACACGCCGTGCAGACCGACTGGCGGCCGCGCATGATTCCGACCTACTCGCGGCCGAATCCCAGATCGCCGTCATCAACAAGCTTGTCGAACGCGCTCTGCCGAACGATGAGAGTGCTCGCCAGAACATTATGGCTTTTGCCAAGGAGCGCATCGCCCGGCATCTGGAGGAGGGGCATACGTTCTCGCGAGCAACAGTCATGGAACCGGTTCGAGATCGTCATCCCTCGGAAGGAGACAAGGAGATCCGAATAGTTCAGACTGGTGACCGCGCGAGAATGCGTGAGCGTGAGCGCTGAATGCACGAGGTCAATTCAGAAATGATTGCCGTCTGTACGGTCCGAAGGGGCATTCCCGCGATGGATTGGACTGAAACGTCCCACGATCCGACTATCGACGAGGTGTCCCCAAAGCAGCATTCCTGCGTCACGTAGTTGCCCGCGTGTGGGCCAATGCATCGAGGGCGCAAGATTGATGCCTGCACCTGTTGAAGCTTCCAGCGCCCGGTCAGCGCGCTCACGCGACGGCGCGGGAATGCGCCGTGGGCAAGCCGAGTCCCGAGGCGGGTCCCCAAAGCACGCTGTCGGCGATCATCGCTCCGAAGAACGGTGACGAACATGGCCAAGCCGCGGCCACGGACTCAATCGGGCAGGAGGTCTGAACCGACCTGTTGGCCGACGCGGGGACGGCGATCCATGAGAAACTCTCAAAATCAGCGGGTCTTTGATAGGTGCTTTCCGGACCACCGTCGGTACACAAGACGGTACACAGATGGTCTGTGTATTACGCTGCCCCTCCTCTGATCGACAAACGCACAATCGTCAAGCCATCGCAGCGGGCGAAGCTAAGTGAGCCGCCATGGGCTCGGGCAACTTGGTCGGCTATCGAGAGCCCGAGCCCTGAGCCGGACGAACTCTCACCCTTTGCAAAGGGCGCAATGAGTTGCTCCGCTATCGTCGGGTCAAAAACTGCACCATCGTCCCGCACTTCGATCCAGGCAGAGTCTCCATTTTGGCCGATGGCAATGGTGAGTCGACTCCGCGCACCATGGACAAGCGCATTGTGGATGAGATTACCGAGCGCCTCGCGTATGCTGATCGCATTGCCCATGACAACCGGTGCCGGATCCGCCGGCTCGAAGGCGATGTCGACTTCGCGCGACATCGACAGCGGGACGGCGCTCGCAAGGACTGACCTTGCCAACTCGTTGAGCCCGACAGGCGCGGCTTGCGCCGCGTCGGCGCGATGGATGACCATCGCATGGTCAAGCAATTGATTCGTCAAACGCGCCAATTGCGCCGTCCGGTCGCGGATTCGAGCCAGATATTCCGCGCGCCGCTGCGGCGACTTCGTAGTGGAGAGCAGTTCGACTTGCGCATCGAGCGCTGCAAGCGGCGTACGAATCTGATGGCTCGCATTTGCGATAAAGCGCTGCATCAGATTCATTCTGTCGGCAAGGCGCTGCATGAAGCCATCGATTGCGAACACGAGGCTACGGATTTCGAAGGGCGGCTCGGCATGGATGGGGCTAAGATCGTCCGCGCGCCGGTTCGCAATCTCGCTTTCAATCTTGGTGAGCGGCTTCAGGGCAAGACCGATAGCGAAGCTTGCTGCGAGCAAAGCCAGCGCGCTCATGACCGCGATGACGGTCAGCGCCTTGTCAGTTCGCGCGCGAGGGCCGACGACGCGTCCCTGGTCTGGGCGACCACGATCGTTGCCCATTCCAGCCTGAGCAGGGTATCCGATCTGACGGGCCATCGTCGCAATGCGGACGATTTGCCCTTGATAGACACCATCCTCCAGTACGACTCCGCTTCTTGCCGCAGATTCAGTGGCTGTGGAAGCCAACTCCCCATACCCAGCCACGACAATTCCGCGTGGATCCACGACCTTATAGAAGACCATGTCATAGGCCGAGAGCGTCGCGATGGCAGCAACCGGGGGATCGAGAGCGGCGACACCGCCCTGGACGTAGACGTTTTCCGCGATCTGGATCGTTGCTCCGCTCAGAAGGCGGTCGTAGGCTTGCTGCGCCGCTACCGAAGAGTATTGCCAGGCTGCAAGACCGAGGATGACGGCAGCGCCGGCAAGCACCACCGATAGGGTCGCTATGATACGGGAGCGGAGCGAAAGCTGCAGGTCACGTCGCGACAAGCTGATAGCCCAAACCACGCATAGTCCTGATCTCGATGGGTGCATCGGCGAGCTTCCGGCGCAAACGCGCCACAAACTGCTCGATGGCATTTGCGTTGGGTTCTTGGTCGAAGTTGAAGAGCTGCTCGACGAGTTCCTCCTTCGGGACAATACGATCCGGTCTTACGGCCAGGATTTCAAGTACTGCCAATTCGCGGCGCGTCAGATTGAGCGGCCTCTCTTCGATGCTCGCGGCCCGCTCGGTCGATCGTTAACGGCCCGACGCGCAACAGGTTATCCGAAAGACCTATGCTGCGACGCAGCAATGCGCGCGCCCGCGCTTCGAGTTCGCGGTAGTCGAAATGGCTTCGTGAGGTATTCGTCGGCCCCAAGATCGAGCGCGCCGATGCGCTCGTCGACGGCAGAACGTGCCGTGATGACCAGGACGGGCGTCTTGACGCGACGCTTTCGCGAGCACCGTCAAACCGTCTTCGTCCGGAAGATTAAGGTTGAGGATCATCAGGTCATAGGTCTGCACAGCAAGCAGTTCTGTGGCTGCGCTGGCATCGGCACCCCAATCCACCGCGTGACCCGCCGCTTCGAGACGTGCCACCACGGCCTCGGCGATATCGCTGGTGTCTTCAACGACGAGTATGCGCACCTAGGAGCACTCGTACTGGAGTCAGGTAAAAGTCAGTTTCGCGGCTTACTAGCACATCAAGCGCCACAGCGCGCAAGGAAACGCATAGAGGAAAGGGTTCATGAACGCCCCCTTCAACACCAGCACGTTTCCCCGTTGCTTTCGGTTACCGGCGTCACGCTGCAATACAAAACCCCCAGTGCCGTCATCACTGCGACGCGGCGCGTCTCCTTCGACGTGTGTTCGTCGGACCGGTTCGTGCTGCTCGGTCCGTCTGGATGCGGCAAGTCGACCCTATTGAAGGCGATCGGTGGTTATATCACCCCGGTCGAAGGTCGTATCAGTTTGAAGGGCCGCGAGGTGACCCATCCCGGTCCAGATCGGATGATGGTGTTTCAGGAGTTTGACCAACTCCTACCCTGGAAGACGGTACGGGAGAATGTCGT
This sequence comes from Bradyrhizobium sp. 179, assembly GCF_023073535.1. Lineage (NCBI taxonomy): Bacteria > Pseudomonadati > Pseudomonadota > Alphaproteobacteria > Hyphomicrobiales > Nitrobacteraceae > Bradyrhizobium > Bradyrhizobium sp. 179. Next base: position 38,815 of record NZ_JADPJR010000010.1, on the reverse strand, counting down.
GTTCGCGCTGACCGCAAGCGATCGGGCGACAGCAACTGAGGCGGAAGATCGCGCAAGGTCTTATATCGACAAGGTCGGGCTGACGAAATTCATCGACAGCTACCCTCATATGCTGTCGGGCGGCATGAAGCAGCGCGTCGCCATCGCCCATGGCATGGCGATGGAGCCCGACATCCTGCTCATGGACGAGCCTTTCGCTGCGCTCGACGCGCTAACGCGTCGTAAGATGCAGGACGAACTGCTGCGGCTGTGGGATGACACGCGCTTTACGGTGCTGTTCGTCACGCACTCGATCGAGGAAGCGATCCGCATCGACACGCGCATTTTGCTTCTGTCGCCTCATCCCGGCGAGGTCAAGGCGGAGCTCAACAGCGTACCGCAGCAGGAATTGGGCACTGGCACGCAGGCGGCGCTCGAAACCCGCATCAACGACATGCTGTTCGCAGCACATTGAGGGGAGCGACTAAAATGACCGATCTTCTCACTTTCCGCCCCGAAATAGTTCACGAAGTCCATTCGAGCGACGCACCTGTCATCGCGAAGTCCATTGGCGTCGCCGAGCGTATCTATAGCTTTGGTTTCGTCCGCAAGACCTTGATCCTTGCAGGGCTTGCCATCGCCTGGGAGGCGTATGGCCGCTGGCTCGGCAACCCGCTGCTGTTTCCAACCTTTGGCCAGACCGTCGAGGCCTTCGTCAGCAATATTGCCAGCGGCGTCATTCCGCAGCGCATGCTGGTCTCGCTCCAGACTCTGATGATCGGGTACGGTATCGGCATCGGCTTGGCTGCGTTGCTGACGACGCTGGCGATCGGCTCCCGGATCGGCGCCGACTTGCTTGAGACGCTGACCTCGATGTTCAATCCGCTGCCGGCGATTGCGCTGCTGCCGCTTGCGCTAATCTGGTTCGGCCTCGGCTCGGGCAGCGTGATCTTCGTTCTAGTGCATTCCGTGCTCTGGGCGATCGCGCTGAACACCCATGCCGGCTCCCGATCGGTTTCCAACACGCTGCGCATGGTCGGCCAGAATTATGGGTTGAGCGGCCTCAAGCTGGTACGTCTGATCCTCATCCCCGCAGCGTTCCCTGCGATCCTGACCGGTCTCAAGGTCGGCTGGGCCTTTGCTTGGCGCACATTGATCGCGGCCGATCTCGTGTTCGGCGTCTCGTCCGGAGCAGGTGGCCTCGGCTGGTTCATCTATGAAAATCGGAATCAGCTCGAGACGGCGAATGTTTTCGCAAGGCTGTTCACAGTGATCCTGATCGGGCTCTTCGTCGAGAATGTTATCTTCGCAACGATCGAGCGCAAGACAATCCGACGCTGGGGCATGCAGCACTAAAACCAAGCGCAAATCAAAGACGAACCGCCATACTAGGGGATGATATTGGATGTCGAGGAGCCGCTTAATGGGCGCGTTTGTCGCTGCCGCGATCAGCGCGATGCTTTGTTCGGGCATTGTCCGCGCCGAGGTACGTGAGATCCGCGTCTCCAAGGGATTTGGCATCCTCTATTTGCCGCTGATCGTCATGCAGGATCAGCAGCTCCTGGAGAAGAGGGCCAAGACAGCCGGTCTCGGCGACATCAAGGTAACGTGGCTCATGCTGGATGGCGGCAACGTCATCAACGATGCGATGATGGCGGGTACGCTCGACTTCGCGGGCACCGGCGCGCCCGGATTCATCACACTCTGGGCCAAGGCCAAGGGCATCCCGAATGTCGAGGTGGTCGGTGTGTCCGGCATGAGCTCGACTTCGCTATGGCTTAACACGAACAAGCCTGAACTCAAGTCGCTCAAGGACTTCACCAGCAAGGACAAGATTGCGCTGCCGGTCATCAAGACGTCTCTTGCCGCCGTGGTCCTTCAGATGATCGCGGCCAAGGAGTTTGGAGATGCGAACTTCGCCAAAATGGATCCGAAGACCGTGAGTCTACCACATCCCGAAGCCTTGACGGCGCTTCTGAGCGGAAAAACCGAGATCAACTCGCATTTCACTTCGCCGCCATTCCAATACATCGAAGCAAAGGCGCCCGGACTCCATCGTGTGCTGAACTCGGTCGACTATCTCGGCAACATCACCCTCGACGTCGTCTTCGCTCCGAAAACGTTCGTTGATGCGAATCCGAAGATGACTCAGGCCTTCGTAGATGCAATGGATGATGCGACTGCTCTCATCGCCAAGGACAAGAAACTTGCCGCCGAGATCTACGCCAGGAGTTCAAAAATCAAGGTTGAGCCCGCCGAAATTCGAGAAATGATCGAGGATCCGGATACACGCTTCTCGGTCACCCCGACGGGTATGATGCAGTTCTCTGAGTTCATGCACCGAGCCGGGTCCATCAAACTCAACCCGGCGAAGTGGAGCGATATGTTCGTGCCCCAACTCGCGAGCCGTCCGGGAAATTAGCGTTTGCAACGTTCGTTCGAAGGCCAGCTACCATGGTCTGCTCTTGCGTCGAATTTTATGAATAGGAGTGTAAGGTGCGGTTGAAGCTGCTGAATACTTTGCTGCTATGCTCGTTTGTTTTCGCGGCAAGCTTGAATGAGCTCACAATATCGGCTTCTCGTGGCGAGGAGGCGTCGACGCCATTGACGATAGCCTCGCAGGGAAGTTTTTTCGTCGGCGGACGCGAGGTGCATTCCGACTCCCTCGCGACGGAAGCGAGACGGGATCCGGTTGGAACAATAGTCGTCGATCAGGTCTATGTTCGATATCAGACGCCGCTCGATACGTCCGGCCGGCATCCGGTAGTCTTGATCCATGGCTGCTGCCTTACGGGGAAGACGTGGGAAACCACGCCGGATGGCAGAATGGGATGGGACGAGTTTTTTCTGAGAGCGGGCTATCCCACGTACATCATCGATCAAGCTTGGCGCGGCCGTTCAGCCACTAGCCCTGCGACGAGCAACGCTGTGAAGGCAGGAAAGCTTCCGCCCGACCAACTGCCAGCTGTCTTCGCAGCCGGGCGGGAGAGTGCATGGAAGACCTTCAGATTCGGGCCCGAGTACCCACAGACGTTTGCCGAAATGCAGTTTCCGCTCGAAGCGCAGGCGGAATTCTGGAAACAGATGGTGCCTGATTGGCTTGCCGCGCTGCCGACGCCTAACCCGACGGTTCCCGCCCTCGTCGAGCTCTCGCAGCGTCTAAAGGGCGCGATCCTGATCAGCCATTCGCAGTCCGGCATCTACCCTTTTCAGGCGGCCGCGTTAGATCGCAAGAATATTGCGGGCATCGTATCGATCGAACCTGGGGCTTGTCCGGCTGCAAACAGCGACATGACACCATATGTCGGCATGCCGATCCTGGTTATGTTCGGAGACAATGTCGACTTTGGGCACCCCGCCTGCCCGCCTGCCGAGAATTCGTCATGGCTGCGAGCAAGGCTGGAGCGAAGGCAGAACTAGTCGTCTTGCCGGACCTTGGATTCAAGGGAAACTCTCACATGATCATGCAGGACAAGAATAGTCTGGAGATCGCGAAATGGATTTCTAACTGGATGGACCGCACCGTTCCCCGCGATTCGACACGATAGCGTTTGGATTCAACCTACGCTGTGCGCTGCGCCAATCAGGTACATGGTGGCAGGATGTAAGACGCATTCGGCCGGGCGCGGGCGAAGGCTTCCTGATCTCCTCGCGGCTGCTTCCGCCGACCTCCAGAATCGAGAAAAAGGCAAAAGGCAATTCGATTGCTTAGGACCGGTCTGATCCCTCCTATAAGAACGCGCTTCGTATGTTGCCTCCTCATGGACCGCCTGACCGGTGGATAAGAGTTCAGTCTGCGCCAAAAAGTGCGTCGCGCATCCGCGGGACGCATCGCGGATCTCCCGCCGGCGCCTCAGCGGTTCTCGCAGCTAAGTTGCTCTTAAATGGCAATGTTCTCCTCAGCGTCCTGATGCTACGCTGCGTCCAGCAGGGGGACTAAAACTTGGCTATCTATCGGATACTGCAAAACTCACCTCTTGGGCCTGAAGAGATCAAGCGGCTTTCCAGCGCTTACGAGCAGGCTCTCCGTACCATTGGCGTGCAGGATCGAAACGATCCTCTCACCGAATTGATAGCCAGGAAGATCATTGAGATCGGGCAGACCGGCCTCAAGGACCCTGCCAAGATCTGCGTCCAGGCCATCGAGGAATTGCGCCTGTCCAAAGGATAGCCGTGAGCAAAACGATCTTGCTTCGCCCGGTGAAGCGTCAGAGCTGGACAAACCTTCGGGCACGTGGCCGACTTACGGATCCGCTTGGCGTCCGAATGGCAGATCGCCAAGTCGCCCTTGCGAATGCGCTCGCTCGAGAAGAGGGAGCGCTCGCTTCTACGCGACAGTGCCGTCAATAGACTTACGAGATCGTCTAAGCTGACTTGTTACATCACCGGCAGCGCCATAGGTCGTCCAGCGTGCCTCTCTCGATACCGCGCTCCGGCAAGGATCGAGCCGAATTAAGTCAGCAGTTTTCCCGGATTCATCAAATTTTCCGGATCAAAAGCCTTCTTTAGCGCGCGAAAGGCACTTAGCTCGGTAGGGGACTTGTAGTGTGCTATCTCGGAAAGACGCAGCTGACCGATACCGTGCTCCGCGCTGATGGAGCCTCCGAGGTTGGCTACGATATCGTGGACAACCCGATTGATTTCCTCGCGGCGCTCCGCGAATGCGCGCGGATCGACATCTGCAGGCGGCATAGGATTGTAATGGATATTTCCATCGCCGATATGGCCAAACGCGAAGGGACGAATGCCCGGAAAGGCTTTTGCCAATGCCGCGTCTGCTAGAGCGATGAACTCAGGCACCCGGGAAACCGGTACGGAGACGTCGTGCTTGATGCCCGCGCCTCCGGCCTTCTGGGCCTCGGCCTGACCTTCCCTCAATGCCCAAAGACTACGGCGCTGGGCTTCGGAGTTCGCAAGCACGCCGTCGAGGACTAACCCCTTATCCATTGCCTCAGAGAGCGCCCGTTCCATCGAGGTTCGCAGACCCCCCGGCTCACCTTGACCTGTCGCTTCGATCAAGGAGTACCACGGATATTCTTCTGCAAACGGAGATGTGCTGCCGGGAAGGGCAACCAACACCCATTGCAGGCATTCGCGTCGCATCAGCTCGAAGGCATTGAGGCCTTCGCCCAGCTGCGCACGAGTGAGGTGCAGCAGGTCAAGCGCGGCCGCCGGAGATGGCACCCCCACGAGGGCCGTAGCGACGTCGCGTGGCCGAGGAAACAGCCGTAACGTCGCTGCCGTGATGATGCCGAGTGTTCCTTCGGCTCCGATGAATAGTTGCTTCAGATCATACCCAGTCGAGTCCTTCCGGAGTCCGCGGAGGCCGTCCCAAACTCTGCCATCCGGAAATACAACTTCTATGCCCAGCGCGAGAGACCGCATGTTGCCATAGCGCAGAACCTGGGTTCCGCCGGCACTGGTCGAAAGATTTCCGCCGACCTGACAAGACCCCTCCGAGGCGAGGCTTAAGGGAAATAGTCGATCTACGCCGGCGGCATGCGCTTGTAGGCTGGCGAGCGTCATTCCTGCCTCGACCGTCACGGTGTCGTTGCGCGGATCAATATCCCGCAAGGCCTGCATCCGCTCCAGAGAAATGATGACGCTACGCGGATCGGTAGGCTGAGCGCCGCCTGCCAGGCCGGTATTGCCTCCCTGCGGTACTATCGGAACGCCTATCCTTCGGCAGGCTGCTACGATTGCGGATACCTGCGCTGTACAGGACGGGCGCACAACATAGCGCGCGGAACCGCGGAACGTACTGTCGAAAGAAACGCAGTAGCGTTCGAGTTCGGTCTCCCGCTCGATCATACCCTCAATGCCGACGATGGCGCGAAGGCGCTCGTCGAGATCGTCCGTCAGCATTTCGCCGGTAGGTGCGATGAACACGACCGTGATTTTCCTTCAGGTGAAATCCAATGCCTGCCGGTGCCGGCGCGCCTGTTGACTGAGCACGTTGACCGAGGGGGCACCAAGCTGACCCATCGCTGTCTCCAGCTCATCCCTCAGGAGTTCGGCAACATAGCCTGCGCCTCGCTCACCGAGCGCACCGAGGCCGAGCAGAAATGCGCGGCCCGCGAATGTGCCGTTGGCCCCAAGCGAAATGGCTCGCGCGACGTCCAGTCCCGATCGGATGCCGCTGTCGAACAAGATAGTGGCCTTGCTCCCGACACGTGCCGCAATTGCTGGCAGTACATCATGGCTGCAGGCGCCGCATCGAGTTGACGGCCGCCATGATTGGAAACCAGGATGCCGTCGACTCCCGCTGCAATTGCCTGCTCGGCGTCGACGGGGTGCATGATGCCTTTCACGACCAGGGCGCCCGGCCACGCGTCCCGCATCCGCTTCACGGCATCCCACGAAAACGTACCTTTGATCTGGCTCTGCACGAACCCGGCAGTCTTGGCCAGAGTCGGCGGTTGGTCGACGTATCGCTCCATGTTGCGGAACGCGGGGGTTCCCTGTTTGAGGAGGGCCAGCAGCCAAGGCAATGACGAGGCTACGTCGAATGTGGTTTTGAGGGTGGGGCGGAAGGGCACGACGAGGCCATTGCGCAGATCGCGGGGCCGTTTGGAGCGAACGGGCGCATCCAACGTCGCGGCAAGCACGCGCACGCCGGAAGCGCTCGCCCGCCTGATAAGATCGAAAGTCACGGCGTGGTCAATTTGCCGGGAGACCGTAAAGCTGAAACCATGCATAAGGACCAGCAACCTCTGCGACCTCTTCGATTGTGGCGGTGGCGAGCGTGCCGGCTATGTAGGGTATGCGAGCCTTTCCGGCAGCGGCGGCGAGAATGCGTGTCGCACCGGGCCAAACGATACCGTCGACCCCGACCGGAGAAATGCCAATCGGTGCGGCACAGGGGATGCCGAATAGTTCAACTTCCGTGTTGACAGGGCCGGGCTTGCCATAATTCGGGACGAGCTCCACCGCGTCCAGGGCCATCCGGTTGCGCCGTGCCCCCAAATCATCTCCCGTTCCGCCCTCAAGAAAATCGAAGGCAAAGCGTGGAATGCGGCGACGGGCACGGCGCTCCACATCATCCAGCGTTGGCAAACGCTGACGAAGGCGAGCCTCGGGACTCGTGCCGCTGCCCGCACCCCAGGCTTGGGCATGCCGTGACGAGCGGCGAACATCGCCGGCCATGAGGAAGTGTCCTTATTGCGTGACAGCTTCCACATAGGACGCGTCCAGCCATCACCGCAAATAATTTGCGATGATGGCCGCCATAATTTTGGATGATTTGCTTCGCAAGTTGCTCAACGTGATTTAGTGCGCCTCGCGGCTTGGCGCCGCCCGGCTCCCCCTATAGCGGGCTGCACGTAATTGCTTGCCGATGCTGCGGCTTCGAGTAGGTCGTGGCGAATGATTTCCAGCACGGCTCTAGCTGCCGCGGATACAGTCCGGCGTGGGTGATGCACCCAGGCTATCGATCGGGCGATGCGCGGTTCGGAAAACCGGTGCGCTCTCACCCTGCCGTCGGCCAGCGATTGTTGAAGCGCAATCGTAGGCAACACTGTCACGAGATTTGTGGTCGCGATCACGTCGCAAACCGCGGGCAAGGTGTCGAGCTCCAGCCTGGGCTTCAATTCGATGCCGGCCGTCGCGGCATGCTCTTCCAGGATCATACGTAACCCGTGCCGCTTCGATGGCATGACGAGGTCAAACTCGGCAAGCTGCCCGAAACGCAGTTTGGTCGGCGGCCTTATCGGTGCGTCCTTCCGGCACGCGAGCACCATTTCCTCGTCCATTATGTGATGCGCCGCAAGAGAAACCCGCCTCCGCGGTACGTTGATCAGCGCAAAGTCGAGCTGACCGGAATTCACCCAATCCGTCAGGGTTTCGGTATATCCCTCACAGGCCGAAAGTGTGATCTCCGGGTAGAGGTGCGCGACAGTAGCGGATGAACTCGCCATAGTGCTTTGCGCCACCGACGTGATCAGGCCGACCGATACCCGCCCGGAAATGCGGCCGTTAAGCTGCGCCATTTCCTGCTTGGCATATTCGACGTCTCGCACGATCGGAGATACTAATCGGGCAAGCGCCTCGCCAGCGACGGTTAGCGCCATTCCGTGAATGCTGCGTTCGAACAGTTTCTGGCCCAACTCGGCCTCGAGTTTGGCGATCTGCATACTCAGCGCCGGCTGCACGATGTTGAGCTGACGGGCAGCGCGTGTGACGCTCTTCTCTTCCGTCAGGCACAGGAAGTATTGCATCTGCCTGAATTCCATGGGGGTTCCCTCCTACAGCTCCCGATCCAGCCCAGAGACTGTATCAATGCGGCTGATCTAATTTATCATCAATCATTATTTGTACTGATCTTAACTTACCAATAGAGTCACCTTCAAACGCTTAGATCATGAGCGCTTAGATCGAAGCGGCACGCGCAGCCGAGGCAATCGACGTCAACCGAATTGCTGCGACCGCTTTGCTGACGGTGGGCGTACATGCATCACGGAATAAGGGAGCTGAAGCGAACGCCATGCAGGATCGGAGGCCCACGCGGTTGATTGTCGGCATTTCCGGAGCGTCCGGCGTCGTCTATGGCGTGCGGTTGCTGCAATTGCTGCGCAATGCGGGCGTAGAAACGCACCTCGTGATGTCGAAAACAGCCGAGCAGACCTTCGCTTATGAAACCGACCTGAAGATCACCGAGGTGAGGGCGCTCGCCAACGCGAGCCATGCCATCGACGATATGGCGGCCTCGATCTCCAGCGGCTCCTTCCGCACGGCGGGCATGATCGTCGCGCCGTGCTCGATGCGATCGATGTCGGAGATCGCGTCTGGTGTCACCACGACATTGTTGACGCGGGCTGCCGACGTCGTGCTCAAGGAGCGACGGCGGTTGGTTCTGATGGTGCGCGAGACCCCGCTGCACACCGGGCACTTACGGACCATGACAGCGCTGTCGGAGATGGGAGCGATAATCGCGCCGCCGGTGCCGGCATTCTATGCCAAGCCCGACGATTTGGATGACATGGTCGAGCATACCGTCGGGCGCGTGCTCGACCTGTTCGACATCGATATCGGCGCGGTGCGGCGCTGGGGCGAGGACGAAGCATTGAAGCGTCGTTCATTGCGGAAAATACCTTCCTGACGTTTTGATGGACGACCACAGAGAGAATCGTCAAATGCGGACCGAGAACCTGGCCAGAACCGCGCCGGCAGAGGCGCCAAAAGACTTGCGGGCTTGGCTTGCATACCTTGCCGAGCGGGGCAAGGTCGCTGTCGCGTGCGAGGGCGTGGCGCTTGCCGACGAGCTTGCCGCGATATCAAAGCGGCTCGAGCGCGAGCGTGCGGTCTTGTTTCCGAAGCCGGGCGGGCACGACATTCCGGTGGTCGCCAATCTGTTCGTGGCACGCGATTGGGTGGCCGAATCGATTGGGGTGGACGAGGAGCAGTTGCTAACTCGTTTCCTCGCGGCGGCGCGCGCGCCACTGGCGAGCCGCGAAGTGGCAGCCGGCCCGGTGCATGAGGTCATCCATAACGAGGTTGACCTCCTTCGGCAGCTGCCCATTCCAAAACACAATGAGCGCGATAGCGGACCCTATATTACGGCGGGTCTGTTGATCGCGCGCAATCCGCGCACCGGCGTCCAGAACGTGTCGATCCATCGTTGTCAGATCAGCGGACCAAACCGGATCGGCGTGCTTCTGCTACCCAGACATACGCTGTCCTACTTTCGGATGGCCGAGGAGGCGAGCGAAGCGCTTGAGATCGCGATCGTCATAGGGGTCCATCCTGCTCTCATCCTCGCTTCCCAGGCGATTGCCGCGCTGGACGAAGATGAGATGGGAATTGCCGGTGCACTGCTCGGGCATCCTATCGACGTCGTGAAGTGCAAGACGAACTCCGTCCGAGTTCCCGCCCACGCGGAGATCGTGATTGAGGGACGAATACTGCCGGGCGTACGGGAGCCGGAAGGGCCGTTCGGAGAGTTTCCGCAGTATTACGGTCCGCGTGCCAATCGCGAGGTGATCGAAGTAGACATGGTCACTCATCGTGACCAGCCGATCTACCACACCATCGTCGGCGGCGGTTACGAGCACCTCATTCTCGGTGGTGTCCCCCGCGAGGCGACGCTGCTCCAGCATCTGCGACGCAGTTTTCCGAACGTGCTCGATGTGCGCCTGACCCGCGGCGGCACCTGCCGCTACCATCTAGCAGTCAAGATCCAGAAGATCGCCGACGGCGAGCCGAAGAACATCATCATGTCTGCCTTCGGCGCCCACTATGACATCAAGCAGGTCATCGTTGTCGATAAGGACGTCAACATCGGTGATTCCGACGAGATAGAGTGGGCCGTGGCGACGCGCTTCCAGGCCGACCGCGATCTTTTCGTCGTTTCCGGTGCGCTCGGCTCGAAGCTCGATCCGACTACGAACAACGGCATCAGCGCCAAAATGGGTTTTGATGCGACTGTACCGATGGAGGCGCCCGAACTCGACTTCAAGCGCATCCATGTCAAGGGTGAGGAAGACGTCGACCTCTCCGCGGTCCTGCAGAAAGACCCAAATGCTGCTTTCTCTCGTGCTCTCGCAAGGGCGCGATAGGCGCGCAGGCCCAACGCGCCCGCGAGAGGCGCTGTCGTAGCTTACAGTTCGGGAGGTGGTTGATGATTTCGAGAATGATCTGCGCAGGTCTGGTTGCCGGCGCACTTGCGGCCGCGAGTGTGGTTCCCGTAAGGGCCGAAAAGGCCGATGAAGTCAAGGTCGCCATCAACAACGTTGTCAGCGACGTCGTATTTCATCTGGCGGTCGAGCGCGGCTTTTTTGTCGAGCAGAACCTCAACGTCACGTTGATAGCCTTCGATTTAGGACCGAAAATGATTGCGCCACTGGGCGCGGGGCAGATTGACGTTGGTGCAGGCGCGTCCTCTGCTGGACTTTATAATGCTGTCGCTCGAGGTATCAACGTGAAGGTCGTGGCCGACAAGGGCTCCACACCTCGCTCCTACGACTACATGCCGCTGCTGGTCCGCAAGGGGTTGATCGACAACGGGAGCGTCAAGTCCGTTGCGGACTTGAAGGGACTGAAGTTCGGTGAGGTCGGCCCGGGAGCAGCCACCAACGCAAAGCTCAGCCACATCTTGGCGAGCGCGGGGCTGAGCTATAAGGACGTTACCCATAACTACATCAACTACCCACAGCAAATTGCTGCGTTCACCACCGGCGCCATCGATGCGGCGATCACGACCGAGCCCTCGGTGACGCAGGCGATCGATAATGGTGTCGCCGTGAAGTTCGTCGCGGACGGCTATCCCGATCAACAGGTCGCCGTACTGCTCTATGGCGGCGACTTCATCGCCAAGCGCCCTGCGGTGGCTGAGCGGTTCATGGTCGCCTATCTCAAGGCCGCACGCGTCTACAACGATGCGACCGCAGGCGGAAAGTTCGCGGGAAAGGACGCCGACAAGGTGATCCGGACGATCATGAAGAGCACGGGACTCAAGGATTCGGATTTGTTTCGGAAAATGGTGCCAAACGGCATCGATCCAGACGGAAAGGTCAACGTGAAGAGCATGGCCGAGGATCTGAAGTTTTTTTCCGATAGCGGCTATCTGGAACGACCGGGCAGGGTCGAGGATGTTGTCGACGCGTCATTCGCCGAGAAGGCGGTGCAGACGCTTGGCCCCTACAAGCCCGCCGAAAATTGACGGCAAGAAGGATTTGTCATGGCTATGACGAGCGGGTTGAACAAGCAGGAGCGGCCTCACTTGGTGCCAGACAAGCCGCAGATTTCGCTCTCGGGCGTCACAAAGCGTTTCGGTTCGTCGGGCTTCGTCGCGCTCGACGGTATTACGATCGATATTCCGCAGGGACAATTCTTCGTCATTGTCGGCCCGAGCGGTTGTGGCAAGACGACATTGCTTCGCATCCTGGCCGGACTTGATACGCATAGTGCGGGCACGGTCGCCGTGAACCGGACCGATGAGAAGCGACCAGTAAATTCCATGATCTTTCAGGGCGACTCGCTGTTTCCATGGATGACCGTGTTCGACAACGCTGCATACGGACTGCGGATGCGCCGTGTCCCAGAGAAAGAAGTATCTGAGACCGTCGCGTCATGGCTCGAGCGGATTGGGTTGTGGCGCTTCAGAGATCGGTATCCTGGCCAATTATCGGGTGGTATGCGGCAGCGCGTATCGATCGTGCGGGCTTTTGCTAATGACCCCGAGATCTTGTTCATGGACGAGCCGTTCTCGGCGCTGGACGAACAGAACAAGCTTCTGCTCCATGAGGAACTGCTTCGGATCTGGGAGGCGACCAAAAAGACTGTCGTATTCATCACGCACAGTGTGGACGAAGCGGTTACGCTCGGCGACCGCATCATGATCATGACGGCCAATCCCGGTCGGGCGAAGGGGATCATTGACGTGCCATTTCCGCGTCCGCGAAGCGTGCTGGAACTTAGGCAAAAGCCTGCCTACGGCGATCTCGTCTTCCACATCTGGGAACAGTTGCGCGAGGAGGTACAGCGAGCGCGGCAAAATGCGGAGGGAGAAAAGGTATGAGCTCAGAAGTCAAAGGCCGTGACAGACTGGTCGGGATCGCGACCCCCGTTCTGTTGCTCGGCTTATGGGAACTCGCTGCCCATTTCGGGCTTCTTGACGTCCGCTTCTTTCCGCCGCCATCGGCTATCGTTCACCAATTTGGTGCGCTGATCGCTTCCGGAGAGCTTGGCACCAATGTGATGGCCAGCCTCAAACGACTAGGGCTCGGAATGCTGCTCGGCGGAATTCCCGCGCTATTTCTCGGATTGGCCATGGGCGTGTCGCGACCACTACGGGCAGCGATCGATCCTCTTATCTCGGCGACCTATCCAATACCGAAGAGCGCTATTCTGCCGTTGGTACTTCTGATCTTCGGACTTGGCGAGATGTCGAAGGTCGTGATGGTAGCACTGGGTGCGTTCTATCCGATTATCATCAACACGGTCGTCGGCGTCGCAAACATCGACAAGATCTATCTTGACGTAGGTCATAACTACAGAGCCAACCGCTGGCAGGTATTTCGGACCATCGCTTTTCCGGGGGCGCTTCCATCGATCATGGCGGGCGTCAAGCTAGCAGTCGGTATGGGACTGATCCTGATTGCTATCTCCGAGATGGTCGCGGCCAACGACGGCATCGGCTACATGATTTGGAATGCCTGGCAGGTTCTGACCGTCGACACGATGTATGTTGGCTTGCTCGTGATTGCGGTGCTCGGGTTCCTGTTCTCTATCGTGCTCGATGAGATTGAGCATCGCCTTATCCCCTGGAAGGCGCGGGCATGAACGATCATTTGCCTTTTGCGGCCGGCCAAAGCAGGACAGGTGGCCCCTCGGAATTGACGGCTACCCGTCGGCGCAGCGGCGGCGAAATTCTAGTCGACACGCTGCGGATCCACAACACAGATACGGTGTTCTGCCTGCCGGGCGAGAGCTTTCTGGCCGCGATCGATGCGCTGGCCGGAGCAGGCGATGCGGTCCGCACCATCGTGGCTCGCCATGAGGCCGGGGCGGCGCACATGGCCGAGGCTTATGGGAAGCTGACGGGGCAGCCGGGCATTTGCTTCGTCACGCGAGGACCTGGCGCAAGCCACGCGGCTATCGGGGTTCATACGGCAGCGCAGGACTCGACGCCTATGATCCTGTTCATCGGACAGGTTGCGCGTGGCATGTTGGGACGCGAGGCGTGGCAAGAGGTCGATTTCGGACAGATGTTCGGCGGCATGGCCAAGTGGGTTGTCGAAATCGATCGCGCTGAGCGCATCCCGGAATTGGTGAGTCGTGCGTTTCACGTCGCGGTTTCGGGTCGTCCAGGTCCTGTCGTGGTCTCCCTCCCTGAGGACATGCTTGCCGAAGAGGTCGTGGTGGCGGACGCCAGACCGTACAAGCGATCGGCCGCCCACCCGGGTGCCGATCAACTCCTGCATCTGGGAGAAATGATCGGTGCCGCGGAGAGACCGCTCGTGATCGTGGGCGGAGGAGGGTGGAATACGCAGGCATGCACCAACCTCAAGACGTTCGTCGAAACTTTTGACCTGCCTGTCGTGGCGGGTTTCCGACGACAGGACATTCTGGACAATCGGCACCTCAACTACATCGGTCATGCAGGTCTTGGCCCGAGCCAAACGCTTGTTCGGCGGATACGTAGCGCGGACCTCGTTATTGCCCTCGGTGGCCGTCTCGGCGAGACGACGACGTCAGGATACACCTTGTTTGGTGTGCCGAGGCCATCGCAGACCTTCGTCCATGTGCATGCCGATCCCAACGAGCTTGGCCGTGTCTATCAAGCCGATCTCGCCATCAACGCTGGCATGCCTGAGTTCGCAGCCGCCGTTGCGCAGATGAAACCGACGGCCGGACTGCAGAACGGAACCGCGCAACGAAAGGCTTGGATTGCCTCTGCTCGAGCGGACTTCCTCGCCGAGCAGATCCCGGGGGCGATGCCAGGGCCGCTCGACCTGGGCGCAGTGATGTTACACCTGCGCGAAGTACTCCCGGCAGATGCCGTCATCTCAAACGGTGCGGGCAACTACGCCATCTGGGTGCACAAGTTTCACCGCTATGGCGGCTTTCGTACCCAGCTTGCACCCACGTCCGGTTCGATGGGTTACGGCCTGCCCGCAGCAATCACCGCCAAGCTCGTTCATCCGGAGCGTACCACGGTCTGCTTCGCGGGGGACGGCTGCTTTCTGATGAGCGCTAACGAGCTTGCTACGGCGGCCCGGTATAGGCTCGGCGTCGTCGCGCTCGTTGTCAACAATGGCATGTACGGCTCAATTCGCATGCATCAGGAAAAGGAATATCCTGGGCGCGTTCATGCAACCGAGCTGGAAAATCCGGATTTTGCCGCACTAGCGCGTGCATTTGCTGGCTACGGCGAAGTTGTCGAGAGAACCGAGGAGTTTGCCCCGGCGTTTGAACGGGCAACGGCTTTTGCTGAGAGATACAGTAAGCCCGCCGTTTTGGAGTTGAGGATCGATCCCGAGGCAATCACGCCTTCCACAACTCTCACGCAATTGCGCAGGGCTGCGCAGGCTGCGGCCGATGCTGCCGCGGACCGGCGCGCGGAAGCATGAAATGAAGCAGACCACGGCGCATTCCGCAGCCATTAATGGCGAGGACCTGCCTTGGCTCGGCCGTTCCATCGAGCGCGTCGAGGACGCCGCGCTGCTCTCCGGCCGCGGCCGCTTCATCGACGATCTCGGCGTTGCGCCCGGCACGCAGCACGCGACGATCCTGCGCTCGCCGCACGCGCATGCCGATATTCTTTCGATCGATGTTGAGGCCGCCAAGCGCCTGCCGGGCGTTGCCGCCGTTCTGACCGGCAGCGACGTCAGGGACGTCACCACAAGCCTCGTCGTCGGCGTGAAGGCGCCGGTCGAGTGCTGGCCGATCGCGATGGACCGCGTGCGCTATGTCGGCGAGCCGGTCGCCGTGGTCGTGGCCACGGATCGTGCCCGTGCCGAAGACGCAGCCGAGCTCATCAATGTCGAATATCGCCCGCGCGGCGCCGTCGTCGATCCGCTTGGTGCGCTCGTATCAGGCGCGCCGGTGCTGCATGACGGCTTCCCCGGCAATCTCGCCAGCGACCGCGCCTTCCGCTACGGCGATCCCGAGACAGCTTTTGCGGATGCGCCGCATCGCTTTTCCATCGACATCAGATATCCCCGCAACTCCTGCACGCCGATCGAAACCTATGGTGTCGTTGCTTCGCACGATTCCGGCGAGGATGCCTATGAGGTGCTCGCCAACTTCCAGGGCCCGTTCAGCATCCATACGGTGATTGCGCGTGCGCTGAAGGTGCCGGGCAATCGGCTGCGGCTGCGCACGCCGCCGGATTCCGGCGGCAGCTTTGGCGTCAAGCAGGGCGTGTTTCCCTACATCGTGCTGATCGCGGCGGCCGCACGCGTCACGGGGCGGCCCGTCAAGTGGATCGAGGACCGGCTCGAGCATCTCACCGCCTCGGTGTCGGCGACCAACCGCGCCACGACGCTGTCGGCGGCGGTTGCGGCCGACGGCAAAATCCTCGCGCTCGACTGGGACCAGGTCGAGGATTGCGGCGCTCATCTGCGCGCGCCCGAGCCGGCCACGCTCTACCGCATGCACGGCAATCTGACCGGCGCCTACGACATCCGCCACGTCAACATCCGCAACCGAGTTGTCGTCACCAACAAGACGCCGACCGGGCTGAACCGCGGCTTCGGTGGCCCGCAGGTCTATTTCGCGCTGGAACGCCTGGTGCAACGGATCGCGATCGGCCTCGGCCTCGATCCGCTCGATGTCATCAAGCGCAACCTGATCGACGCAGGGGCGTTTCCCTATCGCACCGCGACCGGCGCGCTGCTCGATTCCGGCAATTACCAGGAAGCGGTCGCGCGTGCGGTCGAGCAGGGCAGGCTCGCGGAGCTCAAGGCGAGACGTGATGAGGTGCGGGCGCGCGGCGGCCTGTACGGAATAGGCTTCACCGCAGTGGTCGAGCCCAGCGTCTCCAACATGGGCTACATCACCACCGTGCTGACGGCGGCCGAGCGCCGCAAGGCCGGCCCCAAGAACGGTGCACAGGCAACCGCGACGGTCGGGCTCGACCCAGTCGGCAGCGTCACCGTTCACGTCGCCTCGGTGCCGCAAGGGCAGGGCCATCGCACCGTGCTGTCACAGGTGGTCGCCGACGTGTTCGGTCTTCAGCCCGGGGATATCCGCGTCAACACCGAGATCGACACCGCCAAGGACGCCTGGTCGATCGCATCGGGCAATTACGCCAGCCGTTTTGCCGCAGCGGTCGCGGGCACGGCGAAGATCGCCGCTGAGCGCGTCGCCGGCCGTCTCGCCCGCATTGCCGCCAGCCAGCTCAACGTCGAGGCCGCTGACATCGTCTTCGCAAAAGGCTTCGTCGCCTCAAGGCACAATCCGGAGAACCGGATCGCGTTCTCGCGCGTCGCGGCGCTTAGCCATTGGTCGCCGGGTTCGCTGCCCGACGATGCCGGCCAGACCATCCGCGAGACCGTGTTCTGGACGCCGCCGGAGCTGACGCCGCCCGACGAGGACGATCGCATCAACTCCTCGCTCTGCCACGGCTTCATCTTCGATTTCTGCGGTGTCGAGATCGACCGCACAAGCCTGGAGACGCGGATCGATCGCTACGTCACCATGCACGATTGCGGCACCATCCTGCATCCCGGCATGGTCAACGGCCAGATCCGCGGCGGCTTTGCGCAGGCACTCGGGGCCGCGCTCTATGAGGAATATGCCTATGCCGAGGACGGCAGCTTTCTGACCGGAACGCTCGCCGACTATCTGTTGCCGACCACGACCGAGGTGCCGGAGCCGCAGATTATTCACATGGAGACGCCGTCGCCGTTCACGCCGCTCGGGGCCAAGGGCGTCGGCGAGGGCAATTGCATGTCGACGCCGGTGTGCCTCGCCAATGCGGTTGCGGATGCGCTCGGCGTTGCCGACATCACGCTGCCGCTGGTGCCGGCACGGCTGGCCGACTCCGTGCGCGGCGCCGAACCGCCGCCTCCCGCGGTCGGCGCGACTGCCGCGCCCGCGCGCGACGGCGATCGACGCTTGCGCGGCGAAGGGCAAGCTTTGGTGAAAGGTGCGCCCGAGCAGGTCTGGGCCATGCTGCTCGATCCCGCCACGCTGCAATCGGTCATTCCCGGGTGTCGGCGCGTCGACAAGATCACCGACACGCACTTCCGCGCCGACGTGACGCTGGGCATCGGCCCCGTCAGCGGCCGCTATCGCGCCGACGTCGAGCTGTTCGATCTCGATCCGCCGCGGGCGGCCACCTTGCGCGGCGGTGCCACTGGCGCACTCGGCTTCGGCAATGCCGAGGGACGCATCACGCTCGCGCCGGACGGCAATGGCGGAACGAAGCTGACCTACAGCTATGACGCCGCGATCGGAGGCAAGGTCGCCAGCATCGGCGGCCGCCTGTTGGATGGCGCGACGCGGGTGATCATCGGCCAGTTCTTCACCGCGCTGGCCCGCAAGGCCGGCGGCGGCGGTGCATCAGGTGGCGGCTTCTCGCTGTTCGCGCTGCTGGCGAAGACGGCCGGCCTGTTCGGGGGGCGCCGATGAAGCCGCCCGCATTCGACTATCTCCGTGCTGAAGCCGTTGGTGATGTGCTCGAAGTACTGGCGCAACAAGGCGGCGATGCGCGCATCCTCGCCGGCGGGCAGTCGCTGATGGCGATGCTCAACGTGCGCCTCGCCAAGCCAAAGCTGCTGATCGACATTATGCGGATCGAGGAGCTCCGCCGGATCGAGCGCAAGGGCGAGGCCGTCGTGATCGGTGCCGGCGTGCGCCAGGCTGATCTACTGGCGTGGCCGGAGCTATCCGAAGCGCTGCCGCTGGTGGCGCTGGCGCTGCCCTGGGTCGGTCACATGCAGACCCGCAGCCGCGGCACCATCTGTGGCTCGCTCGCCCATGCCGATCCCAGCGCCGAGATGCCGCTGGCGCTGGTCGCGCTCAGCGGCGAAGTGTTCTTGCGCAACGCCAGACGGCGCCGCCGCGTCGCGGCAAAAGACTTCTTCACCGGCATGATGCTGACGGCGCGCGCCGACGACGAGCTCATCGAGGGCATCTCGCTGCCGGCGATGAAGGGATCGCGTGTCGCCTTCCGCGAGGTCGCGCGCCGCCACGGCGATTTCGCCATCGTCTCCTGCGCCGCGATGAAGACTCCGACCGGCGTGCGTCTCGCTGTCGGCGGGGTTGCCGATGTACCAACCGCGCGCGATTGGCCTCACCTGGAGGGCAGTGCGCTCGACGATGCCCTCAATGCCTTCGCCTACGAGCTTGGTGCCCGCGACGACGTCCACGCCACGGCGCGCTATCGCCGCGACCTCGTCCGCAGGATCGGCCGTGACCTGATCGGCGAGGTGCTGCAATGACCCGTCTCAAGGCAGACAGCCGCCATCCCGTCCGCTTCTCGCTGAACGGCAAAGCCGTCGAGGGCGAGGCCGAGCCGCGCATGCTACTATCGGATTTCCTGCGCCACCAATTGGGCGCGACCGGCACGCATGTCGGCTGCGAGCACGGGGTCTGCGGGGCCTGTACCATCGTCGTCGACGGGATGCTGACACGCTCCTGCCTCACGCTCGCGGCGCAGGTCGACGGTTGCGAGCTCAGGACGGTCGAAGGGCTCGCGCCCTCGGCGGACCGGCTCGGCGTGCTGCAGCAGGCGTTCCGCCGCAACCACGCGCTCCAGTGCGGCTTCTGCACGGCCGGCATTCTGATGTCGCTCGACCATTATCTCGCACAGAACCCGGCACCGACCGAGGCGGAGATCCGCGATCTCCTCAGCGGGCATATCTGCCGCTGCACCGGCTACACCCCGATCATCCAGGCGGCGCTCGAAGCCGCCGCCCAGCTCGCTTCATCCAAAAAAGAGACGTCGAATGCTTGATCTCGCCAGCAGCTTCATGGCCAGCGCCGCGCGCGATCCCCACGCCATCGCATTGGTCGACGGCGATCTCCGCCTGACCTACCGGCAATGGTACGACAAGATCTCCTCCCTCGTTGCGTCGTTCGACCGCCTTGGCCTCAAGCCCGGCGATCACGTCGTGACGCTGCTGCAGAACCGCTGGGAAGCGGCGACGCTGCACTGGGCCTGCCAGTTCGCCGGCGTCGTGATCACGCCGATCAACTGGCGCGCCAAGGCCGACGAGCTCGACTACTGCATCGAGAACGCCGAAGCCTGCGCGATGTTCTATCAGGACATCTCTGCCGAGGCCGTGCAGGGCTCGGCCCTGGCGGGCAAGCTGCTGCGCGTCTCCGTCGATCCCGGAAAGGGCGAGGCGACCAGCTTCGCCGGTCTGATCAAGGACGCTGCGCCGGATGCCGAGCCGCGCGTCGGCGCGGATTCCTGGTCGATCATGCTCTACACCTCCGGCACGACCTCGCGGCCGAAGGGCGTGCCGCGCCGGCACCGCGCCGAACGCGCCGCGGCGATCGCTCATGTTGCGCAAAATCTCTACGGGCGCGGCGAGCGCACTCTCGGCGTGATGCCGCTCTACCACACCATGGGCGTCCGCTCGCTGCTGGCGATGTCGCTGATCGGCGGCACCTTCATCTGCCTGCCGCGTTATGACAGCCGCCAGGCGCTGGCGCTGATCGAGAAGGAAGCGATCACCAACCTCTATCTTGTGCCGACGCTCTATCACGACCTCGTCCATCACGAGGCGTTTGCCAAAACCGACGTCTCCAGTGTGCGCAAGCTCGGCTTCGCCGGCGCATCGATGACCGACGGCCTTCTGAAGAAGCTGAACGAAGCGTTCAAGCCCGACCTGATCGTCAACCATTACGGCAGCTCGGAGATCTACACCTTCACGATCGACCAGAACGCCGCGGCAAAGCCCGGCTCAGCCGGCAAGGCGGGGCTGAACCAGCACGTCAAGGTCGTTCGCATCGCTGCGAAGTCGGTCGCAGACCTCGCTGCAGTCGGCGAGGAGGGCGAGATCATCGCGACGCTCGCGGGCGACGAGGCCTTCGAAGGCTACTGGCGCCGCCCCGAGGCCGACGCAAAATCGCTGCGTGAGGGCTGGTACTTTACGGGCGACACCGGCTTTGTCGATCACGACGGCGACCTGTTCGTCACCGGCCGTGTCGACGACATGATCATCACCGGTGGCGAGAACGTTTCGCCTGTGGAGATCGAGAGCTGCCTGTCGCTGCATCCCGCCGTGGACGAGGTCGCGGTGGTCGGCGTTGCCGACGAGAAGTGGGGCAAGATCGTCGTCGCCTTCGTCAAGCGCAATCGCGCCGTCTCCGAGGTCGAGCTGGAGCAGTTCTGCCGCACTACGGGCCTTGCCAATTTCAAGCGGCCGCGCCGCTACGTCTTCGTCGACGCGATCCCGAAATCACCGGTCGGCAAGCTGCTGCGGCGCCTGCTCGTCGCCGGGGAATACGAGGCCGAGCGCCTGCCGCCGTCGGACGCGGCCTGATCATCACGCATCAACAGAAGGAAGCACAGAAGATGCCGTCACCCTATCATTTTTCCGATCCCCGGCTCGCCAAGCTCGACGGGTTCAAGGTCGAGATCGACGAGGCGCACGAGCGCGCCGACATCATCCTGGGGAGGCCGCCCTACAACGTGGTAGCGATGCCGCAGCGCGACCAGCTGCGGCTGACCTTCGAGACGCTGGATGAGGATCCGCGCGTGCGCGTGATCGTGGTGCGCGGCGAGGGTGAGCACTTCTCCAGCGGCGGGAATATCGGCGGCTTCATGGAGGCGAGCCCGGAGCACGTCTCCAAGCTCGCCTGGAACATTGCCGCGCCGGCGCGTTGCGCCAAGCCCGTCATCGTCGCCAATCGCGGCTATTGCTTCGGGGTCGGCTTCGAGCTGTCGCTGGCCTGCGACTTCCGCATCGCCTCCGAGACCACGCAATACGCACTGCCGGAACAGAAGCTCGGCCAGATCCCGGGCTCCGGCGGCTCGGCCCGCCTTCAGAAGATGGTCGGCATCACCCGCACCAAGGATATCGTGATGCGCTCCAAGCGCATCTCGGCCAAGCAGGCCTACGAGTGGGGCATCGCCACCGAATGCGTTCCGGATGCCGAATTGGAGAAGGCGACCGACAAGCTGGTCGACGAGCTCCGCGCCTTCTCGCCGCTGGCGCAGCGCACCGCCAAGAAGCTGCTCAACGACACTGAGGATTCGACGCTCGCCATCGCCATCGAACTCGAAGGCCACTGCTACAGCCGCCTGCGCCAGTCCGAGGACTTCAAGGAGGGCGTCGAAGCCTTCAACGCCAAGCGTCCGCCAAAATTCGTCGGCCGCTGACAGACGTAGTCGGAGCGCGACTTAGGACGCGCGCTTGGGCGACCCTAATTCGCGAGAGATGAACAATATGGCTGAGTCGGATGCGTCGTGCAGGAACGGCGCACGCCATGAAAACTAGGTTGAAGCGATGTCACTTCATGCTCGCAATCTCATCGGCGGACATTGGCAGCACGCGGCCTCTGGCGAAATCGCGTGCAGTATCGACCCCTCTAACGGGGCCAAAATCGGCGCCTTTGAGGCCAGTGGAAGGCCTGACGCAGAGGCGGCGGTGTCGGCCGCTAGACACGCTTTCGAACGTCCGAACTGGTCGCAGAATCCACGGTTGCGCCAATTGGCGCTGCTGGGGTGGGCCGATCGAATTGAACGGCGAAGTGCGGAATTGGCTCGACTGCTCACTATCGAGAATGGAAAGCCGCTCGCCCAAGCGAGCGGCGAGATCACGGCGAGCGTGTTGTGGACCGCGAAGCCGCCGATCACCATGACGGGAATCGAGATCAGGGTGACCACCACCAACCCGCGCCAATGGTAGCGCGCGTGCCGAAGTCCGGACCGCAGGGTCGCCCCGATCGCTAGGGGAAACCGAATGCGTCGCCGCGGCAACACGTCCGCGAGCGCGTGCTCCAGAATCTGACGATCGGAGGGAAGCAGCGCCGGGTCCTTCAAGCCCGCCAGTCGCGCGGCGGGATCCGGCAATGCCCGAATTTGAGCGAGCTTTGCTGCGCTCGCCTGGCGCACCTCGCGTTTCGACGCGTCGGCGTCAGCCTTCGCGTCCATGAACCGCTTGCGCAAAATTTCCAGACGCTTGCTCATGACGCGAGCCACGTCGCTGCGGGCCGAACCGCTTCCATCACCGCGAGGCGGAACGCCTTGAGGTCGCTCACCATGCGACGTGCCTCGTTGAAGCCGTACTCCTTCTGGAAGTCGGACGCCTTCAACTGCGGGATAGCATAGAGCCCCGTGGCCTGGAGGAAGCCGAGCGTGCGTGGCTCGAAGCCGAATTTCGGCAGCACCGTGACATACGCGCCGTCGGTGACCCGCTTCAGCATCGCGGGATCGACATCGCCGCGCAGCTTGTTCTCGACCACGAAGCGGGCCTTAGCCCAGCGCTTCGACGCCGCCAGCAGCTTGGCGCCGTCGGTCAACGCGGCGGCATCGGCCGTCACCACCACGACCAGCGCCAGCTCGATCCCGGCGTCGGCGATACCCGTGACGAACTCATCGTCGAACGAAGCAAGCAGCGACGAGGCGGTGTTGGCGCCGACGTCGATGATGGTCGGCAGCTCGGCGCCGACCATAGCGTTGATCGGCCCGTCGAACTCGGCACGGGCGGCCTGGCCGCCGGTACGGTCGATGGAGGCCCGGTCGGCACGCACCGGGAAATGCGATACCCGCTTCGGACCCTTGGTCTTACCGTGGTCGTATTCCAGGATTCGCGGCGTGGACTCCAGCTCGATGATCGGTGCGTCGGGCACCGCTTCCGCGACCCCGCGGGTGAGCGTCGACTTACCGACACCGCCGGTCTCTTGGGCAACAAGCAAAAGGCGTGACATGGAGGACTCCTCTGAAGCACTGACTAGCGACGCAATCAGGTTTGCGGTGCCGGTCGGGTGAACTGAGGGTCTAGCGCGGAAAGCGAAGGGGGCAGGCGAATGCAAATGCCCCAGTTGTGCGATCAAGGCTTGCGAAGGAGGTGGGCGTGCTTTGCAAGTTCGCTGCGCCGTATTTCGTCTTCACTGATCGTATCCGGCACATTGTTGCCGGCGGCCGGCATGTTCATCTCGGGGCTGAGAGAGACTCTCTTCCCGGTTGGGACATCCTGAAGGCGTCCGGGCGCGATGGTGGTCCGATTTCGCGCGCCTCCTTTGATTTTGAGCTTCTCTGCGCGGGTCCTGATGTTGTGCATCAACGCCGTCAGCCGCCGTCCCGTGAGTGGCTGGCCCTCGCCTTGCGTGACGCCCTGAGCAGCCAGACCGCTGGCGATTTCCTTCCAGCTCGCGCCCTCCTCGCGGTGCAAGCGCTCGATCTCTTCGAAATTGGCCCGGATGACCTCAGTGGCCCCAGTCTTGATTTTGCCTATGGGCGAGCTTGCACGACGAGCCTTGAGCTGTTTCACATGAGCACGCAGGCCCTTTAGATCGATATCCATGATGCAGCTACGTAGGTGGCGGAAGTTAACGGCGCCACCCGGGGGACACGCAGGGCCACTCGTAAACCAGGATAGGGCCAATTAACCACAAACTGGATCGTGCAAAGTTGAACGATCGCGCGCTTCAAGCTCGCAGTCGGTGGGCCGCCAAATGGCGCCGAAGGCGGGCGCCTGCGCTTTGCTGAAATCGGTCATTTCAAGGGGGAGACGCGAGCCGCGCGTGGGTCCAGCTTAAAGAACCGGGTCGGGACACCGGTCTTTCAAGCTGGACAGCAAACGGTCGCCACAGTCGTACCAAGCCGCTCTGTCTTCGCTTACTCGACGAGGCAGCCCCTCCGATCTCAGGTCCACCCACGGGGGTGGGCCACGCATGACCACCGAGTTCACTGTAGGACCACTAATGGCCACACGAAGGCCAGAGAAAGTACCACACAGAAGACCACTCAGATTTTGGGCACACCTGTGCATCTCTCCAATGCGACGTGTCTCGCGTTGGGATCTAGGCCAACGAGAATGCGATCGAAGCCGTTCTCACGCTAGGAAAATTCCTACGCCGCAATGAAAATGGGAAACGCGGTCTCGTCCGGCTGCCAAGCGCAGCCAGAAGTCTAGCTCGCCACTATTGTAACACTTTGATGAAGTGTCCAGATCCACAACCTCAGCGAGATTTCATTTTGCTTCTCAGAAACAAACGTGCAATACACAAGATGACGACCGGAAGTAGTGGCAGGGGCGACTTTGGAAGCCGTACGTCAGGACACGGGACTGCAGTGCCTTGCGCTGCTGTTGCGATTTCAGCAGATCGCAATCGATCCCGCGCAGATCGCGCACCAGTTTGCCGGTTCCGCGGTCGGCGTCCAGGAAATGCTCCGCTGCGCCAAGCAGCTCAAGCTGAAGGCGCGGGCGGTTCGCGAAAGCTGGTCTGGCCTTGCCAAGCTTTCGCTGCCCGCCATCATCGAACGGCATGACGGCAGTTTCGCGATTCTGGGCAAGGCCGGGCCAGAAGACGTGCTCATTCACGATCCCGCGGTCAGTCGTCCGCAGGTGATCAAGCGCGCCGAGTTCGAACAGAGCTGGACCGGCCGCATCGTGCTGATGACCCGGCGCGCCTCTTTGTCCGACCTTGCGCGCAAGTTCGATATCACTTGGTTCCTTCAGGCCATGCACAAATACCGCCGGCTGCTCGGTGAGGTGCTGGTCGCGTCATTCTTCCTGCAGTTGTTTGCACTGGTTACGCCGCTGTTCTTCCAGGTCGTGACCGACAAGGTGCTGGCGCATCGCGGCTACACTACGCTCGACGTGCTGGTGTTCGGCCTGATCGTCGTGTCGATCTTCGAGACCGTTCTGGGAGTGTTGCGAACTTACGTCTTCTCCCACACCACGAACCGCATCGACGTCGAGCTCGGTGCGCGCTTGTTCCGCCATCTGATCGCGCTGCCGATCGCCTATTTCGAGGCGCGGCGGGCCGGAGATTCGGTAGCGCGGGTCCGCGAGCTCGAGAACATCAGGAACTTCCTCACCAGCTCGGCCCTGACGCTGGTGATCGATCTTGGATTCACCTTCGTGTTCCTCGCGGTGATGTTCTACTATTCGCCGTTCCTCAGCTGGATCGTGGTCGGTTCCTTCCCGTTCTATATCGCGATCTCGGCCGGCGTGACCCCGATCTTCCGTGAACGGCTCGACAAGAAGTTCGATCGGGGCGCCGAGAACCAGGCTTTCCTGGTCGAGAGCGTCAGCGCCATCAAGACGCTGAAGGCGATGGCGATCGAGCCGCAGATGCAGCGGCGCTGGGAGGAGCAACTCGCCGGTTATGTCAGCGCCAGCTTCGACGTGCTGTCGCTCGGCAACTGGGCGAGCCAGTCGGTGCAGTTCATCAGCAAGCTTGTCACCGCGCTGACACTTTATTTCGGGGCGCACCTCGTCATCGAGGGCAATCTCTCGGTCGGCGAGCTCATCGCCTTCAACATGCTGGCCGGGCGGGTCGCCCAGCCGGTGCTGCGGTTGGCCCAGCTCTGGCAGGATTTCCACCAGGCGCGGGTCTCGATTGCGCGGCTCGGCGACATCCTCAATGCCGCGCCCGAGCCGATGTTCGATCCCTCGCGCGCGACGCTGCCGCCGATCAAGGGCGAGGTCACCTTCGACCATGTCAACTTCCGTTACCGGCCCGACACCTCGCTGGCGCTGCAGGACATTTCGCTGAAGGTGACGCCCGGACAGGTGATCGGTATCGTCGGCCCTTCAGGATCAGGCAAGTCGACCCTGACAAAACTGATCCAGCGGCTCTACGTGCCGGAGGCCGGCCGCATCTTGATCGACGGCATTGACCTCACGGTCGCCGATGTTGTCTGGCTCAGGCGGCAGATCGGCAAGTGCTGTTCAACCGCACCATCCGCGAGAACATTGCGCTGGCCGACCCCGGCATGGCGATGGAACGGGTGATCGCGGCGGCCGAGCTCGCCGGCGCCCATGAGTTCATCCTGGCCCTGCCGGACGGCTACAATACAGTGGTCGGTGAGCGCGGCGCCAGCCTGTCGGGCGGCCAGCGCCAGCGCATCGCCATCGCGCGGGCGCTGGTCACCAACCCCCGCGTCCTGATCTTCGACGAGGCCACCAGCGCGCTCGACTACGAGAGCGAGAACATCATCCAGCGCAACATGCGCAAGATCTGCGCCGGTCGCACCGTGTTCATCATCGCCCATCGGCTCTCGGCGGTGCGTCACGCCGACCGCATCCTCACCATCGAGGCCGGCCGTCTCGTCGAGGACGGCAGCCATGACGAGCTGATCAAGAAGGCCGGGCGTTACGCCATGCTGCACCAGATCCAGGCAGGGCTCCATGTCGTCGGCTGATGTGATCGAGCGCAAGAGTCGCAATTTTTGGCGCCGCCAGCGCGACGCGCGCGAGTTCCTGCCTGCCGCGCTGGAGATCCTGGAGACGCCGGCCTCGCCCGCCGGGCGGCTGGTCGCCCTCACCATCATCCTGTTCTTTGCGCTGGCGATCGGCTGGGCGACCTTCGGACATGTCGACATCATCGCCACCGCCACCGGCAAGGTGGTGCCAACCGGCCGCACCAAGACGATCCAGCCGCTGGAGACCGGCATCGTCTCGGCGATCCACGTGCATGACGGCGACAAGGTGACGGCTGGCCAGGTGCTGGTCGAGCTCGATCGCACGGTGACCCAGGCCGAACGCAAGCGGGTGGGGCAGGACCTGATCGCGAGCCTGCTCGACGTTGCCCGCCTCTCGGCGCTGCGCCGCAGCTTCGCCGATCTCGCCGCGCCCCACGATATCGAAGAGCCCGCCGGCGCATCCGAGGTCGAGATTGCGCGGGCACGCTCCGCCATACTGGCGCAGGCCGCCGAACAGCAGGCCAAGCTCGCCTCGGTGGTCCAGCAGATCGACCAGAAGCGCGCCGAGGCGCAGTCGGTCACGGCCGCGATCGCCAAGATCGACGCGACCCTGCCGCTGCTCGAAGAAACTCTCACCATCCGCAAGAAGGCGATGGACATTCAATACGGCAACCGCATCGCATGGATCGACGCCCAGACCCGCCTTCTGGATCAGCAGAACGAACGGACCGTGCAGGAGCGCAAGCTGGTCGAGATCGAAGCCGCCCGCCGCGCGCTGGAGCAGCAGCTCGCTCAGACCAAGTCCGGGTTCGAGCGGCAGGTTTTGAGCGATCTCTCCGATGCCCAGAAGAAGGCCGACGAATATCGCCAAGACTCCGTCAAAGCGCAGCAGAAGACCGACGAGCAGCTTCTGCGCGCGCCGATCGACGGTACCGTGCAGCAGCTCGCGATCCACACCGTCGGCGGCGTGGTCTCGCCGGCGCAGCAATTGATGATGGTCGTTCCGCGGGGATCCAGCATCGAGGTCGAGGCGATGATCTCCAACCGCGACATCGGTTTCGTCGAGCACGGCCAGGACGCCGAGATCAAGATCGATACGTTCAATTTCACGCGCTATGTCCTGTTACACGGCAAGGTCATCAGTGTCTCGCGCGATGCCATCGTCAAGGACAAGCCGCCCGAGCGGAACGGCGCAGTGAAGCAGGACGGCGCGCTGTCGGAATCAAGTGAGCCCATGGGCCAGGAGCTGCTCTACGCTGCACGGGTGTCGCTCGAAGGGACGCAGATGCAGGTCGAGGACAAGATGGTGAACCTCGCGCCCGGCATGGCGGTGACGGTGGAGATCAAAACGGGGCAGCGGCGGATCATCGAATACGTGATCTCGCCGCTGCTGCGGTACAAGCAAGAAAGTCTGCGAGAAAGATGATGCCTCATCGTGCAAACCTAATCTGCAAGATCGCCGCAAGTCCGTGACCTGCAATATGGGGCTGCGATACGTTGGGCCAGAACGCTAATCAGCGGCGCTTCCGCGAAATTGTCGTTGCAGCCGATCCGAGCATCGACGTTCCTTCCCAGTCTTTCGAAAGCTCCACTTGCGCATTTCAAATATTTGCCTCTTGCCAATTTCGCCAAGCGTGAAATACTCTACAAGGACGACTTAGGGTAGTGGACCGGTCAGTTGCAAGCCAAATGCCAAGATATGCAATTGCCGCGGCATGCACTGCCGTTGCGATTTGATGGAATCATTGTTGACTTCGATCGGGTTGGTCTCCGGTGCGGCAAGCTTGAGACCAACATTGCCGCAGTGCTGGGATTTAGCGAAGAACCCAAGCTCCGGACCACGGCTACCGCGGAGATTTGGTCCGGGATGAACCGGCTTAAACCGCTCGCGAGTTTCAATGTTGCACTCAGCCCCAGACGGCGCCCTTGCTGGCCAGATCGGGTCTCATCGGTTGTCGCGTTGTCGGTAAAAGGAACAGCACCAATCCCCTCGACGGCGACCCGGTTGACGAAAACACTGTCGATCATCCTATGTGTCTTAATCGCGATCGCTTGTTTGGCAGTTCAGGCCAACGCAAAGGACGAATTTCGGTACGATTGGGGCAAGTGTAAGACGGATGTCCGTGGCGACGTGTACGTCGCATTCGGTGACAGAGTTCTTAGATTTCCATGGTCGGACAGCAGAATCTATTTCATTGACAGTTTGTCGCCGAACGAGCAGCGAACTCCACCCGATTCCTCCGAAGAGGTTGGATGTCAAGGTAATCCCCTCCAAGTGCGGATGTTTGGGGCGCTCACTGGCTCTCTTTGGATCGTGAAGGACGACGAACCAGTCACGCCAATTACTCTCTACTGGAATTGGCGACCACGGGCGCACACGGACGCAAAAAATTCGGTTTGGCGCGGGGAGGATATCGGTCTCGATATGCTTCGTTTGATGTGCGAGAGGGCCACGACCACAGAAATCCTGCTGAATGGCTTGAAGGCTTGTAGGCTGAAGCCAACAAACCCGCCAGATGCGCGCGTTGAAGATTGGGCAGCGAACTACAGCACCGATCCCAATACATATGCAACGCCCTTGGGACACCCGCTAGTCGCGCGTTGCGGCCCGACGATCTTCAGCACGCCGATAGACGATTGCCAGGTTGCATACGCGATCACCACTGAGCTCGGCGTGGCGTATCGATTTCACCCGTACCACGGAGCTCATCCGTTCCCTTTGGACAAGCTCCTAAGCTTCGACAGATCGCTGCAAGAGCATATCAGCGCCGCGACGGTCCATGACTACAAGTGGCCTGGGCCGCTTAAAATTGATCCGGGGAGTGATCGATGACAACATATTCGTACGGTAGTGGGTGGAACCTTGAAGGCATCGTGCAGCGATTGACGTCTGACGAGCTTGACAGCCTGCAAGCGTTGCTTAGCCAGCAAGCGGCGATCTATAGCCAGAACAATTCCCAAGCTGGCTTGGGGGCACCGCTCTACAAAGCGCTCCTCGGTTTCATCAGCGACAAGACCATTGTTAACGGCAAAGAAGTGCTGACGCCGAAGGCTGGCGTCGACCAGGGTGTCTTCAATTGGATATCGAATGCGATCAATATCAACAGTCAGCGCGGCTTTGCCGCGGACTTTATCGCGACCTATACTATTGAACAAAAGGAGTTGCGTGATGGGCAGACCGACGATGTAGACGGTTTAGCTCAAAAGGCTTCGAACAACATTGCGTTCAACGTAATCAGCGGCATTCTCGCGAGCGACGGAGTGATACCAAGCGTTCAGGGACTGGGCGTCTACGACGCCGGAGCCGCTGCATCAACCGTCTTCATCGACTCCGACAACCCAAATGGGGACTATGCAGGTTGGGCTGGGACGCTTCTGTTTCCCTATCTTGGTGCGAGCAGTTTTTACACGAACTGGCTTCGTAATACAGAACCCTTTACGGGAACGATCCAAGGGCCGGAGGGAACGCAAACGATAACCTTCAAGCACGAGAGCGGGACCTATGATCTCGTATCGAGTATTGAGGCGGCGCAGAAAACAGGACAGGACCTCTCGGATCCTTCTTCGAAAAAGTTCAACACGTTCGACGCAGTCGATGGAATGCGAGCACTGATTGGAGGCCCGCAAGGGGCAATCGTCGGCAACCTTAAATCACTCGCGCAAACCACTCAGTCCTTCTTTCAGACCTACTACGGCCTCGCGCCGAAAAGTGAATTCATACCGTCATCGGAAGACATTGTGTTCTCGCAATCGGCCGGTGGGCAACTGTGGCAGTCGTTACTCCGGATGGCCTTCAACGTTTCGACTGGTCTACAATACGTTACGGGAACAGTGGCTGCGGATACTAATTTATCGGCTCCAGACGACGATCGTACAACGGTAATTGTCGGCGGTCCGAACAACGACACAATCTATGCACCGAGCGACGGCGACGCGCTTATCGACGGCGGCGCCGGGGATGACATCATTTACGGAGGAAACGGCAACGATCTGATTTTTGGCGGTGCGGGAAATAATGTTCTCTACTCTGGCTACGGCCCGGAACAGGTGCTGGTCGGTGGCAGCGGTGAAACAGCCAAGGCTGCGGGAGTGGCCGGTAATCCCACGCCAGATCTACCGATACCCGGAAATAATACGTTCAACATCGATGCCAATTGGGACGATGCGAGCAACCTGCTCACACAAAACGTAATAGCGATTGGCGGCGAAGGAGACGATACATTCAACGTTTGGGGTGCAGTGCGCATGACCTCAATCATCTGGGGCGGCGGAGGAGCGGATACCATAAATATTATTGGCGGCGGCACCGTGTGGGTCGTTAATGCGCCAGATGCCTCGCTTGAAACGGTCGAGAACCTGGACATCGCGAAATTTGCGACTTCCATTATAAATATGGAATATCCAGATCATCCCACATACTATGATTGGACGAATGTATTCGTGATCAATCCGACGTCGGATGACGTGCTGGAGCTGAACGGAAAACCGCTTAACAGCTTGCCTCACTTAGCGGAGTATCCAGCGTCGCAGTTCCAAAATTACTATGACCCGGAGACGTTCGAGACCCTAGATCCGTTGGGCACCTCCGTGGGGCAATTTGGGCTAGAGGGCGATGGAACTCCTCTGCACGTGAGTCTCGGCCAATATCAATCCGACTCGCCAAACTTGGGTGCCGATTTATACCCATGGCCGGACGAAGCTTCCCTCCGGAATTCGGCAACGTCTAACAATAGCGTGGTCTTGGACGTTCTGCAGGTCTTCGATAACGACGTTACCGACTCCCTGACCACGATCGGTTCAGCCTACGCCTATGGCGATAGAGATACGCTTATTGGTGGCAGTAGAGCGAACTTGTATATGGAAGCGGATGGAAATAGTGACGTCCTTGAGACCAGCGGCACTGGAAACGGCCTATACGTGTTTGGTGCCAACGACACTGCGTTTTCGTCGGGTAGTTCAAACACGCTTTGTGATGGCACTGGTGGCAATACGGTAATTAGCTCGGGAATGCACGACACTTTGATTGGATCCGGTCATGGGACAACCCTGATCTCAACCGGATCTGACACCATAGCGCGGTACGAGAATTATGGCACTACGGTTGATCTCGCTAATGGCACTGCCAGAGCATCAGCAACAGGCAGTGCCGATGTGCTGATCGGTATCAATGATGTCGTCGCGGCAGGCAACCATGTAACCCTGATTGGAGGAGCCGTTCCTTCCTACATACTTTCAAGCGAGGGCCAGAATGATACTCTCATCGCTGGATCTGCCGCCGGCACACTAATTGATTCCGGATTTAACGACACCCTCTTTGGTTCTGGCAACGGCAGCACTCTTGATGTTTTAGCGGGAAGCGGCGCGCTGGTAGCGTATTCTATTGATAACGTCGCGATCGATCTATCCACGAACACGGCGTCCGTGAACGGAAGCGATCTCTATGATTTTCTTGTAGGAGTTAGCACGATCACAGCATTCGGCGCCAACGATACGCTTATCGGCGGAAGTGGTGATGCCACCCTGGTCGGCAACACCACAGGAGATACGTTAGTCGGCGGGAGCGGCGTGACTAATATCGTTTACGCGATCAATGGTATCGACATTGATCTTAATGCGGGCACTGCGTCGTCAGCCGTAGGCAGCGACCAGCTCTTGAATGTCAGCGTAGTTACGGTCACTGGGACGGCCGATACGATCTCTGCCGGCTCGGGTGCATACACGTTTATCTCGACGGGTCACTCGAACTCTTTGGTAGCAGGTGCAGGATCATCGACGCTAGTGACAGCGGGGCAATCCGATACGTTGTTCGGTGGATCGGGAAATAACTTCCTGACGTCATCAGGCAATCAAAATACCCTGATTGCCCAGAGCGCCGACAATACGCTGATCACGACCGGAACGAATGACACGCTGATCGCGTCCGCAGGCGCAGACCAACTCATTGCTGATGCGGCGTCCGCGGGAGCGAAGCTCATCGGCAATCTTTCGGACAGCACGCTACAA
The DNA here is from genome assembly GCF_023073535.1 of Bradyrhizobium sp. 179. Lineage (NCBI taxonomy): Bacteria > Pseudomonadati > Pseudomonadota > Alphaproteobacteria > Hyphomicrobiales > Nitrobacteraceae > Bradyrhizobium > Bradyrhizobium sp. 179. Next base: position 6,060 of record NZ_JADPJR010000010.1, on the reverse strand, counting down.
TCTGCCGCGGGAGATGCAATCGCAGCTTATGCTCTCGATCATGTGATAATCGACCTCGGCTCTGGCACGGCAAGTACGAGCGGTGTCGGAAGTGATGTCCTCATCGGGATTAGCGCTGCGGAAGCGCTTGGAACGGATGATACGCTGGTCGGCTCCTCGGGCATCTCAACGCTCATCGGCAATGGCACCGGAAATACGCTCGTCGCGGGCGGGACCGGCACCATTGCGGAGTATCAGCTCGATGACATGAACGTCGATCTTGCCGCTCAAACTGCTCACGTTAATGGTACCAGTCTCTATGATTCACTTGTTGGAATCGTAAACGCCAGGGTGACAGGACATGGCGACACCCTGATCGGAAGCGCGATCTCGCAAACCTTGATATCAACCGGTTCAGACAACAGCCTTGTTGCCGGTTCGGGGGCGAGTGCATTGATCTCAAGCGGCGTGAACGACACGTTGTATGGAAATCTGTCATCGAGCGTCCTGCAGGGCGATTTGAACGGCACCGTCGTGGCCTACGTGACGGATGAGGTGACAATCGATCTCGACAACTCGATTGCTACTGGTGCTCTGGGTACTGATAGCTTGTCTGGATTCGTTGGCGTGGCGGCTTTGGGAACCAATCAGACGCTCATTTCGGAGAACGGAGCTGCCACCTTTTATAGCGACGCCCAAGGAAACACTTTGAAAGCAGGCTCAAATGCTGTCGAGGTAGTCTATTCGGCGAACAATATGATGGTGGACCTGGTCACAGGGCTTGCGGAGGTTCAGGGTTCAGGCGAGAGCGACACCCTTATTGGTGTCAAAGCCGTCAACTTGGCTGGTGAACAGGGGACGATTGTGAGCAACGGGAGTGGGAATACTCTCATAAGCTCGAGTTCGTCGACCAAATTGGTCTATGAGGTCAACAACGTTTCTGTAGATCTTGGCGCCGGAACCGCTTCTGTGGCTGGCAGCTCACAAGTGGACCGACTTGTTGGATTGGGCTATGTCGAGGTGTCGGGCGATGGCGATGTCGCTGCTACAGGCCTGAGCCCAGCGACGCTGGTAGCATCAGGTGCTAATGATACTCTCATAGGTCAGGCTCTCGGAGCAACGCTGATAGCGGCGGCCCCGTCCTCGGGAGCTGTCGCGGAGTATGCCAGGAGCTTTGTCACCATCGACCTCCAAAATGGCCGCGCGACGGCCTTTTCAGGAAACTTCGATACGCTGATTGGCTTCTCCGCAGTTGACGCTCATGGGCAGTATGAAACCGTTCACGGAGGCGCGACCGCCGGTACTTTGCTCAGCTCCGGCAGCTCGAACATACTGACGGCCGGCAATGATGGTGACACGCTGCTGTCTATGGGGTCGGGAAATACCCTGTCGGCGGGTACAACGACGGCGCTGCTTATTTCGACTGGCGAAGGCGACACCTTAATCGGAAATGGTTTGGGAAGTACCTTGAACGCCTCGGCCGGAATTGGTGTGGTCGTGGAGTACGACCAGGACAACATCACGGTTAATCTAGATGCCGGATCGGCCTCGATCGTGGGGTCCGGAACGTCGGATGTACTTATCGGAGTGACTATGGCACTCGCGACGGGCGCGAACGACCAGTTGCTGGCGTCCGTGTCGGGCTCAACACTAATGGCCTCAGGTTCGAATGACACGTTAACGGGGTCGACGGGAACCGACACACTGTCATCATCCGGAAGCTACAATCTACTCGTAGGAGGAGCGGGTACCGATCTCGTGTCGTCGAGTGGATTTGGAGACACCTTGATTGCGGGCGGGGCCGCGGACACTCTGTCGTCTACCGGCGTTGGTAATACCCTCATTGCGTCGGCGGGCGCAGATACGCTGATTTCAGCGGGGACGTTGGATCTATTGTTTGGCAATGGCGAGGGTAGCAGGCTGGTGGGTACTGGCAGTTACCTGGATGTCGCCGCATATTCTCTCGATAACACTGTAGTCGACCTGAGCCAAGGGGCCGCTACTGTCAACGGCTCGTCTGTTAGCGACACCATCATCGGACTTCAAGCGGCCTGGATCAGTGGTGCGAATGACACATTGATTGGCGGCAGCGGCGGTCAGCAGTTGACTGCCTCGGGTTCGGACGACGTCGTCTTGGGCGGCGGCGGAGATGATACTTTATTCGTCTGCAGCGGTAGCAATACTTTCTTCGGTGGTGCAGGCCACAATACCTTCGTCGTTGAAAGCGCCGCTTTTTATAGCGATCTGAATCAGCCGCAGAATGTCATCGCGGATTTCGATTCAGCGAATGACACGATCGATCTCTCAAATATCGAAGGGGTATCTTCTATTGCGGATCTCACCTTCAACACAATAAATTATGGGCTCAGCTCGTATCTGGAAATCGGGCTTGGTACCGGCAATTCCATCCTGCTCGCTGGCGTTACCACAGCGAATCTGAACGGTGGCAATTTCATTTTCGCGGATCCTTCGACGTCGGATACAATCACTGGCAACGATGGCAACAACCTGCTTATTGCAGGCGATGGCAATGCGACGCTTGTTGGTGGGGGTGGATATGACATTTACCGGGTCGGCTCGTCCTTTGGACAAGACGTCATCGATAATAATGCCGCCGATGGTAGCACAGCGGCGTCCGGCGAGATCGACTTCTCTGCTGGGGCCACTGACCAAGATCTTTGGTTTCAGCAGGTTGGAAGTGATCTGCAGATCAGCCGGTTGGGCACCAGCGATAGCATCGCTGTTCGCGATTGGTATGCGGACGATCGAGCACAGATACAGACATTTGCTCTCGCAGATGGGATCAAGCTTGATAGTCAGGTCGCTCAGCTGGTCTCTGCAATGGCTTCTTACTCAACCGCGAATCCTGGCTTTAATCCTGCTCTGGCGATATCGATGCCAACGGATAGCTCACTGACGAGCGCGATTGCAAGTTCCTGGCATTCGTGAGTGAGAAGTGACAGTGACCACCCTGACCGAGCGGACCACCTCGAGTGCAAAGTCGGCCTTCGCCGAGGCTCAGCGGCTGCATGGAGCGGGTCAATTTGCGGAAGCGGAGGAACTGCTTCGCAATGCAGTCGCGGAATGGCCAACGGATGTCAGCCTCCGCAACGCCAGGGGAGTGATGTTCGCGTCAATGAAGCGGCACGTCGACGCGGTATGGTGTTATCGTGATGCGCTACGCTACGACGAAGGCGCCAGTGGTGTCTGGTCAAATCTCGGAAACTCCCTGACTGAACTGAATCAGCTCCATTCCGCAATTTCTTGCCACGAGAGAGCGATTTCTCATTCGTCGGAAAAGGATCCTCAGCTGTTTCACAATCTTGGTGTATCTTTAGCTGAAGCGGGACGTCATGCAGAGGCGGTCATTGCGTTTGGCAAAGCTTTGAAGCTCAAGCCCGATTACCTGGCTGCAAGATGGGACCGAGCGCTTAGTCTTTTGACGCTCGGAAACTACAGTGAAGCTTGGCCAGATTATGAGGTGCGTAAGCACACTGGTCAGCTGCCAGAGCGTAACCTTCCCGGTAAGGAATGGGACGGCAGGGCCTATTCGCGCCGGACTCTCTTGCTCGTTTCGGAGCAAGGTTTCGGCGATCTAATATGGATGGCCCGCTATCTGCCCCACGTGAAAGCGCTTGGAGGGAAGCTTATCATAGAATGTCGGCGCGAACTCGTTCCAATAATCGAAAACATGGGGGTTGTCGATCGCGTTGTCCTCCCAGGCACTGAAATCGACGCGGATCTGCATGCGCACATTTGCAGCATTCCCTCTTTTTTTACGACCGATTTTGCGTCCATACCAAGCGCATCTTACCTTGTGGCTCAACGTGAGCGCATGACCAAGCTCGCTCCGCTGTTTGAAAACGGCCTCCATCGCCTGAAAGTCGGGATCGTTTGGTCTGGAAGCGTCACATTCGGCAAGAATCACCGTCGTGCGCAAAGACTGTTTAGCTTCCTAAGAGCTTGTGCATTGCCAGGCGTAGAGCTGTACAGCCTTCAAAAAGGTCCGCCAGTCAGGGAGCTCACCTCCTTACCTCGCGGTGCACCGATCAAAGATTTGGCTCCGCACCTGCAAGACTTCGCCGACACTGCGGCCGCGATAACTCACCTCGATCTGGTCGTGATGACCGACAGCTCTGTGGCTCATTTAACTGGCGCTCTGGGAAAACCCGTCTGGGTCTTGCTTGGCCACAACGCACATTGGCTTTGGCTCCTGAGCCGTGTCGATAGTCCGTGGTATCCTTCTATGAGACTTTATCGGCCTCGTGCGGAGGGCGATTGGGACTACGTCTTTGATCGAGTTTCCGCCGATTTGATGGCTCTGGCAGACCAACGCAGACCTGGGTGATTATGAACGTCGACAAGCTCCATCTCGTCGCCCCGTTCCCGGGTTGTGGAGAACCTCGTAGAAGTCGAGAAGTGTTGTGGGATGAGGCCAATGAAGGGGCGATCGACATGGCGTCATTTGGGTCTATAGCGTCGGAGAAGTTCACCGGCTTCGGCACCGAGACTTTGGCGGAGGTTGTGAGGTTCTGCAAAGAAAACCCTGACTGTTCGGCGCTGGTCCGCCGGCTTTCAATTACCCACAACTTTGACCACTCGGCTTGATCCGCCGATCGGCGAACTCTTGAGTCGAAAGAATCACTTGTGATTCCTTGCTGAGCACCTGATTCGCGAGGGGGTGCTCTATGAGGCTGACATTAAGGGATCGATCGGCAAGGGGCTGTTTACGATCCTTAGAAGGCGAATGTTGGATTGATCGAGAGAGTCGTGGATGCGAGTTTAGGGACGCGCGGCTCGGCGACAGATTCCGCAAACTGCTCAAGCAGATTGGAAGCGCCATGGGACGAAGCATTCCGCTCGTCTGCCAGGATTGGGCGAATACCAAGGCAGCCTACCGCTTCTTCTCCAATGACCGGGTCAGCGAAGCGGACATTCCGGCCGGCCATTTCCAGTCGACACGTGATCGCGCAGCCGCTGCTGAAGGTCTCGTTCTTGTGCTGCACGACAGTATCGCTCCGGCGAAGACCGCCTTGCGCGGTTTGATGGAGGAGGAAGACATAGGCGTATGACTGACCATGTGCCTATACCGAAGGTTTCCCGACTTGAAGTCGTGTCGACGGGCGCACGGCGCCGCTGGACATTGGAAGAAAAGCAGCGGATCGTCAGCGAGAGCTATGGCGGGTCGCGTCTGGTGTCGGTGACTGCGCGACGTAACGGGCTGTCGACAAGCCAATTGTTCACGTGGCGCCGGTTGGCGCGCGAAGGCAAGTTGAGCCGCGATGCTGCGCCGGTGCTTGTTCCGGTTGAGATCACGCCTGCGGCGGCTCCGATCTCGAGTGGCGTGCCACAACCGGTGTCTTCACCGCCTGCGCACCGCGCAAGGGCCGGCATTATCGAGATCGAGCTTGGCGGCTGTCGTGTTCGCGTTGACCGCGACGTCGATGTTGAGGCGCTGCAGCGGGTTCTTGAGATTCTGAGACAGCGATGATCCCGATCCCGAGCGGCGTCAGGGTCTGGATCGCCACCGGCCACACCGACATGCGCCGCGGAATGCAAAGCCTGGCGCTTGCGGTCCAGGAGAGCCTGAAGCGCGATCCTCATGCTGGCGATCTCTACATCTTCCGGGGTCGCCGCGGCGATTTGGTCAAGATCCTTTGGCATGACGGGCTTGGCATGTCTCTCTACGCCAAGCGCTTGGATCGCGGCAAGTTCATCTGGCCGTCGGCGTCCGACGGCGCGGTATCAATCTCGGCGGCACAGATGGCCTACATGCTCGATTACCCATGTTGATGCCCCTCCTTGTTAGGCTGACAGATTCTTAGATCAAGTTGCGCAAGGAAGTGGTTTCGAAGGTTTCGGACAGCGTCAAGAACGGATAGTGTATTCGGGAAGAGATGGGCGCCGCTTGGCTGGCGATCAATCAGCAAACGCTTACTTCGGATCTGGTGACGTTGCCCCCGTATGTGGAACGGCCCGCGTGGCAAGAGCTTTTTCAATCGATTCACACATTGGGACGGTGCGGTCATATGTCCGGCCTTTGCGCGCGGCACATGGCCGCTGGCCTCGATGAGATCCGCG
>NZ_JADPJR010000116.1:0-290287 GCF_023073535.1 Bradyrhizobium sp. 179 | reverse complement strand
CCCTCCATGCTCTGGGAGTCGTCTTCAGAATCTCTCTTGCTCTCCAATGCAATAGGCCAGAGAAATCCATATGCGATTCCCCTGCGCTTGCGGGGGAGGGTCGGGGAGAGGGTGCTTCCACAGAGAGACTCTCCCCAAGAGGAGAAAGCCCTGACCCGGATTGGTTCGCAATCCGACCTCACCCGCAAGCGGGAGAGGCAACCAAACCTCACGCGCTCTTGCGCTGGAACTGGCCGGCCGCGCGGAAGCGCCAGAGATATTGCGGGGCGATCGCCTCCAGCGAATCCGGCGTGATGCCGAGCCCTTCCAGCGTCAGGCCAGCGGCCTTCGCTGCATCCGACACGACATTGTCGCGTTCGAGCATCGTGACCTGGTCCGGCGTCAGCTTCAGCGCACCCGGCGCGAATTGCAGGAAGGCAGCCTTGAAGCGGGCGAGCCCAAACGGCAGCGGAATCAGCATTCGCTCGCGGTCCGTGATCTCGAGGATGGTCTCGATGATCTCGCGCATGCTCAGCACCTCCGGCCCGCCGAGCTCATAGGTCGCGCCGGCCTTGGCCTTGCCATCGACGGCATCGGCGATCGCGGTGGCGACGTCGCCGACATAGACCGGTTGCATCCTGGTCTCGCCGCCGATCAGCGGCAGCACCGGCAACATTCGCCCCAGCGCGGCAAAGCGGTTGGTGAACTGGTCCTCGGGCCCGAACATCACGGAGGGGCGGAAGATCGTCGCCGACGGCGCGGCGGCCAAGACCGCGACTTCGCCGGCCGCCTTGGCCTTGGCATAGCGCGACGGCGATTCCGCGTCGGCGCCGATCGCGGAGACATGCACCAGGCTGGCGCCGGCGGCGGCCGCCGCCTTGGCGACGGTCTCGGCGCCCTTGGCCTGGACGGCGTCAAAGGTCTGCTCGCCGCTCTCGGTGAGGACGCCCACGAGGTTGATCACGACATGCGAATCGCGCAGCGCCGCCTCGACCGAGGCCGGGTAGCGCAAATTGGCCTGCACGGTGTGGACCTGCCCGACCTTGCCGGAGGGCTGGAGATATCCGGCGAGTTCCGGCCGCCGCACCGCGACCCGGATCCGGTAATCGCGCTTGCACAGGGCGCGGACGACATTCCGGCCCAAAAACCCCGATCCGCCGAAAACCGTGACGAGCGTGTCCAGATTCGATGCCATGGGGTCGGTTCCTGCAGGTGGGTAAGGGGTTGTCAGGCTTGTATCGGGCCGGTTTGCGATGCGCAATCGGCATCCCGCAACAGGCTTCACGCATGAATTGACAACGGCGTCACCGAACCGTAGTAACCGCCTCCGTGCCCCAAACGGCATGCCCAGGTGGTGGAATTGGTAGACGCGCTGGCTTCAGGTGCCAGTGGCTTAACGGCCGTGAAGGTTCGAGTCCTTTCCTGGGCACCATTTGCAAGATTTGACGCAAAATGGGGCTGCTTCCGATCAGTCGCGATGGTAGCCGACGATCCAAGCACCGACTTGGCCTCGTCCCTTGCTGGGACAGATCAGCCCGTCCGCCCTCACACCACCCGCTTTCCCGCCCGCTCCGCCACCGCCTTCTGCACAAAGTACATCGCGCCCAGCGCGACGATCGTGGTCGCGACCACGACGTAGCCGAGCCGGTCGAAATGGATCAGCGAGCCGTCCGCCGCTTGGGCGATGATGGCGGCGGCGAGCACTGAGCCGAGCCCGCCGGAGAGTTGCTGAAGCGAGGCGCTGACCGCGCTGAACGAGCCGCGCTGGCTCGGATCGGGAATCGCCGACATCAGCGCCTGTGACGGGATCATGCGCGAGAAAATGCCGACGAACATCAGGACGTTGACGAGGATCGCGGTCGCCAGCGAGACGTGGCCGAGATGGGTGTAGGTCAGCACCATGATCACCGACACCACGCTGCCGAACACGAAGGTCGGGTATTTGCCGAACGCGTCGCTCGCCCTGCCGACCAGAGGCCCCGTGACGATGCTGAACAGGCCGGAGACGAGATAGATCGTCGGCAGATGCGCAATGTCGATGCCGAGATTGTGCACGGTGAAGGCGCTGGAGAACGGCATCAGCATGTACCCGCCCGTCGCCAGCAGCGTCGTGACGGCGAAGGCCAGCGTATAGCGCTTCTGTCCGACGGTGGCGATCAAATGCCGGAACGGGTTTCTGTCCTGCTTCAATTTCAGATGCGCATCGACCGGCTCCATGGCGAAGGCGATGACCGCGATCGCTGCGATCGACACCACGACGATCGCAGCGAAGCAGACATGCCAGCTCCAGTGATTGGCCAGAAACAGCCCGGCGGGAATGCCGAGCACCTGGCTTGCGGCAAACGCCGTCTGGATGAAGCCCATCACGCGGCCGCGCAGCTGCAGCGGAAACAGGTCGGTGATGATGGCGAGCACGACCGAGCCGATCACGCCGCCGAACAAACCGGTGACGATCCTGCCGAGCAGCAGCACATGGTAGTTCGGCGCGGCGGCGCAGAGCATGGTCCCGAGCGTGAAGCCGACATAGAAGAACAGCAGCAGGCGCTTGCGATCGAATCGATCGGCAAAGCCGGCGGCCAGGATGCCCGAGATCCCCGCGCTGAACGCGTAGGCCGACACCGCGACGCCGAACTGCCCGGCCGTGATGTCGAGCGCAGGCATCAGGATGGCGCCGAGCGGCGACATGATGACGAAGTCGAGGATGATCGTGAATTGCGTGAACGCGAGCAGCGCGATGAGGAGCGCCTGATAGCGCGAAAAGCCGCGTTGGCGTTCCTGGGGGTCGTTGACGGCCGCGGCGAGCGTCTGTTCGGTCATGGCACCTGATTCAGCGTAAGCGCGGCGGGGCGCGCGAAACTGGCAGATAGGGTGGACGGCGACGATGTCCACGGGTGCAGGCAAAAGCTCTGCCGTAAGGGGAGGCGCGGAGCAGGTTGTGGGATCCGGGCAACAGGGCGCCCGCGCGAACCGCCCGCTCCTGTCTGGGGGAATTAAGCCGCCCTTAGCGAATGCTCCTCTAGGCTCGCGAGCATCCATTTCCCCTGCTCCCCGGCCTTTGGGCCGGTCATTTTGCGGCAAGTAAGAGCGTTTCCGGATGGAGCAGCCTGCCTGGCAAGATTCTGGCGCCCCAACACCGTCCGCAATTGCGGCGGCTGGGCCGACGCTTGTGATCGATCTGGAAGGCGCGCTGCTGCGTTCCGAACTGCTGATGGAAGCGCTGTTCAGTGCGCCCGGCCGCATGATGGCCCGCTTCGGCGCCGGCGGACGCCCGGGTATGGCCGCGCTCACGGACATCCTGGCGCAGGCCGAGATCGACTATGCCCATCTGCCCTATGATTCCGATGTGCTGAATCAGGCGCTGGCGGCGCGGGCGCAGGGCGCGAAGATCTATCTTGTCGCCGGACGCTTCGCCGATCATGCGGCGGGCATTGCCGCACATCTTGGCTTTGACGGCGTCGTGCCGCCGGCCGATCTGGCTGCGGGCCATACGCTGCCGTTCGATCGCGGCGCGATCGAGCGGATCGAGAGCCGCGGCCACAGCCACGTCAGCTGGAAAACCTGGGCCAAGGCCCTGCGCGTCTATCAATACGCCAAGAACACGCTGGTGTTCGTGCCGGCGCTCACCGCGCATCAGATGAACCTTGCAACGCTCGGCTATGCATTGCTGGCGTTCATGGCGTTCTCCGCCTGCGCGTCGGGCGCCTATCTGATGAACGATCTCCTGGATCTTTCGGCCGACCGGCAGCATCCGACCAAGCGCCATCGCCCGCTCGCGGCCGGCGATTTGCCGATCTCCGCGGCGCTAGCAGCGATTCCTGCGCTGTGGCTGTTCGCGCTCGTCGCCAGCCTCTGCATCTCGCCTCTCTTCCTGGGCGTGCTCGGCGCCTATCTCGTCACCACGATCGCTTATTCGCTCGCGCTCAAGCGCAAGATGCTGGTCGACGTCGTGACGCTGTCTGGCCTCTACAGCTTGCGCATCATTGCCGGCGCCGTCGGTGTCGGGGTGGTGCTGTCGGAATGGCTTTTGATCTTCTCGCTGTTCGTGTTCACCTCGCTGGCGCTCATCAAGCGTTTCAGCGAGCTCAGCATGCGCGAGAGCGCGGGCCTCGCCGATCCTTCCAACCGCGATTACAGGATCACTGATCTGCATGTCATCGCCGCGATGGCGGCGGCGAGCGCGATGAACGCGGCAACCGTGTTCTCGCTTTACGTCTCCTCCTCCGCGGTGACGCCGCTCTACAGCCGTCCCTGGATGCTGTGGCTGCTCAACCCGCTGCTGCTGTACTGGTTCGGCCGCGCCCTGATGATGGCGCACCGCCGCGAGATGCCTGACGATCCGATCATCTACGCTTTCCGCGACGGCCCCAGCCGCATCGCGGTGGCGGCGATGATCTGCATCATGCTGGCGGCGATCTGACCGGACCCGTAAGGTCACGGCCGGCGCTTGCGCGGCCCGCCGTGAGTGGATACATCGCGGGTAATCCCGATTAGCCTATTCTGCCGACAGACCATTCGAGGTTTTGAAACGCCATGACCGTACGCCTGCATCGCGGCGACCTGCCCGACCTGTCCCGCTACACCGCAGCGGTGGCGATCGACACCGAGACCATGGGCCTCAACCCGCACCGCGACCGGCTCTGCGTGGTGCAGCTCTCGCCCGGCGACGGCAGCGCCGACGTGGTGCAGATCCCCAAGGGGCACACCGACGCGCCGAATTTGAAGGCGCTGCTGGCCGATCCCGCCATCACGAAGATCTTCCATTTCGCGCGGTTCGATATCGCGGTGCTGTATCAGACCTTCGGCGTCATGACCGGGCCGATCTACTGCACCAAGATCGCCTCCCGCCTGACCCGCACCTATACCGACCGCCACGGTCTGAAGGACCTGGTGCGCGAGGTGCTCAACATCGACCTCTCCAAGCAGCAGCAGTCCAGCGACTGGGGGTCCGACAGCCTGAGCGAGCCGCAACTCGCCTATGCCGCCTCCGATGTGCTGCATCTGCACGGCCTGCGCGAGCGGCTCGATGCCATGCTGGTGCGGGAAGGCCGCTCCGCGCTGGCGCAAGCTTGTTTCGACTTCCTGCCGACCCGCGCCCTGCTCGACCTCCAGGGCTGGGCGGAAGAGGACATTTTCGCGCATTCCTGATGCCGCTCGTGGCCGCTAGGGTCAGGGCTGCCGCCCCGTTTCGGACACTTTCGTAACGGCCTGTCGCCGGCTGCATATTTTGGCGGCGCCGGGTACAATGGGGCGTCGTTCCACCGGACAAGGCGAGCGCCACTTCAGGAGCCCAGGTGAATCAGGAGTCCAGGTGAATTCGGCCCAGAATCCCACCTACGACGCCGCGCTTGCGGCGAAGTTTGCCAGCGCGGCGCGCCACAGCCGCTTGGTGCGGATTCTGCGCGTCGCGGTGCCGGGCGCGGTGCTGCTGTCCATGGCCGCCATCGTCGGCGTGTCGGTCTTCAATCCGTTCCGCATGCTGATGCCGAAGCTGCCGCTCGACTCCGGAAACCTGGTGGTGTCGGGCACCAAGATCACCATGGAAACGCCGCACCTCGCCGGCTTCACGCCGGACCAGCGGCCCTACGAGCTCTGGGCCAAGACCGCGACGCAGGACATCACCGACCCTGATCATGTCGACCTTTCGGATCTGCGCGCGAAGGTGCTGATGGAGGATCAATCCACCCTGTTCCTCGACGCCCGCACCGGCCGTTTCGACAACAAGCAGCAGCAGCTCGAACTGCACAAGGACATCTTGCTGCGCACCTCGACCGGCTACGAGGCGCGGCTGAACTCGGCCTTCGTCGACATGAACAAGGGCACGGTCACCTCCGACGAGCGCGTCGACGTCAAGCTGACCAACGGCACGCTGACTGCGGACCGGCTGCGGATCACCGAGGGCGGCGATCTCATCCGCTTCGAAGGCAATGTGGTGATGCACCTGGATAAGCTGGACGATCCCGCCGCCGCACAGCCTGCGCCCCCGGCCGAGCCTGCGCCACCTGCAAAGACGCGTATGCCTCAGAACAAGTCTGCCAATTCAAAGTGATTTCAATGATCAGTTTTTTTTCGCCCAGCGACAAGAAGCGGAGCGCCGTCCTCGGCACAGCCGTGCTTGTCGCCGCCGTCATAGCGGTGGTCGCTGGCGGGGCCGCCATTGCACAGAGCACGATGCAAGGCGTGCCCAACGCGATGCAGGGCTTTTCGCAAAACCGCGACCAGCCAATCCAGATCGAGGCCGCCTCGCTCGAGATGCGCGACAAGAAGAAGGAGGCGACCTTCGCCGGCAATGTGAAGGTCGTGCAGGGCGACACCACCATGACCTCGAAGACGCTGGTGGTGTTTTACGAATCGGGCGGCGGCGACAAGCCGGCCGCGCCGCAGCCGGCGGCGAAGGGCGCGAAGGCGGCACCGATGCAGTCGGCAACGCCCGGCCCAGGCGGCAGCTCCGCGATCAAGCGGCTGGAGGCGCGCGGCAATGTCGTGGTCACTCAGAAGGACCAGGTGGTAACGGGCGAGACCGCCGTGTTCGACACCAAGACCAACCTCATCACCATGCTCGGAGGCGTGGTCTTGACGCAATGCAAGAACGTGCTGCGCGGCGACCGCCTGATGGTCGACATGACCACGGGCGTGTCGCGCGTGGAATCCGAGAGCGGCCGGGTCCAGGCCCTGCTGCCGCAGGGCGGCGGCAATGATTGCGGCCAGGGCGCCAAACCCGGCAACGCGCCGCCTCTGCAGTTGCCAGGCGCAAGTAAACAAAAGTAAATTCAATCACTTGTCTCGGATGCTCCCGAGACGAGGTTGAAGCTTGCCCAGCAAGACTGTATCTAGCGCGAAGGGCTTTCGAAGCGGGGTTCGCCGCTTTTCGGGCGTGTTTCACTGGGCATGAGACATCCCTCACTCAGGCTGCAGCGGCGGATCGCAAAGGCCGGTGCGGCAGATCGCGGGATCACGCGCGGATCATCGTGCAGGATTGTCGTGCAGGATCGTCGTGAAAGGCTAGAAGGCGGGGATGGTCGATCTCTTCAGCATGTTCCGTCGGCGACCCGCCAAACGCGGCCGGCCAGGATTTGCGCGTCAGGACATCACCGCGCTCGGTGACAATGTCGGCGGTCTCGTCACCAGCCCGGTGCGGGATGCGCCGCCGACCGCCCGGAGCCAGCCGATGCGTGCGCCCGACCAGTTCCAAGGAGACCATCAAGCCGACTATCAAGCCGAGCCGCCGCGTCCACAGGCGGTTCACCCGGTCACGGCTGGCAGCAGATCCACTGGTACAGGCGGGCAGCTGCTGCGGCGGCCTGGCTTCCTGGCTGTGCACAGTGTGGAAAAGGCCTTCGGCAGCCGTCAGGTGGTGCGCGGCGTCAGCATCTACGTGCGCCGCGGCGAAGCGGTCGGCCTGCTCGGCCCGAACGGCGCCGGCAAGACCACCGTGTTCTACATGATCACCGGCCTGATCAAGGCCGATCGCGGCGCGATCGAGCTCGACGGGCACGATGTCACCAAGCTGCCGATGTATCAGCGCGCGCGGCTCGGCATCGGCTATCTGCCGCAGGAGGCCTCGATCTTCCGCGGCCTCACCGTCGAGCAGAACATCCGCGCGGTGCTCGAAGTGGTCGAGCCCTCGCGCAAGAAACGCGAACACCAGCTCGATTCGCTGCTCGACGAGTTCAACATCACGCGCCTCAGGAAATCTCCGTCGATCGCGCTATCAGGCGGTGAGCGCCGGCGCGTCGAGATCGCGCGCGCGTTGGCGACGCGGCCAAACTACATGCTGCTCGACGAGCCCTTCGCCGGCATCGATCCGATCGCGGTCGGCGATATCCAGGACCTCGTCCGCCATCTCACCAATCGCGGCATCGGGGTCTTGATCACCGACCACAATGTGCGCGAAACGCTCGGCCTCACCGATCGTGCCTACATCGTCTATGCCGGTGAAATCCTGACCGAGGGTACCCCGGATGAGATCGTCGCCGATCCGGACGTGCGCCGGCTTTACCTTGGCGAGGAATTCCGCCTCTAGTTTGTTTTTGCGCGGCGTCAAGGCGTGTACATCGGGCCCGGACTAGGATAAGCAAAAATCGGACCAATTTTGGGAACGGTTCTTGCTTCATGGCGCTTACGCAGAGATTAGAGTTCCGGCAATCGCAGTCGCTGGTCATGACGCCGCAGCTGATGCAGGCGATCAAGCTGCTGCAATTGTCCAATCTCGATCTCACGACCTTCGTGGAGGAGGAACTCGAGCGTAACCCCCTGCTGGAGCGGGCCAATGACGAGGCCGGCGGCGCTGAAGCGCCCGCGGAGGTCAGCCAGTTCGGCGATGGCGACGAAGGCGGCCAAGGTGAAGGAGTTGGTGACGACGGCTTTGGCGGCAGCGCGGAGGCGTTCGAGCCTGGGCAGGAAGAATGGATGAGCAAGGATCTCGGCACCCGCGCCGAGATCGAGCAGACCCTGGACACCGGCCTCGACAACGTCTTCTCCGAGGAGCCGGCCGAGGCGGCCGCGCGCAATGCCCAAGATGCCGCGCCGACCACTTACACCGAGTGGGGCGGTGGTGCCTCCGGCGATGAACCCTACAATCTCGAAGCGTTCGTCGCGGCAGAGAGGACCCTGTCGGACCATCTTGCCGAGCAGCTCTCGGTTGCCTTCACCGCGCCGGCGCAGCGCATGATCGGCCAGTACCTGATCGACCTCGTCGACGAGGCCGGCTATCTGCCGGGCGATCTCGGCCAGGCCGCCGAGCGTCTCGGCGCATCGCAACAGGACGTCGAGGAAGTCCTTGCCGTGCTGCAAAAATTCGATCCACCCGGCGTCTGCGCGCGCAATTTGAGCGAATGCCTGGCGATCCAGCTCCGCGAGCTCGACCGCTACGATCCGGCGATGCAGGCCCTGGTCGAGCATCTCGATCTTCTCGCCAAGCGCGACATCGCGTCCTTGCGCAAAGTCTGCGGCGTCGACGACGAGGACATCGCCGACATGATCGGCGAGATCCGCCGCCTCAATCCCAAGCCCGGCATGAAGTTCGGCTCGGCGCGGCTGCAGACCATGGTGCCCGATGTCTATGTCCGCCCCGGTCCCGACGGTGGCTGGCATGTCGAGCTCAACAGCGACACCCTTCCGCGCGTGCTTGTCAACCAGACCTACTATTCCGAGCTGTCGAAGAAGATCGGCAAGGACGGCGACAAATCCTACTTCACCGATGCGCTCCAGAACGCGACCTGGCTCGTGCGCGCACTCGACCAGCGCGCCCGCACCATCCTGAAAGTTGCAACCGAGATCGTGCGCCAGCAGGACGGCTTCTTCACCCATGGCGTGGCACATTTGCGGCCGCTCAATCTGAAGGCCGTCGCGGACGCCATCCAGATGCATGAATCCACGGTGTCGCGCGTTACCGCCAACAAATACATGGCGACCAATCGCGGCACGTTCGAGCTGAAATATTTCTTTACGGCCTCGATCGCCTCGGCTGACGGCGGCGAGGCGCATTCCGCCGAAGCGGTGCGGCACCACATCAAGCAGCTGATCGATTCGGAAGCGCCTACGGCAATCCTGTCGGATGACACCATCGTGGAACGCTTGCGCGCTTCGGGCATTGATATTGCCCGCCGCACGGTCGCGAAGTACCGCGAAGCCATGCGCATTCCCTCTTCGGTGCAACGCCGCCGCGACAAGCAGAGCGCTCTTGGTAACGTCCTCGCCACCGCAATGTCCGATCGCCCCCGCAACACCGAGCCGGCCTGATTGCGCTGGCGCGAAATCGCGCTACTCTCGATGTCCCATCGAGACCGATCCAAGCTAGGCACTTGAACCAAGCGAGGCATCACATGACTCTTCGAATTTCGGGAAAGAGCATCAGCGTCGGCGAGGCCCTGCGCGGCCGCGTTGCCGAGCGCACGGATGAGGTGCTGCGCAAATATTTCGACGGCAATTATTCCGGTCACATCACGCTGAGCAAGGACGGCTTCGGCTTCCGCACCGATTGCGCGCTGCATCTCGATTCGGGAATCACGCTGGAGGCCGATTCGAACGCGCCGGATGCCTATGCCAGCGCCGACCAGGCGCTGGTGATGATCGAGAAGCGGCTGCGCCGCTACAAGAATCGCCTCAAGGACCGTTCCGCCCGCAAGGCCCATGCCGCCTCCGAGGCGATGGCGGCGCTCGATGCCACGAGCTATGTGCTCGAGGCGCCCGAGGGCGAGGACGAGGTCGCCGGCTACAGCCCCGTCATCATCGCCGAGCAAACCACCTCGCTGAAGCGCCTCTCGGTCAGCGAGGCCGTCATGGAACTCGACCTGAGCGGGGCGCCCTGCCTGGTCTTCCAGCACGGCTCCTCGGGCCGGGTGAACATCATTTACCGCCGGGCGGATGGCAATGTCGGCTGGATCGACCCGCCGGGGGCCAAGGGGGACGGTAAGTCCGATGTTTAGGGCCGAGACCCGGGCTCCGTACCATCCCGGGCCTTTAACAATGTCCGTGGCAAAGCCGCACGCGGGAGTTGGCACCGGGATTGCGTTGGAGTAGAAGCGCCCCACATCAGGACCGGGGCTAAGTCCGCCTCCTGCTTCATGTTATTGACGTCGGCGCAGCTTGGTCTATCAAGCTGGCCAAATCGGAACCTGACGGCTTAATTCACCTCGGAAAGCTTCCATGCCGATTACCGATCTGGTCGCACCCGAGGCGATTCTCCCGGCATTGAAAGTCAACAGCAAGAAGCAGGCCTTGCAGGAACTCGCGGCCAAGGCCGCCGAGCTGACCGGGCAGAACGAACGCTCCGTGTTCGAGGTGCTGCTTCAGCGCGAAAAGCTCGGCACCACCGCAGTCGGCTACGGCGTCGCCATTCCCCACGGCAAGCTGCCCAAGCTCGAAAAGATCTTTGGTCTGTTCGCGCGCCTCGATCGCCCGATCGATTTCGAATCGATGGACGGCCAGCCGGTCGATCTCGTCTTCCTGCTACTCGCCCCCGAAGGCGCCGGCGCCGACCATCTCAAGGCACTCGCCCGCATCGCTCGCCTCTTGCGCGACCAGGACATCGCCAAAAAACTCCGCGCCTCGCGCGACGCCCAGGCGATCTATTCGGTGCTGGCCCTGCCGCCGGCGACGGCGGCGTAACAGACCGAGTGTTCAAGTTGTCCCGCACCTGCCGACGTAAGTGCGAGTCTAGCTGGGCGAATACGCCCGCGATCTGCCCCGTGGTGATCTTGAGCGGATCGCCCCTCTCTGTGAGATCGTCGCCGGAGCTGGTAAGCACCCGGGCCCCGCGCTCGATCAGCGCGATGATGCCGACCTCTTGGACGATCAGCTGGCCCAAACCTTGACGCTTCCTCGACCACAACGGTCCGCACGCCATTTGACTCAATCCGGTCCAGCAAGGCGGAAAACCCCCCGGCCGACTCTCGATCGGGTCCGCCCTGCTGACGCCCTGGCCGCTGCTCTTGTTTCGATTTCTTGAGCGTGATCGGCTGCCTCTGCTGCAGCCAGCTGGCCTGGTCTTGCTCGAAACGCAAAACGGGCACCTCTTCGCGTGAAGCCATATTTCAGAGAAGGGCGACGATCTTTTCGAGGGTGATGGGCGATGCCACTGATGCGTTCTTGTCTCGGTGGTGAAACGTGCTCGTCCACGGATCGAACGTAGGCACTCCTGCTTCGACAAACTCGCTTACATCGCGCGTCACGACAGCCAGATCTTGCAAGGCTGCAATTGTCGCGATGAACAAGTCCGGTTGACCGAAAGTGCGTCCGCGTTTCCGTCCATCGGCGACCATCGTCTTCCATCGAATGATCACTTCTTCGGTGATACCAAGAACTCGTCCACTGAAGAACGGTCGAAGAGAGTTATCGAGCCACGAGCGAAGATCGGCCCGTCGGGCCGGATCACCCAGCTGCTCGATGCCGTAGACGATCTCGGCAAAGGTGACGTCCGTGACGAACAGCGTTTCGCCTCGTTGAGCATTGATGAAGCCTACAACGGCGGGGTTGGCATTGGGCTTGCGCAGCTCAGAAACGACATTGGTGTCGAGCAGCCAACCTCTCAAAGTTCGATGTCCCGAACCCTGGACTTCACGGTAAGCCGGTCAAATTCGATGTCCGCCAAGGGAGAGTCCGCGAGCATCTTCACGAGATCGCGGCCGCTCGGGGGATTCTGAAGACGGTCAAAATCGTCGGCCCCGACGATTACCGCTGCGTCCTTGCCATGCAGGGTAACCCGCTGCGGTCCCGTGCGTTGAGCTTCCCTCACGACCTCGCTGAAATGCGCTTTCGCGTCCTGAAGGCTCCATCGCCCAGATCGGGAGCCCCTCTTGGAGGCGTTGCGCTTGACTGGGGGCATGTGGCTCTCGCATCTAGTCAGAACGACCAGAATCTAAAAGGTTTGAATTCATCCGTCAAAGCGAAATGGGCATGCTCTCGTGCGAGAGCATGCCCATTCGAATCTCTGCTGCTGTGCTTGGTCAGCTCACCGCTCAGTGCACGCTCACCGCTTGCAGCTCGTTGCTCCAGGCATTGGCGATCGCGGCTTCGCGGCTGTCGGTCAGCATGATCGGCGTGCCGTCGGCGGCGTGAAGCGCGAACAGCTTGAGGCCCGGCGCGATTTTCGGCGCTTCGGGAAACAGGCCCGGCACGTCCTCGGAGCGGATCTGCTTCACATAGGCGATATGGCCTTCGCCGAGGGTTGCCAGCGTCTCCGGCGAGACATTCTTGGCTTCGTATTCGAACGCAACGTGACCTTCACTCATGGTCTCGACTCCTCTGGAACACTAAGCGGTCGAGTCCGCTACTCGTTCCATTATTCGTGCTCATTGATAGCGATTGTCTTAACGATCCGCTCCGGCTCAGGCCGGGCCAGATCGACCGACAACAGCCCGTTCTTCAGATCCGCACCCAGCACCAGCATCCCCTCCGCCAGCACGAAGGTGCGCTGGAAGTGGCGCGCGGCGATCCCGCGGTGGATGTATTGCCGGGTCTTGTCGTCCTGCTGCCGCCCGCGGATCACGAGCTGGTTTTCCTCAATGGTTACATCGAGTTGGTCGCGGGTGAAGCCGGCGACCGCCAGCGTGATGCGCAAACGCTCGGGCTGGCCGTCCGACCGGTCGCACCTCTCGATATTGTAGGGAGGATAACCGTCGGCGCCTTTGACGACGCGATCGAGCACGCGCTCGATCTCGTCGAAGCCCAGCAGGAAGGGACTGGAGAGCGTTGGAACACGAGACATAGTTTACAAAGTCCTCGCAGAAGCGACTTTGGTGTGTCGGAGCCCGCAAGCGGCACCCCTTGGTCAGCAATATGGGCATATCCCCGTGTGGGTTCAAGCAGGTAGCACGAGCCCTGCACAGGTGGCATTCCCGCATGTGGTGCGGTTTGCTTCGCGTAGAGCGTTTGCGCATTGTCATGGCTGGGGCATGGCCGTCCGTAAGACGGCGCCGCTTCCGCTCGCCGATATTCCCACGACCGTTCTCTCGACACCAGGAGCAATGCCCGGGACAAGTTCGGGGACGGCAAAATGCAGGGCGATTTATGTCAATGAAAACAAGCCCCTTCTACTGTGCATGGGGTTGTTTTCGCACTTTTTGTTAGCTGCCCCTTCGGAACCCGGTCAGGCTTCCAACCGCTTCCGCCCATCGCCGCTGAACAAATGCAGCTTTTGGCGAACCGCTGCGACGCGGATCTGCTGACCGATGGCTGGCGCCTCGGTTCCGGGAAGGCGGACGATGACCTCGCCGGGCGGCAGCTCGCCGGGCGTGGCGGCGACGCGCTGGTCTTCCTGAGCCCGCGAGCCGTAGACGAAGGTTTCGGCGCCGACGCGTTCGATCGCTTCAACGGTGAGGGGCAGCGCGACGCCGCCGGCGGGCGCCTGCTCGGTGATGACGAAGTCTTCCGGGCGGATGCCGAGGATGCCGGCCTCGCTGCCGCCGAGCTGCGACTTGATCTCGTCGGGACGGGTGGACATCAGGTTCATCGGCGGCGCGCCGATGAAAGAGGCGACGAAGGTCGTAGCCGGCTGCTGGTAGATCGCGAGGGGATTGCCGACCTGCTCGACCTGGCCGCCATTCATCACGACCAAAATGTCGGCGAGCGTCATCGCCTCGAGCTGATCATGGGTGACGTAGATCGACGTCGTGTTGAGCCGGCGCTGCAATCTGCGGATCTCGACGCGCATCGCGATGCGCAGCTTGGCATCGAGGTTGGAGAGCGGCTCGTCGAACAGAAACACCTTCGGCTGGCGCACGATGGCGCGGCCCATGGCGACGCGCTGGCGCTGGCCGCCGGAAAGCTGGCGCGGCTTGCGCTCCAGCATGGCGGAGAGCTCGAGCACGCGCGCCGCTTCCCCGACGCGGGTCTTGATCTCGGCTTCCGCCATTCCGCGGTTGCGCAGACCATAGGCCATGTTGTTGTAGACGCTCATATGCGGATAGAGCGCGTAGTTCTGAAACACCATCGCGATGTCGCGATCGGCGGGCTCGACCTGGTTGACGATGCGGCCGCCGATGTCGATCTCGCCGCCGGTGACGGTCTCCAGCCCCGCGACCATGCGCAGCAAGGTCGACTTGCCGCAGCCGGAGGGGCCGACCAGCACGCAGAACTGGCCGTCGCCGACATCGACGTCGATGCCCTTGATGGCTTCGAAGCCGCCGGGATAGGTCTTGCGAACGTTGCGCAGGGTGACGTTAGCCATTGCTCGCTCCGCTCGCGCGAATGGCGAATCGTGAGTGGCGAGTAGTGGGGCTGTGTGGAATGCCGCAGCCATTCAATCGTCGGCGGACCATTCGCCATTCACTATTCGCCATTCGCCCCTCACTTTTCCGTCTCGACTAGGCCGCGCACGAACAGCTTCTGCATGGCGACGACGACGAACACCGGCGGCAGCATGGCCAGCACGGCAGTTGCCATCACGATCGGCCATTCGGTCAGCGCGTCGGTGGTGGTGATCATCTTGCGGATGCCGATCTGGATCGTCTGCATGTCGTCGCGGGTGGTGATCAGCAGCGGCCAGAGGTATTGGTTCCAGCCGAGGATGAACAGGATCACGAACAGCGCCGCCATGTTGGTGCGCGACAGCGGCAGCAGCGTATCCCAGAAGAAGCGCAAGGGGCCGGCGCCGTCGATCCGCGAAGCTTCCAAAAGCTCGTCCGGCACGGTCATGAAGAACTGGCGGAACAGCAGCGTTGCGGTGGCCGACGCGATCAGTGGCAGCGACAGGCCGGCATAGCTGTCGAGCATGTGCAGATCGGCGACGATCTTGTAGGTCGGATAGATGCGCACCTCGACCGGCAGCATCAGGGTGATGAAGATCAGCCAGAAGATCGGCATCCGGAACGGAAAGCGGAAATACACGATCGCATAGGCCGAGATGATCGAGATCGCGATCTTGCCGACCGCGATCAAGAGCGCCATCACCAGCGAGTTCAGCATCATGTTGCCGACCGGTTCGCGAGTCGAGCCGCTCGTGCCGATGAAGATCGTCTGGTAGTAAGTTTTGAAGAACTGACCGCCGGGCAGCAGCGACATCTGTCCGTTCGCGATCAGCGCGTTGTCCTGGGTCGAGGCGACGATCGCGATGTAGACGGGGAAGGCGACGATCGCGATCCCGATCCAGAGGATGATATGAGCGACGTAGCGCCGAAAGCCTTCTTCCTCGACCATCAGTAGGTCACCTTGCGTTCGACGAAGCGGAACTGGATTCCCGTCAGCACGATCACCATGATCATCAGGATCACCGATTGCGCCGCGGAGCTGCCGAGATTGCCGCCGAGCAGGCCGTCGGAATAAACCTTGTAGACCAGCGTCTCCGTCGACTTGCCGGGACCGCCGCGGGTCATGGTGTCGATGATGCCGAACGTGTCGAAGAAGGCGTAGACGATGTTGACGACCAAAAGGAAGAAGATGGTCGGCGACAGCAGCGGGAAGGTCACGGTCCAGAACCTGCGCATCGGGCGCGCGCCGTCGATCGCGGCGGCCTCCAGCACGCTTCGCGGGATGCTCTGCAGGCCCGCGAGGAAGAACAGGAAATTATAGGAGATCTGCTTCCAGGCGGCGGCGAGGATGATCAGCGTTGCTGCCTGGTCGCCGTCGAGCAGCGGATTCCAGTCGATGCCGAGGACGCGCAAATAGCGCGAGAGCACGCCCAGCGAGGGATGCAGCATGAAAATCCAGAGCACGCCGACGACCGGCGGCGCCACCGCATAGGGCCAGATCAGCAGCGTGCGGTAGAGCATCGAGCCGCGCAGCGGCTTGTCCGCCATCACGGCAAGGAGCAGCGCAAACGAGAGCGACGAGACCGCGATGGCGAACGAGAAGAAGAAGGTCCGCACGATCGCTTCGAAATAGGCGCGGTCCTGCAGAAGCTCGAGATAGTTGTCGAACCAGACGAAGCTCGTCGAAAGACCGAAGGCGTCCTGGAGCAGGAAGGACTGGATCACTGCCTGCAACGCCGGCCAGTAGAAGAAAATCAGGACGATCGCGAGCTGCGGCGCAACCAGCGCGTAGGGCAATAGCTTCGATTGGAAAATGGCTTGTTTTTGCATGATGCGCGCAGGAGCGGCAGGCCGGGTAACCGGCCTGCCGCCGATCGCCTTCACTTCACGGCGGTCTTTTCGAACTGCCGCAGCATCGTGTTGCCGCGTTCGACGGCGGCATCGAGCGCCTGCTTGGCGGTCTTCTTGCCGGCGAGCGCCTGCTCGATCTCTTCCGACCAGACGTCACGGAGCTGCACCATGTTGCCAAGGCGCAGGCCGCGGGAATTCTCGGTCGGCTCCTTGTTGGTCAGCTCGAGCAGCGGGGTCTCGAGATAGGGCTGATCCTTGTAGAAGCCTTCCGCCTTGGCCTTCTCATAGGCCGCTTTGGTGATCGGCAGATAGCCGGAGGCCTTGTGGATATAGACCTGGCGGTCGGTGTCGGAGAGGAAGCCCAGGAACTTCGCGACGCCCTTGTACTCGTCGGCCGACTTGCCGCCCATCACCCAGAGCGAGGCGCCGCCGATGATCGAATTTTGCGGTGCGCCCTTCACGTCGGGATAATAGGGCATCGGCACGGCGGTGAAGGCGAACTTGGCCTGCGCCTTGACGTTGCCGAAGAACGCCGAGGAGGTCAGATAGAGCGGGCATTCACCCGACGTGAAGCGGCCTTCGCCGGTGTTGGTGCGGCCGGCATAATCGTAAGTCTTGTCCTTCTGGAGCTCGACCAGCTTCTCGAGGTGCTTGACCTGAAGCGGGCCGTTGAATTCAAGCACGGTGTCGAAGCCGTCGAGGCCATTGGCCTTGGTCGATAGCGGCACGTTGTGCCAGGCGGAGAGCTGTTCGAGATTGACCCAGGTGACCCAGGAATTGGAGAAGCCGCAGGTGGGGTGGCCGTTGTCGTGCAGCTTCTTGGCGGCGTCGAACACTTCAGGCCAGGTCTTCGGGATTGCGACGTTCGCCTTCTTCAGCTCGTCGAGGTTGACCCACATCACCGTCGACGACGAGTTGAACGGGAAGGACAGCATCTCGCCCTTCGAGGTCGAGTAATAGCCGGTGATCGCGGGCAGGTAGGCCTTGGGATCGAACTTCTCGCCGGTCTCGGCCATCAGCTTGTAGACCGGCTTCACCGCGCCGGTCGCCGCCATCATGGTGGCGGTGCCGACCTCGAACACCTGCATGATGTGCGGCGCATTGCCGGCGCGGAAGGCCGCGATGCCTGCGTTCATCGTGTCGGGGTAGTTGCCCTTGTAGGTCGGGATCACCTTGTAGTCGCTCTGCGACGCGTTGAAGTCGGTGGCGAGCTTGACGATGACGTCGTTGTTGGCGCCGGTCATCGCGTGCCACCACTGGATCTCGGTCACGGCCAGGGCCGGCGAGGCCATCATGCCAACCGTGGCCGCGACAGCCGCAGCCGCACCAAAATGTCGAAGAGCCATCAAGAAAACCTCCCTTGCCCGTCAATAAAGAAGCGCTTGCGCTAGCAGTGCCATATGACGTTCACATGACTGTGTAAGCGGCCGAAACGAAAGCGGCAAGCGCTGGAAAAGGGAAGCCGGAAAATAGGCGAAGGCGTGCGGGAGACCGCGCCGTGCGTTCGCGCTGCACACGCGTGCTCGCGCCGCAGTGCGGCATTGGATGACGTGAGTTGTCTATCAGGCGGCGGTCTCGAACACCTCTCCCGCTTGCAAGCGGGGAGGGTGCGCACCGCCGTTGCGGCAACGCTGAGGTCTATTTCACGAGGCCTCAGCGCTTGCGCTCGGGGCCGCAGACCACGCCCTTTTCGACCATCGCGTCGATCTCCGCCCTGGAGTAGCCGAACTCGCCCAGCACCTCCGCCGCGTGCTGGCTGAATTTCGGCGGCAGGCGGCGCAGGCTCGGCTTGCTGCGGTCGAGCCGGATCGGCGAGGCGACGCCCTTGTACCAATCCTTCTCGATGATATCGCCGCGCGCGATCGTGTGGGGATTCGTGAGTGCCTGGTCGATTTTCTGCACCGGGCCAGCGGGCAGGCCCGCCGCGAGCAGGCGGTTGCACAGCGGTTCGGCCTCGTGCTGGCTGAACACCGCGGCGAGCTCGGCGCGCAGCGCCTCGCGATTGGCGATGCGGTCCTTGTTGCGGGCAAAGCGCGGATCGGTGCCGAGCTCGGGCTTGCCGATCTCCTTGGCGAGCTTGCGGAAAGTGCCGTCATTGCCGACGCCGATGAAGATGTTGTCGGTTTTCGTCGGGAAGATCGCGTAAGGCACGAGGTTGGGATGCTCGTTGCCGGTGAGCGCAGGTGGCTTGCCATGCATGAAATAATTGGCGGTGTGCGGATGCATGATGGCAAGGCCGGTCTCGTACAGCGTCGTCTCCAGGAACTGGCCCTTGCCGGAGCGCTGGCGCTCCGATAGCGCCATCAGGATGCCGATCGCCGCGTACAGGCCAGTGGTGATGTCGACCAGCGGCACGCCGATCCGCATCGGGCCGCTCTCCGGAGAGCCGGTCGCCGCGATCATGCCGGTCATGGCCTGGATGATGGCGTCATAGCCGGGATTGCCGCCGCGCGGACCGTCGGCGCCGAAGCCGCAGATCCGGCAGTGCACGAGGCGCGGGAATTCTGCGCGCAGCACCTCGTTGCCGATGCCCCATTTCTCCAATGTGCCCGGCTTGAAGTTCTCGATCAGGACGTCGGCCGTCTCCAGCATCTTCAGCAGCACGGCGCGGCCCCCTTCGGAGGCGAGGTCGAGGCCGATCGAGCGCTTGTTGCGGTTGATGCCGACGAAATAGGCCGCATCCTCCTCATGGAAGGGAGGGCCCCATTCGCGCACCTCGTCGCCCGCCGGCGGCTCGACCTTGATCACGTCGGCGCCGTGGTCGGCGAGGATCTGGGTGCAGTAGGGACCGCCGAGCACGCGCGTGAGATCGATGACGCGCAATCCACTCATGGCACCCAGACCGGCTTCAGAACCCGCGGCTTCAGAATTCATGCCTTCGCTTCCCCTGTGTCGATGCTTGATCACAGGCCTAGCGAGGTTCGTGCATCCCAGCAATGGCTCCGCCCGTGGGGCCGTATGCGCCGCCGCAGCGCAATCCCGCGGAACGGCAAACCAATGGAAAGCAGCCAGCCCGAGGGGGATCTCGGGCCAGCCAATCCGCAATTGCGGTCAGACGACCGTCAGGCGAACGTCGACATTGCCGCGCGTGGCGTTGGAGTACGGGCACACCTGGTGCGCCTTCTCGACCAGCGCCTCAGCCTCGGCGCGAGCCAGGCCCGGCAGCGAGACGGCGAGATCAATGTCGAGACCAAAACCGCCCTCGGAGCGCGGGCCGATGCCGACAATCGAGGTGACGGACGCGTCATTGGGAACCTTGGGGCCGCCCTGCGACGCCACGAACTTCATCGCGCCGATGAAGCAGGCGGCATAGCCCGCCGCAAACAGCTGCTCGGGGTTGTTGCCGGCGCCGCCTCCGCCGCCGAGCTCCTTCGGCGTGGTCAGCTTGACGTCGAACGCGCCGTCGAGCGTTGCAGCATGGCCGTCGCGGCCGCCGGTCGCCTTGGCACTGGTCTTGTAGAGGACGTTCACGGACATTTTCATCTCCCTCGGGTTCGGGTGGACGCGATCTGTATCGCAGACAATTAGATTGCGCGCAACTCAAATTGCAATGCCTCACATTTAATTGTTTGCAATTGAATTTACGGCCGCCCGGCCCCACAATACGGGCAAATCCCGCGAGAGTCCCCATGGCCCGGAAACCATCGGCAGCGGACGCGCCGCTGCGGCTCGACAATCAGATCTGCTTCGCGGTCTATTCGGCCGCGCATGCTTTCAATCGTGTCTACAAGCCGCTGCTCGACCGGCTCGGCCTGACCTATCCGCAATATCTGGTGATGCTGGTGCTATGGGAGCGCGACGACGTACCGGTCAGGGATATCGGCGAGAAGCTGTTCCTGGATTCCGGCACGCTGACGCCGCTGCTCAAGCGGCTCGAGGCCGCCCATCTCGTGAGGCGCACCCGCTCGAGCGAGGACGAGCGTCAGGTGCTGATCGCCCTGACGCCGCAGGGCCACGCGCTGAAGGACAAGGCACGCAGCGTGCCGCAATCCATTCTGGCGGCGTCGGATTGCTCGGCGTCGGAACTGGTCGCAATGAAGGACGAGATCGTCGCATTGCGCGACCGGCTCAATGCGGTGATCGGGGAGTAGGGAAGTTCGTCAGAGCCTAGGAAAGCCGCTTCTTCGTGAAGGCGCGGCCGGAATGAGACTTCAGGTACTTTTCAAACGCCAGAGCTTTGTACTTGTCGGGGAAGGCGCAGTACCAGATCAGTTTCCAAGGCTTATACTTAGCGGTGTGGCTAGATTTGCCGGCATTGTGTTCCGGAATTCGCCGCTTCAAATCTTCCGTGGCGCCGATGTATTCCTGATCAGGAAAGTCAACGCTTTGGAGAATGTAGACGTACCACATTGACGGCTATCGCCTGGGTAGTCGTTAAGTGGGCGTCGCACCAGTCCGTCTTCGCCCCTTCGGGCTACGCCGGACACCACGCTTCACCCTTCGGGCTCTGCGTGGCTGCGCCACGCAGAGCCCGAAGGGCGAAGCGTGGTGGAGCCAGGCGGGATCGAACCGCCGACCTCTTGCATGCCATGCAAGCGCTCTCCCAGCTGAGCTATGGCCCCTTAACTTAGACCGGATGAACCTGGTGGATCACCCCAACCGGCGAGCCCTGGTGACTCGCGCGGTGCACCCTTTTTCACAGATCAGGGCTGATCTCAAGTCTCTTCATCACCTCCGACATCACCAATGATGTCGGTCACGTCCTCATCGCCCTCTTCGTCGTCGGCAATGAAGGTCGAATCGTCGTCATCGTCGTCCTCGATGGTCTCGTCGACCTCGATGTCGTCCTCGGACTCCGGCACGACGGCCTTGACCTTGCCGGTGTTCTCCTCGGCGTCAGCCTCCTCGAGCGAGACCAACTCCTCGGCCTCTGCCGGCTCCGGCGTCGTGTCCGGGGCCATGCTGCGGGCCTCGGCGCCGCGCGACGCACGTGCGGGCGCAACCGGGGCGATCGGCACCACTTCGCCGGTATAGGGCGAGATCACCGGATTCTTGTTGAGGTCATAGAACTTCTTGCCCGTGGTCGGGCAAATACGTTTAGTTCCGAGTTCGGACTTGGCCACGGCAGGAATCCTGGGAATGTCTGAAAAGCGGTGCTTCACTTGGCTAGTTGGCGGCCCGCTGTCAATAGCGCATTACGGGAGAACGACATCCCCGTGACGGGGCACGGACCATGTGGTACCTGCCCCCAGCCCCTTAGGGGCGCATCCAAGGACACAATCTTGACCCATTCCGACCAACCGCGGCCGCTGCAGTCTCGCGCCAGCGGCCCCCTGACCGGGAAAGTACGGGTACCCGGTGACAAGTCGATCTCCCACCGCGCCCTGATCCTGGGGGCGCTCGCGGTCGGCGAGACCCGGGTTTCGGGCCTGCTCGAGGGCGAAGACGTCCTCAACACCGCCAAATCCATGCAGGCGCTGGGCGCCAGGGTTGAGCGCACCGGCGATTTCGCCTGGACGGTGAACGGCGTCGGCGTCGGTGGCTTCGCCCAGCCCAAGGCGGCGCTGGATTTCGGCAATTCCGGCACCGGCTGCCGCCTGGTCATGGGCGCCGTCGCGGGATGCCCGATCTCGGCGGTGTTCGACGGCGACGCCTCGCTGCGCAGCCGCCCGATGCGCCGGATCCTCGATCCACTCGAACAGATCGGCGCCAGGGTCGTGTCGGGCAGCGAGGGCGGCCGTCTGCCGCTGGCCCTGCAGGGCGCGCGCGATCCGCTGCCGATCACCTACAAGACCCCGGTCGCCTCGGCCCAGATCAAATCGGCCGTGCTGCTCGCGGGCCTGGCTGCGCCGGGCACGACCACGGTGATCGAGACCGAGGCGAGCCGCGACCATACCGAGCTGATGCTGCAGCATTTTGGTGCCGCCATCACCTCCACGAAGGAAGGGCAGCACAGCCGCCGCATCACGCTTCAAGGCCAGCCAGAGCTGCACGGTGCCAACGTCATCGTGCCGGCCGACCCGTCCTCGGCGGCCTTCCCCGTCGTTGCCGCGCTGATCGCCGAGGGCTCCGACGTCGTCCTGTCGGACGTAATGACCAATCCGCTGCGCACCGGCCTGTTCACCACGCTGCGCGAAATGGGCGCCTCGATCGAGGAGAGCGACGTGCGACGCGACGCCGGCGAGCCGATGGCCCAGCTGCGCGTGCGCGCGTCGAAGCTGCGCGGTGTCGAGGTGCCGCCGGAGCGCGCGCCCTCGATGATCGACGAATACCTCGTATTGGCCGTCGCGGCCGCTTTCGCCGAGGGCACGACCATCATGCGCGGCCTGCAAGAGCTGCGCGTCAAGGAATCCGACCGGCTCGAGGCCACGGCCGACATGCTTCGCGTCAACGGCGTCAAGGTCGAGGTCTCCGGTGATGATCTGATCGTTGAAGGCCGCGGTCACGTGCCCGGCGGGGGCGTTGTTGCCACCCACATGGACCATCGCATCGCGATGTCCGCGCTGGTGATGGGTTGCGCGTCCGACCAGCCGGTCGGCGTCGACGACACCGCCTTCATCGCCACCAGCTTTCCGGATTTCATTCCGATGATGCGTTCGCTAGGGGCCGAGTTTTCATGATCATCGCCATCGACGGGCCCGCAGCCTCGGGCAAGGGGACGCTCGGCAAGCGCCTCGCCCACCATTACGGTTATCGTCATCTCGATACCGGCGTCATCTATCGCGCAGTGGCTTACGAGCTGATGCAGTCCGGTCACGATCTCCGCGACGAGGCAGCCGCGGTCGCGGCGGCGCTGGAACTCGACCCCGAAAAGTTCGGCAATCCCGTCCTCAAGACCCAGACGGTCGGCGAGGGGGCCTCCATCGTCTCGGCCATTCCGAGAGTCCGCGAGGTCCTGGTCAATTTCCAGCGGCAATTCGCCGCCGATCCGCCCGGCGCCGTGCTCGATGGCCGGGACATTGGAACCGTGATCTGCCCCCATGCCGACGTGAAGATTTTCGTCGTCGCCGACCCCAGGGTCCGCGCTCACCGCCGGACCATGGAGGCGCGGGCGCGGGGGGAAGAGGCGGACGAGGCGGCCGTGCTCGCCGACATCATCCAGCGCGACGAGCGCGACAAGAACCGGCCGATTGCGCCTTTAAAGCCGGCGCCGGATGCTTACTTGCTTGATAACTCCCAACTGGATATAGAAGGCGGCGTCCGGGCCGCCATCGACATTATCGAGGCCGTCCGAGCGGGCCGGTCGCGGGGTTAAGCCGCAGCCGTCATTGGAGGAAGCGCCCGCTCCCGCTCTTTGAGGTCGATAACCTTCGGTCCCTATTTGGGGCCGACGCGATCCAGGCTCCGGACAAGAATTTCCACGTATCGAACGCGCGGGCCTCAGCCGGCCCGCTTCCGCTGCTCCAGCACCGAGCCGGAGCCGCGAGCGGTCGCTCGAAGGTCTTGCGGACCTTCCGACACTGCGTGTGCGATGCGCCCATGAACCCAACGGCCGGCAAGACTTCCGCAACTGGAGAACAAATGGCTTCGACTTCTGCTGATACCTATAGCCCCTCGCGCGACGATTTCGCCGCGATGCTCGACGAGTCCTTCGCAGGCGGCAACCTGCAGGAAAGCTCCGTCGTCAAGGGCAAGGTGGTTGCAATTGAAAAGGACATGGCCGTCATCGACGTCGGCCTGAAGACCGAGGGCCGCGTTGCCCTGCGCGAATTTTCCGGCCCCGGCCGTGACAGCGAGATCAAGGTCGGCGACGAGGTGGAAGTGTTCCTCGATCGCATCGAGAACGCCCTCGGCGAAGCCGTGCTGTCGCGCGACAAGGCGCGCCGCGAAGAGAGCTGGGGCAAGCTCGAGAAGGCGTTCCAGAACAACGAGAAGGTCAACGGGGTCATCTTCAACCAGGTCAAGGGCGGCTTCACCGTCGACCTCGACGGTGCCGTGGCCTTCCTGCCGCGCTCGCAGGTCGACATCCGTCCGATCCGCGACGTCGCGCCGCTGATGAACAATTCGCAGCCGTTCCAGATCCTCAAAATGGACCGCCGTCGCGGCAACATCGTCGTGTCCCGCCGCACCGTGCTGGAAGAGACCCGCGCCGAGCAGCGTCAGGAGCTGGTGCAGAATCTCGAAGAGGGTCAGGTCATCGACGGCGTGGTCAAGAACATCACCGACTATGGTGCGTTCGTTGATCTCGGCGGCATCGACGGCCTCCTGCACGTCACCGACATCGCCTGGCGCCGCGTCAACCATCCGACCGAGGTGCTCTCGATTGGCCAGACCGTGAAGGTCAAGATCATCAAGATCAACCACGAGACGCACCGCATCTCGCTGGGCATGAAACAGCTCTTGGATGATCCGTGGCAGGGCATCGAAGCCAAGTACCCGCTGGGTGCCCGCTTCACCGGCCGCGTCACCAACATCACCGACTACGGCGCGTTCGTCGAGCTCGAGCCGGGCATCGAAGGCCTGATCCACGTCTCCGAGATGTCGTGGACCAAGAAGAACATGCACCCCGGCAAGATCGTTTCGACCTCGCAGGAAGTCGACGTGCAGGTGCTGGAAGTCGATTCCGTCAAGCGCCGCATCTCGCTCGGCCTCAAGCAGACCATGCGCAATCCCTGGGAGGTCTTCGTCGAAGCTCACCCGACCGGTTCGGTGGTCGAAGGCGAGGTCAAGAACAAGACCGAGTTCGGTCTGTTCCTGGGTCTCGAAGGCGACGTCGACGGCATGGTCCACCTCTCCGACCTCGACTGGAAGCTTCCGGGCGAGCAGGTGATCGACAACTACAAGAAGGGCGACATGGTCAAGGCCGTGGTGCTCGACGTGGACGTCGAGAAGGAGCGCATCTCGCTCGGCATCAAGCAGCTCGAAGGCGACCCCTTCGCGGAGCCCGGCGATGTCAAGAAGGGCGCGGTCGTGACCTGCGAAGTGCTCGAAGTGAAGGAGAGCGGCATCGAGGTGAAGATCGCCGGTACCGACTTCTCGACCTTCATCAAGCGCTCGGAGCTCGCCCGTGACCGCAACGACCAGCGCGCCGAACGCTTTGCCGTCGGCGAGAAGGTCGATGCCCGCGTGATCCAGTTCGACAAGAAGGCCCGCAAGGTCCAGGTGTCGATTAAGGCGCTCGAAGTCGCCGAAGAAAAGGAAGCCATCGCGCAGTACGGCTCCTCCGATTCGGGTGCGACGCTCGGCGACATCTTGGGCACCGCGCTCAAGAACCGCGACAACAAGTAAGCGAAACGCACGTTTCGCTGCATCGAAGCCCCGGCGCGAGCCGGGGCTTTTTGTTGCGTGCTCGCGGCCCGGATGGAGCGCAGCGTCACCCGGAAAGTCCTTCCTCGGCCGACGATCCCGGATTGCGCTTCGCTCCATCCGGGCTCGGACGGGCCTTGTTTTCTTCAAATTGCGCCGCAATTGATGTATCGAGAATAAGCCGATGGTTACGCTGTGACGGCACAACGCGCTCCGTCTTTCATTTTGGAGATATTCCGATGTCGCTCGATTCGGACATCATCGTCGATCGCCGCAGGATCCGCCGCAAGCTAACGTTCTGGCGCGTGATGGCCGCGTTGATCGCGGTCGCGGCGATTGCGAGCTTTGCACTGATCGCGACACCAGGTGCGCGCGGCACGTTCGCGTCTGCCGGTTCGATCGCGCGCGTCCACATCGAGGGCCTGATCCGCAGCGATTCCGATCGCACCCAGGCGCTGGAGCGGCTGGAGAATTCGCAGGCCGCTGCCGTCATCGTTCACGTCAACTCCCCGGGCGGCACCACCGCCGGCTCCGAGCAGCTCTACGATTCGCTCACCCGGTTGAAGGCGAAGAAGCCGCTCGTCGTCGTGGTCGAGGGCCTCGCCGCCTCCGGCGGCTACATCACCGCGATCGCCAGCGACCACATCATCGCCCAGCAGAGCTCGCTGGTCGGCTCGATCGGCGTGCTGTTTCAATACCCCAATGTCTCCGAGTTGCTGAAGACCATCGGCGTCAAGGTCGAGGAGGTGAAGTCGTCGCCGCTGAAGGCCGCGCCCAACGGTTTCGAGCCCACCAGCCCCGAGGCGCGGGCCGCGCTCGATGCGCTGGTGAAGGATTCCTACGCCTGGTTCAGAGGCCTGGTGAAGGAACGGCGTGGCATGGATGACACGCTGCTCGAGAAAGTGGCCGATGGCCGCGTCTTCACCGGCCGTCAGGCGATCGATCTCAAGCTGATCGACCAGATCGGCGACGAGAAGACGGCGGTGACCTGGCTGGTCGAGCAGAAGGGCGTCAAGAAGGGGCTCAGCGTGCGCGATTACAAGCTCGAGCCGCGCTTCGGCGATCTGCCATTCCTCAAGACGGCCGCCGCTGTGACGCTGGAAGCGCTGGGTTTGAGCTCGATTGCGCATCAAATCGGGCAAACCGGCGTCGCGCAGGCGGTCGATCGGTTCGGAATGGATGGAATGCTGGCCCTGTGGCAGCCGGCCGCGTCAAACTGACTGGAACCGAGGCGAGCGTGCGGGGGTTTTCCCGCGTGACGGGTGCCGGCACAGCCTGCTTTTTCGGCATTTGTCACGTATTTTCACGACGCTCAATCTTGATTTAGCGTCTTGACAGATCAAGGTATTTTCACGGAAATGGTCATCCGCACGCTCCCGGGTCCTATCTCTCGATGATCAAATCCGAACTTGTTCAGCGTATCGCCGAGCACAACCCGCATCTGTACCAGCGGGATGTCGAGAACATTGTGAATGCGATTCTCGAAGAGATCGTAGCGGCCCTCGCACGCGGTGATCGCGTCGAGCTGCGCGGCTTCGGTGCCTTCTCGGTCAAGCATCGCCCTGCACGCGCCGGGCGTAATCCGCGCACCGGCGCTCATGTGCCTGTCGACCAGAAGAGCGTTCCGTTCTTCAAGACCGGCAAGGAAATGCGCGAGCGGCTGAACCGCGACCATCCGGATCCCGGCGCGGCAGATTGAGCCCGGCGTCAGGATTTTCTGCGGTCGCGCATGATGCGGCCGCAAGCTTGATTCAAGGCGAGCGAAGCGAGATGCGAAAGTTCCTGACCGCGCTGATCGTGATTCCGCTGGGCCTGCTCCTGCTGGTTTTCGCCATCGCCAACCGGCATTTCGTCACCGTCTCCTTCGATCCCTTCATGTCGGCCGACCCGTCGCTGTCGGTCACCTTGCCGCTGTTCCTGCTTTTGATCCTGGTCGCTGCCCTTGGCGTGCTGACGGGTGGATGCGCGGCCTGGCTCGGCCAGTGGCACTGGCGGCGCGCGGCGCGCCGGAATGAGGCGGATGCACGAGCTGCCAAGGGCGAACTGGCCGATCTGCGGGCCCAAATGGCCGCGGCAAGGGCCGAGTCCCAGCGCCTCCCCGTCCCCTCGGGGGTCGGCCTTTACGGGCCCATCGGGCGAGACAAGCAGCGCGCGACGTTGTAGAAGCGGCCGCAACCGAAGCCCTGTTTTCCGGCCGCGGGCCCGCGGCCTCCATCCGCTTTGAGACCATGTCCCTGCTCGTCAAAATCTGCGGCCTGTCCACGCCCGAGACGCTTGAGGTGGCGCTCGAGGCGGGTGCCGACATGGTGGGGTTCGTGTTCTTTCCGCCGTCGCCGCGGCACCTGTCGCTGGAAGCGGGACGCGATCTCGGCCGCCAGGTGAAGCGCCGTGCGCTCAAGGTCGCGCTGATCGTCGATGCCGACGATGCCATGCTCGACAACATCATGGACGCGCTGTCGCCGGACATTCTGCAGCTCCATGGCAAGGAGAGCGTGGCGCGGCTGCGCGACATCAAGCAGCGGTTCGGCCGTCCGGTGATGAAGGCGTTGCCGGTCGCCACATCTGCCGATCTCGCGGTGCTGCCCGGCTACGCCGCAGTCGCCGACCGCATCCTGTTCGATGCGCGCGCACCGAAAGATGCAACCCGCCCCGGTGGTCTCGGCGCCCCCTTCGACTGGCACCTGCTCCAAAATCTCGATGTGAGCCTGCCCTATATGGTCTCGGGCGGGCTTCACGCCGATAACGTTGCGGAAGCCATCCGCGTCACCGGAGCCGGCGGCGTCGACGTCTCCTCCGGTATCGAGAGCGCTCCGGGCGTGAAAGATCCGGAGATGATCAAGGCCTTCATCCGCGCCGCGCGCGCCAGCCAAGATACGAGCCAAGAGTTGAGTGTCCGATGAACGTCGCCAAACCCAATTCCTACCGTAGTGGCCCCGACGAGCGCGGCCATTTCGGCATTTTCGGCGGCCGCTTCGTCGCCGAAACCTTGATGCCGCTGATCTTCGATCTGGAGAAGGCCTATACCGAAGCCAAGGCCGATCCGGCGTTCCAGGCCGAGATGAACGGCTACCTCAAGAACTATGTCGGCCGGCCCTCGCCACTTTATTTCGCTGAGCGCCTGACCGAGCATCTCGGCGGCGCCAGGATTTATCTCAAGCGCGAGGAGCTCAACCACACCGGCTCGCACAAGGTGAACAATGTGCTCGGCCAGATCATGCTGGCGCGGCGCATGGGCAAGAAGCGCATCATCGCCGAGACCGGCGCCGGCCAGCACGGTGTTGCCACCGCGACGCTATGCGCTCGCTTCGGCCTCGAATGCGTGGTCTATATGGGCGCTGTCGACGTCGAGCGGCAGCAGCCCAACGTCATCCGCATGGAGATGCTGGGCGCCAAGGTGATGCCGGTGCAGTCAGGCACGCGCACGCTGAAGGACGCCATGAACGAGGCGCTGCGCGACTGGGTCACCAACGTGCACAACACGTTCTATTGCATCGGCACGGTGGCGGGCCCGCATCCCTATCCGACGCTGGTGCGCGACTTCCAGTCGATCATCGGCAACGAGACCAAGACGCAGATGCAGGAGATCGAGGGCCGCTTGCCGGACTCGCTGGTGGCCTGCATCGGTGGCGGCTCGAATGCGATGGGCCTGTTCCATCCGTTCCTCGATGATCCCTCCGTCGAGATCTTCGGCGTCGAAGCCGCCGGCCACGGGCTCACGCAGCTGCACGCCGCCTCGATCGCGGGCGGCCGTCCCGGCGTGCTCCACGGCAACCGCACCTATCTTCTCATGGATGCGGACGGTCAGATCCAGGACGCGCATTCGATCTCGGCCGGTCTCGACTATCCCGGCATCGGCCCCGAACATTCCTGGCTGCACGAGGTCGGGCGCGTCAAATATCTCTCCGCGACGGACGACGAAGCACTCGCTGCGTTCCAATTGCTGTCGCGGCTGGAAGGCATCATTCCCGCGCTCGAGCCGGCGCACGCCATCGCCAAGGTGATGGAGCTCGCGCCGAAGCGGCCTGGGGATCACCTGATGGTCGTCAATCTCTCCGGCCGCGGCGACAAGGACGTCCCGCAAGTCGGCGACATCCTGAGGGGCAAGAAGTGACCACGCGTATCGACACCCGTTTTGCCGAGCTGAAGAAGCAGGGCCGCCCGGCGTTCGTGACCTTCCTGATGGCCGGCGACCCTGATGCGGCGACGTCGCTCGAGATCATCAAGGCGCTGCCGAGGTCGGGTGCCGACGTGATCGAGATCGGCATGCCCTTCACCGATCCGATGGCGGATGGTCCGTCGATCCAGGCCGCGGGTCTGCGCGCGCTCAAGGCCGGCATGACGCTGAAGAAGACGCTCGAGCTCGTGCGCGGCTTCCGCAAGGACGACAACGCGACGCCGATCGTGCTGATGGGCTATTACAATCCGATCTACATCTACGGCGTCGACAAGTTCCTGGCTGACGCGAAGAGCGCAGGTGTCGATGGCCTCATCATCGTCGATCTGCCGCCGGAGGAAGACGACGAGCTGTGCCTGCCGGCGATGAAGGCCGGCCTCAACTTCATCCGCCTGGCGACGCCAACCACCGACGACAAGCGCCTGCCGGCCGTGCTCGCCAACACCTCGGGCTTCGTCTACTACGTCTCGATCACCGGTATCACCGGAGCGGCGGCTGCGGACTCCTCGGCGGTGGGCGAAGCCGTTGCCCGCATCAAGCGACATACCAAGTTGCCGGTCTGCGTCGGCTTCGGCATCCGCACGCCGGAGACAGCCAAGGCGATCGCCTCGCATGCCAATGGCGCCGTAGTTGGCACAGCGCTGGTCGATGCGCTCAAGAACAGCCTCGACGCCGAGGGGCGAGCGACCGATAAAACCGTTGACGCCGTCGCCGAGCTGACGGCGGCCCTGGCCCGGGGCGTCAAGGGGGCGCAGCAAGCGGCGGAATAGGCCATAGTTCCGCTTTAGCTCTTAAGTTTGAGCATGATCTTGTCGGAAAACCGCTTCACACTTTTCCGGATCATGCTCTAAGGCAGGCGATACGGCGGCTTGCCGGGCAGCGGCCCGGCCGCCATATATTCTTCAGGCGACCCGCGAGGCGGTTCGCGCATCGGAGCAAAGCATGAACTGGCTTACCAATGTGGTCCGGCCGAAGATCCGCAACATGCTGCGGCGGGAGACGCCGGAGAATCTGTGGATCAAGTGTCCGGATTCCGGACAGCTCGTGTTCTACAAGGACGTCGAGGCCAACCAGTTCGTCATCCCCGGCTCGAACTACCACGTGCGCATGGGCGCGGTGGCGCGGTTGAAGTCGATCTTCGACAACGAGACCTGGTTCGACGTCGCGCTGCCCGAGGTCACGCCCGATCCGCTCAAGTTTCGCGACGAGAAAAAATACGTCGACCGCATCAAGGATGCGCGCGCGCGCACCAACCTCAACGACGCGATCAAGGTCGGCTACGGCAAGCTCGAAGGCTCCGCCGTCGTCGTCGCCGTGCAGGACTTCGATTTCATGGGCGGCTCGCTCGGCATGGCCGCGGGCGAAGCCATCGTGCGCGGAATGGAGCTCGCGGTTGAGAAGAAGTCGCCATTCATCGTGTTTGCCGCATCGGGCGGCGCGCGCATGCAGGAAGGCATTTTGTCGTTGATGCAGATGCCGCGCACCACGGTGGCGGTGCAGATGCTGCGTGAGGCAAAACTGCCCTATATCGTCGTGCTGACCAATCCGACCACCGGCGGTGTCACCGCGTCCTACGCCATGCTCGGCGACGTGCACATCGCCGAGCCCGGCGCGTTGATCGGTTTCGCCGGCGCGCGCGTGATCGAGCAGACCATCCGCGAAAAGCTCCCCGAGGGGTTCCAGCGCGCCGAGTATCTGAAGGAGCACGGCATGGTCGACATGGTCGTACATCGCCACGAATTGCGTCCGACCCTGGCACGGCTCTGCCGCCTGCTGACCAAGGCGCCGGCGCAGGAAGGCGCGTCGAAATCGGTGCAGCCGGTCGCGAGCCCCGCGCAGATCGTATCGGCCGCCGAGACGGCGCCGGCTGCGCCCCACGCGTGAACGCGTCCTCTGACAGCACAAAGCCGCCGCTCGGCGAACTGATCGGGCGGCTGTCGGCCCTGCATCAGAAACGCATCGATCTCGGGCTCGAGCGGATGCATCGTCTGCTCGCGCGGCTCGGCCATCCCGAACGCAAGCTGGCGCCGGTGATCCACATCGCCGGCACCAACGGCAAGGGCTCCACCCTCGCCTATCTGCGCGCGACGCTGGAGGCCGCGGGCTTGCGCGTCCACGCCTATACCTCACCCTATCTCGTCCGCATCAACGAATGCTTCCGGCTCGGTCGCGTCGGCGGCGGCGTGCTCGTCAGCGACGATGAACTGCGCACTGCTCTGGAAGAGATCGAGCGCGTCAATGCCGGCGAGGCTGCGACATTGTTCGAGCTGAAGACCGCCGCGGCTTTCCTCTTGTTCGCACAGAATCCGGCCGATGTCGTGCTGCTCGAAGTCGGCCTCGGCGGCCGGCTCGATTCGACCAATGTGGTCGATGCGCCGGCGGCCTGCGTGATCACGCCTGTCAGCATGGACCACATGGACTTCCTTGGGTCGACCCTGACATCGATCGCCGGCGAGAAGGCCGCGATCATCAAGCGTGGCGTGCCCGTGATTTGTGCCGAGCAGGCTGCCGAGGCGATGACCGTGATCGAAGCACAGGCCAGGCGCATGCGCGCGCCGCTGTTTGCGGCGAACGAAAGTTGGCACGTCAATGTCGAGCGCGGACGTCTGGTCTATTCCGACGATCGCGGCCTGATGGATCTTGCGGCGCCGCGCCTGTTCGGACGCCATCAGTTCGACAATGCCGGCCTTGCAATCGCGACGCTGCGCGCCCTCCCGGGGTTCAAGATCAACCAGACGGCGTTCGAGGCCGGTATCGTCGGGGCGGAATGGCCGGCACGAATGCAGCGCATCACCTCGGGGGAGCTGCTCTCTTGGGGACCGCACGGCTCGGACATCTGGCTCGATGGTGGGCACAATGCGGAAGGCGGCCGCGTGGCCGCCGCCGCGCTCGGTGATCTCGAAGAGCGGGTGTCGCGGCCGCTGGTCGTCATCGCCGGCATGATGGCCAACAAGGACGCGCGGGGTTTTCTTGCCAATTTCGCCGGGCTTACCCGTCACATCATCGCGGTGCCGATCCCTGATGCCGAGAACGCGATGCCGGTCGACCGCCTGGCGGACGCCGCGCGCAGCCTCGGCATGCGCGTCGAGCCCGCGCCTGGCATCGAAGCTGCGCTGCGCGCATTGGCGAAGCTCGCCTACGAGGTGCCGCCACGCATTCTGATCACCGGCTCGTTGTATCTGGCCGGCCACGTG
Source organism: Bradyrhizobium sp. 179 (assembly GCF_023073535.1). NCBI lineage: Bacteria > Pseudomonadati > Pseudomonadota > Alphaproteobacteria > Hyphomicrobiales > Nitrobacteraceae > Bradyrhizobium > Bradyrhizobium sp. 179. The sequence continues at coordinate 257,219 of NZ_JADPJR010000116.1, read as the reverse complement.
CTCGCAATCAACGGCACGCCTCCTGCATAGCGACTACGGTGACCACGATGCGTTTTGCTGCGATTGCCGACGTCCACGGAAACTACCTCGCGCTCGAAGCGGTGCTCGCCGATATCCGCACCCTCGGCGTTGCCGACGTCGTCAATCTCGGCGACATGCTGAGCGGGCCGCTCGATGCGCGCAGGACGATCGAGATCCTGATGAGGCTCGACGCCGTGCACGTGCTTGGCAATCACGACCGCTATCTGCTCGACCGCGCTCCGGAAAAGATGGGCTCGTGGGATCGTCCCGCCCATGCGCAGATCGACGCCGCGCAGCTCGACTGGCTGCGCGCGCAGCCGATGACACGGGTCTTCCGAGAACAGGTGTTCCTTTGCCACGCGACGCCCGGCAGCGACGAGGTGTACTGGCTCGATACCGTGCGTCCCGACGGCACGGTGGCGCTGTCGCCGCTCGATCGCATCGAACCATTCGCGCAAGGCATCACGCAGTCGTTGATCCTCTGCGCCCACACCCACCTTGCACGGGCCGTGCGCCTGCGCGACGGGCGGCTGATCGTCAATCCCGGCAGCGTCGGCAGTCCCGGCTTTCGGGACAAGCATCCATTCCCGCATGTCGTCGAAGCCGGCACGCCGCACGCGCGTTATGCCGTTCTCGAACTCGCTGACGGCGCTTGGCAGGTGACGTTGCGCCACGTCACTTATGATCACGAGGCCATGGCCGCGCTGGCGCGACGCAACAATCAGCCCGAACTGGCGAATGCGCTGGCGACGGGGTGGATCAAATAGCTGTGGCTACTTCACTTCAATAACTTCATCGGATCGGCCACTTTCTGCGCCAACTGCTCGAATGTGCATTGCCGCGGTGCCTTGTCGGGACGCCAGCGCAGGATCGAGGTGCCGTGGCGGAAGCGTTCTCCGCTGAAATGGTCGTAGCAGACCTCGATCACCAGCTTCGGCTTGAGCGGACACCATTTGGCCGAGCGCTCGGTGGACCAGCGGCTCGGTCCGCCCGGCGCGTTGCCGGTAAAACCGGGCTCGCCAATCAATGCCTCCAGGCAATCGGTCAGCGCCGGCTTCTCCTGCGCCTTGATCGCCGAGGTGAAGCCGACATGGTGCAGCAAGCCCTTGTCGTCATAGAGCCCGAGCAGCAGCGAGCCGACCACGTTGCGGCCGCCGATCTTGTTGCTGGCATAGCGGAAGCCGCCGACAACGCAATCGGCGCTGCGAAACTTCTTGATCTTCTGCATGCCCTCGCGCGTTCCCGCCTGGTAAGGCAGGTCGACGCGCTTGGCGATGACGCCATCCGAGCCGCCGCCCGACTGCGCCAGCCATTTTTGGGCGGTGGTGTAGTTCGTCGTCGCCGGCGAGAGACGGAAAAGGCTGTTCCTCAAATGATCTTTCGCAAATGCTTCCAGGACCGGGCGCCGCTCGCTCAGCGATTTTGCGGCAAGCTGCTTCTCCTTGGCTGTTTCGAGCAGGTCGAAGACGAGGTAGAGCGCCGGCGTATCCTGCGAGAGTTTCTTCACGCGGCTTGCCGCGGGATGGATTCGTTGCAGCAATGCGTCGAAGGAAAAGCCCTTGCCGTGCGGCACGACGATCTCGCCGTCGAGCGTGAAACGATCCGCTTTCAGGCTCAGCGCGGCGGCGACGATCTCAGGAAAATAGCGCGCGAGATCCTCGCCGGACTTCGAGCGGAGATCGACGTCGCTGCCACTGCGCGCCAGCAAGCAGCGGAAGCCATCCCACTTCGGCTCGTACTGCCACTCCTTGCCGCGCGGGATCGCCTCGACCGACCTCGCCTCCATTGCTACGAGTAAGGTCGATTTTCGGGCGCGTTTTGCGGGAGGGGCTGGCAAGGGAAGGGACTCGTCCTACGCTGAACATGTCCCGTCAACGCAAAACGGCCGGCTTTCGCCGGCCGCTTTCGAAAATAATCCTGCGCGAGGCGGATCAGACCGCGGAGGTGATCCACTGCTGAAGCTTCGCCTTCGGCGCCGCGCCCACCTGGCGGGAAGCCATCTCACCGCCCTTGAAGATCATCAGGGTCGGGATCGACATGACGCCGTACTTGGACGCGGTCTTCGGACTCTCGTCGACATTGAGCTTCACGATCTTGACCTTGTCGCCCATCGCGCCGGCGATCTCGTCGAGGGCGGGCGCGATCATGCGGCAGGGGCCGCACCATTCGGCCCAGAAATCGACGACCACGGGGCCGTTCGCCTTGAGCACTTCGGTTTCGAAATCGGCGTCGGAAACCTTGCTAACGGCCATTGGAGTACCTCACTCTGTTGAAAGAATCGGCGCGACCTGGAATCGCGCTTGGGATCATGGGGTCAACCTATGAACGGCCCCTTGCCGGGTCAAGGACGCTCACACCGAGATGAAGGGATGCCAGCGCCGCGTCCAGCGCGGGGGCCGAAATCTCCATATATTCAAGGGCCTCGGTCCAGAGCAGGACGGCGCGGACCGGCTTTTGGGGATAAAGCCGCGATAGCACTGCCCGGTACAGCGCGAGCTGCCGGACATAGGCGGCGGGTGCCTCGGCCGCGCTTCCGGGCGCCGCCCGGTTGGTCTTGAAATCGACGATCAGGACCTCCTCGGGGCGAACGACCAGCCGGTCGATCTGCCCCGACACCAGCACCGGGACGCCGCCCGGCCGCTCCAATTTGCCGATGATGGCGACCTCGGCCCTGCTGCCGGCGGCAAAGACCGGGGCGAAGCGCGGCTCAGTGATCAAGGCGAGCACCTTGTCGGCCAGCGCGGCGCGGTCGGCCTCCGGCCAGTCCGGGGCATTGCGGGCCATGAAGTCCCGTGCGGCCTCGCGCCGGCGCTCGGCGGCGATATCAGGCAGGGATTGCAGCAGCCGGTGCACCAGCGTGCCGCGTTGCAGCGCCAGCGCGCGCGACTGCACCGATTCGCCTGATCGTACGCTGCGGCCCTGTTCGGCCGACTGGCCGGAGGGGCGCAGGGCATCATCGTCGACGGTCTCGCGCGGAGCCGGCGTCCGCAGCCAGCCCGGCAGCGTGATCGTCTGGCGGACCGATGCCGCCGGTGCGCCCAGTGCCACGACATCCTCCGGCCGCGAGAACCGCGTCACCTTGCCGAGCGGCGTCTCGATGACCTGCTTGTCCAGGCCCGAGCCGGCGAGACCGGTATCGACCAGATCGTACCAGCTCAGCTTGCGGACGGTCTTCATATTGCCGGGCATGCAGCCGCCGACGATCAGGCGGTCGGCCGCGCGCGTCATCGCGACATAGAGCAGGCGGCGATATTCGTCCTCGGTCTCCTCCAGCATCGCCTTGCGCGCCTCGGCGACCGGCTTCGGGTCGTCCGCCTTGCGACCGGCCCAGACCACCACCTCGCCGCCATTGCCGCGCGGCACATGGATCAGCCGCAGCCGCTGCGAGTCCGCGGGCGAGGACGTAGTGTCCACCATGAACACGACCGAAGCCTCCAGGCCCTTGGCGCCGTGCACCGTCATCACCCGCACCTCGTCGCGCGAGATTTCCATGTCGCGCTTCACCTCGGTGTCGGCCGAACGCAGCCAGGCCATGAAGCCTTGCAGCGAGGCCGGCGCCTTGCGCTCGTAGTTCAGTGCCAGCTCCAGAAATTCGTCGAGCGCATCGTTGGCCTCAAAGCCGAGCCGGCGCAGGATGCGCGCACGGCCGCCATCGCCGCCGAGCAGCCAGGCGTAGAACGCGAACGGCGTCTCCTCGCGCGCGCGTGCCTCGCAGGCTTCCAGGCGCCGCAATGCCGTGGCGAACTTCTCGCTTGTGGCTGCATGCTCGCGAAGCGCACGGCGCAGCGATCCTTTGCGATCCCAGGCGAGGGTAAAGAGGTCGTCGTCATCGAGCCCGAACAGCGGGCTCTTCAGCGCCACCGCGAGCGCGAGATCGTCCTGCGGCAGCAGCAGCGCATCGGCGAGATTCATCAGATCGATGATGGCGATGTGCTCGGTGAGCTTGAGCCGATCGGCGCCGGCGACCGGCACGTTGGCATGCTTCAGCGCCTGGATCACGGCATCGAATGCGTTGCCGCGTCGCCGCACCAGGATCAGCATGTCGCCATAGCGCAGCGGCCGGCGTTCGCCTTCGTGCCCCGTCAGCGTGCCGCTCTCGACCAGCCGCTTGATTTCGGCCTGGATGCGATGCGCGAGCTTTACTTCGGGGCTGGTGACGGCGACGCCGTCGAAGGGGGCGCGCCAGCCTTCGATGTCCTGCCGATCGTCGGCCTCCGCGAGATCCCACAGCTCGATCACGCTCGGCCCTGCATCGGCGAGGGCGTTGTGCAGGGGGTGGCCGATCTCGACCGAATGGATGCTCTTGTAGATCTGGGGATCGCGGAAGACGTGATCGACCGAGTGCAGGATCGTGGCGCCCGAGCGGAACGAATAGGTGAAGGCGACCGGGTCGAATTTCAGCCCGGCCGCGGTGAACTTGCGGTGCAGCTCGCGCCGTCGGGCATCGAATTCGTGGGGAGCCGCGCCCTGGAACGAGAAGATCGATTGCTTCTCGTCGCCGACGGCGAAGATGGTGCGGTTCAGCCCCTCCCGCGCGCCTTCGCCTGCGGTGAACTCGGAGATGATGTGCGCGACGATGTCCCATTGCCGCGGGCTGGTATCCTGGGCCTCGTCGATCAAGACGTGATCGACGCCGCGATCGAGCTTGTAATGCACCCAGCCCGCGGAGACGCGGTCCAGCATCGCCAGCGTCTTGTCGATGAGGTCGTCGTAGTCGAGCAGGCCGCGCTCCTGCTTCTCGCGGCGGTAGTTTTGGGCAGCAGCGGTCGCGATATGTAGCAGGGCCGCGGTGCGGTCGCGCATGGTCACCGCGCGGCGCTTCTCGATCAACCCGCCGAGCCGCTGCGCCTCGGCCTCGAACAGCCGGGCCACGGACGGGTTGTGATCGCAAAACTTCTTGGTCAGCACCACCTTGCGCGGCAGCTTGTCGTCGGTAAGGAAGACGCAGAGATAGGCATCGACCTGCGCGCTGCCGGAAAAGACTTTTGCTTCGCGGAGCCGGCCGGCCTGGTCCTTGTCCGACTTGCTGCCGTCCTCCAGCGCAAGCGCGATATCGTCCCAGCGCGACCGCGGCAGGAAAGGGCCGTCGAGAATCTCCATCTCGACATCCTCGATCTGGTCGCCCGCATCGACGCCCAGCACAGCCGCCATCTGTTCGACCGCCGCTCCGGCATCGCCAGCTTGGTCGGTCCAGGCCATGAAATGATCGCGGCTGAGGCACGCCTCGCGTACGACCTCCTTGAAGGTGACGTCGGCGGCGCTCGCCATTGCCGTCAACAGTGCGCGGCCGGTGACGCTCTCGGGATCGCGCGCGGCCTCCAGCAGCACCTTCAGATTGGCGCGTTCCATCATGTCGGTCTGGTCGCGCTCGTCGATCACGGCGAAGCGTGCCGGCACGTTGGCTTCGAACGGGAACTGCTGGAGCAGGCGTGTGCACAGCGCGTGAATCGTTTGCACCTTCAGCCCGCCCGGCGTTTCCAGCGCGCAGGCGAACAGCTTTCGCGCCTCGCGCCGCAGCTTTGCACTGGGATGCGGGATGCCGACCGCGCGAATGGCTGCGTCGAGCGCAGCGTCGTCCAGCGTCACCCAATGGCCGAGCGTGGTGAACACGCGCTCGGCCATGTTGGCGGCCGCGGCCTTGGTGAAGGTGATGCAGAGGATCTTTTCCGGCGGCACGCCCGCGAGCAGCAGACGGATGACCCGCTGCACCAGCACATGCGTCTTGCCCGAGCCCGCGTTGGCCGACACGAAAGCCGATGCGGTCGGATCGGATGCACGCGCCTGCCGCGCGCGCACCTCGTCGGGGATGGGGCGCGGTGCCTTCACCATTCCTCGATCCCCAATCCGCCGGCCGCCGACCATTCCTTGATCCGGGCGAGATCGTCATAGGTGCCGTAGCGGTTCGCCCACATCGGCAGGTTCAGCGAGGTGTAGGCCTGGTTCTCGTCCTCGAAGGCGCGGATCAGCGCCTCCAATTTGGCGCGCGCCTCGGCCGCCGCAGTGTCTGGTGGTTGCGGCTCGTCGCCTGGCTTGAACTTGAGCTCGAGAACCCGCTCCTCGCCCGGCGGATTGTTGCCGCTGAGGCGGACATAGACGAGCTGGCTCACGGACGCGCCGGCCTCGATGTCGGGGAAGCCTCCCTCGCGCAGGATCGCAGCTTCCAGCGTGAGCTGGGGCGACAGGCCCATGCGGACCTGCTTGCCGGTGGGCGGCTGCCCGGTCTTGTAATCGAGGATGGCATAGCGGCCGCCCTGGCGCCGTTCGATGCGGTCCGCGCGCGCGGAGAGGCGGAAGCTGCGCGCGTTGTCGAGCGTGATCGAGATCTCGCCGTGGGTCTCTGCCGTGATGGCCTCGATCGCATCGCGCCGCGCCGTCTCCCATTCGCCGAACCAGCGCGCGATGCGCTGGAAACGCGGCCACCACAGCGCCCGCGCCTCGGGCCGCTCCATCAGCGGGGCAAAATGTTTTTCGCCAATCGCGCGCAGCACGCGCGCGGGATCGTCCGGCAGGCGTGCCGCATAGGTTTCCGTGAACTCGCCGAGCGCGCCATGGATTGCCGAGCCGCGGTCGGCAGCCGAGAGCGGCATGTCGACGGGATCGAGCGCATCTAATCGCAAGATGCGCTTGGCGTAGATCGTGTAGGGATCGCGCAGCCAGTCTTCGATTTCGGTGACCGACATCTTGAGCGGCCGCGTCGCGCGCGGCGGTCGCGGCTCCGGCTGCTTGATCGGCCTGACCTCGTCGGGCTGGTCCATTGCGCCGGCGAACTGCACGTATTTCTCGCCGGCGCGAACTGCCGCCTTCCAGTGATGGTCGCCCGCAACCGCCTCTAACCGGTGCAGGAAGCGCGACGCCACCGCCGGCGCGCCGCCGGCCTTGGCGGAATGGGTGAGGATCACCTCGTCGGCGCCCAGCAACTGTGCGAAGTCATGCGCGGAGAGGCCGATGCGGCGCTCCGGCAGATCGAGACCGAGCTCGTGCCGCATCGGCCGGCTGAGCCAGGGATCGATGCGTGGTGCCGGTGGCCAGACGCCCTCGATTAAGCCGCCGACGATGATGCGGTCAGCCTGCATCAGGCGCGATTCCAGGGGGCCGTAGATTTGCAGCCGCGCGCCCGGCCTATCCCGCCGCCGCACCGCGCGGTCGCCGAACGCGGTCTGGAAGACATCGGGATAGTCAGGCAACGGCACCATCAACCCGCTGGTCGTTCCGCCGCGCAGCAGATCGTCGAACGCGCTGGCGAGGGCGAGGCCCTCGCGATCCTCGAAGCCGAGCGGAATGCCCTGCTCATCGCGCGACAGCTCGATCAGGATTTCGCGATGCCGGTGCGCGAGCTCGGTGAAGTCATAAGGTTTTGATGAGGCCAGGCTCTCGATCGGCGCCAATGCGTGTCGCAAGGCATCGATCAGCGCCTGGATGCGATCGAGATCCTCCGCCTTGAGCCGCGCGCGGGGCTCCGCGCGATGGAGCGCGGAGACTTCGCTGCGCCACAGCTTTGCCAGTTCGTCGCGAAAACGGTTGAATTCGCGCAACAGGCCGGCCGTGCCGGCGGGTGGGCGTGTGCCGCGCAAGACCGCGAGCTCGAGTCCTTCGATCGCCGCCTTCCATGCGCCAGGCAGCCGGCCGAGCCGGCACAGCGGATGCTTCAGCATCGCCAGGAGCGTCGGCGGCTCCAGGCCCTTGGTCGCGGCCTCTGCCGCGAGGCGGGCAAAGACACCGGCCGATGTTTCCATCAACACGTCGCCGCCGGAATCGTCGAAGGCGAGGTCCCATCGGGTCAGCGCAGCCATTACCCGCCGCGCCAGCGCGCGATCGGGCGTCACCAGCGCCGCCGATTTGTCGAGATGCCGCGCCTCGCGCATCGCGATGGCGATCGCGAGGGCTTCCATTTCGGGGTTGGGGGCTTCTACGACCGCCAGGTTCTTCATGCCGCCGGCGATCTTTGCGGCGACATCCGGCTGCTTCAGCCGGTCATGCCAAACTTCCGTCTTGACCGAGGGCCGCATCGATTCCGATGCGAGCAGATCACGCCCGCCTTCTGCCGGCGGGTGGAGAATGTCGACGTCGCTGCGCTTGATGCCAAAACGCTGCAACAGCGCATGCATGGCATATTGCGGATGGTTCGACGCCGGATGCTCCGCGAACTTGCCGAGCGCATCGCGCACGCCGCCGATGGTGCGCCAGGCGTCCTCGTCGAGATCGGTGTCGAGGCCCGGCAGAACCACGGCGCCATGCGGCAGCAATGCGACCGCATGGAGGAATTTAGCGGTGGCCGGCATCGAGCCGGTTGAACCGGCCGCGATCACCGGCCCGTTCGGATGCGCGGTCAGCCGCCTGGCTTCCGCCGCGATGAGGAGATCGCGCCGTGCCGCCGGCTCGATCCGTTTGATCTCGGCGAGGTGGCCGGGCCAGGCAACGCGCGCGATGCGCAAAAATTCGAGCGAGTGCTGCCAATAGCGGTCGAGATTATCAGGCACGAGCCCATCGAGCGCGCTCCAGTCGACACCGCGCGTCACCATATCGTCGATCAGCCGTGCAAGATCGGACGCCAATGCAAGCGTCGAGGCGGGGCCGCCGACCACCAGCGGGGACAGCACCGGGCGCTTGGCCCAGGCCGCCACCAGTTGCGCCAGTGTCAGCCGCCGTTCGAGCTCGCCGAGCCGGGGCGGAATGTCGAGCGGCGTCGTGCCGGAGAACTGTTCGCCCTGGTCGGCGAAGGCGAGCTCGTCCTCGTCGATGTCGCCGAGTGCGACGATGCGCGGCAGCACCACAGCATCCGCCTTCATCTCGTCGAGGAAGATCTCGCGGACCACGCGCATCGCGCGTCGGGTCGGCAGGTACAGAGTCGCATCCGCAAGCCGCGCCGGTTCTTTGCGCGCTTCGAAGCCTTCGACCAGCCGGCCGTCGAGCAGGCTCGCGACGACAGTGCGCAGGAACGGAACTGAGATGGGAATGCTGAAAACGCGCATGGGCTGCCTGATTCGATCAGGCGCCAATATAGGCAGACAAGGTCAAATGGTCATGGGTCCGGTGAGGATCTTCCCCGCTGTTCGCTGCACCAAGACAGTGTCATCATCCGCGACAGCGGATGATCCAGTATTCCAGAGACGCCGGTTGCAAGAACCTCGCCGCCGCGGCGCACGGGATGCCCCGCCTTCGCGGGGGCATGGAAGTGGTGCAAGTGGCTAAGTCTTACGCCACGCTCTCCAGAAACGCCTCTTCAGCTGCATGCACCGCATCAGGCGTGCCGACATGCATCCAGACGCCGTCGAGCCGCAGGCCGAACAGCCGCTCCTGCTCGTTGGCGCGATCGAACATTTTTGTCAGCGAGAACTCGCCCCTGGGCGCATCGGCAAAGATCGCGGGCGACATGATCGCGGCGCCGGCATAGACGAACGGAACGACCTCCTTTTCCTTGCGCTTGCGCAAGGCCCCGTCGGGCAGCATGCCGTAATCGCCGCGGCCGCTATAGCCGATGCTGGTTGCGGTCGGCGCCATCAGCAGCAGAATGTCCATGCGCGCGGGGTCGAAGTTTTCCGCAAGCCGCGTCAGGTTCGAGCGCACGCCGTCGATCCACAGCGTGTCGGAATTGACGTGGAAGAACGGCGCATCGCCGAGCAGCGGCAGCGCCTTGACGACGCCGCCGCCGGTGCCGAGCACCTGGTTGCGTTCGTCGGAGATGGTCACGCGCGGATGCTGGCGCGATGCGGTGTGATTTATGATCTGGTCCGGCAGATAGTGCACGTTGACCACCGCCTCGGTCACGCCGGCATGGCCGAGCTTGTCGAGCACGTGGTCGAGCAGCGGCTGGCCAGCCACCGGCACCATCGGCTTCGGCATCTTGTCCGTCAACGGGCGCATGCGCAGGCCGAACCCTGCGGCAAGCACCATGGCTTTGGTCGGTTTGACGGACATTCTTCGCTTTCTCAAATCCCTCGATTTCGCTTTCGCGGCAATCCTAGCATGAGCCTCGGCCAGCCGCACCGCATCCCAACCGCCTTAATCGCCCGTCGTGACGGTTGTACGACGGGTGTTGCCGTCACGCCCCGATGGCTGTGGAGCGCACCTTTCTCTTCTTGTCGCCGAGCTTGAGGAAATTGACGCCGATCTGGTCGCCATTGACCCAGGCCAGCTCGCAGCGCCGGTACGCAAGTCCGGTGGACGACAGCAGGAGAAAAAATTCCTTCAGGTGCAGGCCTTCGACCGAGCCGTCGATGGTCAGCTTGGCGCCGGTGTCGGAAACGTCCTCCATGGTGCAATCACGCCGCCAGGTGCCGTCGATGCCCATCATCTGGGCCGGAACCCCGCGCTCGAAAACGACCCGGTTATTGCCGCGCTGATCCGCTTTCGCCGTCATCACCCTTGCTCCAGCCCCGTAACGATCCGGCTGCCTCGCGGCCAGAATAGCGACATCTTGGCTAACGGCTGGTAAATCGGACGCGGATCAGGGTTGCGGCGGCGGGACGTTGGCGAGATACCAGTCGCGCAAAGAGCCGAGCGCGGGATGCGCCAGCGAGCGCTGGAGATAGGTCCAGATCCGCGGCTGGTGACGCAGATAATGCGGCTTGCCATCGCGGCGATTCAGCCGGGCGAAGGTGCCGAGCAGGCGGGTGTTCCGCTGCGCCGACATGATGGCGTAGAGCTCGGCGAAGCCGGCGGCGTCGAAGCTTGCGTCGTTGGCGCGGCGTGCCTTGATATAGCGCGACAGCAGCGTCAGCTCGAGGCTTTCGGGCACGTCGATGCGGGCGTCCTGGAGCAACGACACCACATCGTAGGATTTCGGTCCAAGCACGGTGTCCTGGAAATCGATCACGCCGACGCGTTCGATGCCGCTGCGATTCCCAAGCCAGATCAGATTGGGCGAGTGGTAGTCGCGGATGATCCACGTCCGCGGCGCCGCCAAGGGCTTCTTCAGCAGCTCGCGCCACATCGCGAGAAACTCGGCGCGCGCCTCTTGGCTGAGCGGAGCATTGCGATCGGGCAGATACCATTCCGGCATCAGGCCGATCTCGATCAGCAGCGCCTCGGCGTCGAAGATCGGTATCTCGTAGCTCTGACCGGCGAGCGGCAAGGTTTCCGGCAGCGTCCTGCTGTGCAGCATGGCCAGCACATCGATCGCAGCCTCATAGCGTTCGGGAATCGGGCGCGGCGGATCGCCTTCGATCACGCCTTCGCTGCCGAAATCTTCGGTGATCAGAAAGCCGTGGTCGAGATCGGAATGGTGGATCGCAGGCGCAGAGATTCCCTGTGCACGCAGGCCTTCGTCGATGGCGACAAAGGGCTTTACATTTTCGGCGAGATGCACTGCGGCGCTGTAGGATTTTCCGCCATAAAGGGCCGCGCCGTCGGGGCGCTGCGGAAAGTTCATGAGAATGACGCTCTCGCCGTCGCGCCGCAGCCGCGCATAAGAGCGGGTCGAGGCATCGCCGGCCATGCGCCGACGCGTCGCATCGAGATAGCCGGAGACGTCGAGGAATTCGCGCAGCGCCTTCAGTCGCACGACTTGCGCGGCGCCCTTGCCGTAACCGGTGATGTCGGCCGCGCGCGCATTCGAGCCCAGCGCCGGCCGGTGCGTCAGCGCGATGTCGATGCGGTCTTCGGGCATCGCCGACGGCGCACGCTCTGGCCATTCGATCAGAACGAGGGTTGCGTCGGGCAGCGGCGACAGCCCGATCTCCTCGAGCTCGCTCTCGTCCTCGACGCGGTAGAGGTCAGCATGCATCACGGGGAAGGGCGGCAGCTCGTAGCCCTGCACCAGCGTGAAGGTCGGGCTCGGAACCTCCAGCGTCTCGTCACCGGCGAGATAGCGGATCAGGGCGCGCGCGGCTGCGGTCTTGCCGGCACCGAGATCGCCAGTGAGCGTGACGGCGTCGCCGGGGCCGACCAGCAGCGCGAGGTCGGCCATCAATTGCGCGGTAGCCGTCTCGTTGTGGAGCGCGACCGAGAATGTGGTTGCTTCGGTCATTCGGCGGCGTCGCGATGCGCCGCCTGGTCGGTCGGGAAGTCGCAGATCACGACCGTGCCCCGGCCGACGATCGAGTCCACCCGAACTTTGCCGCCATGCAGCTCGACGAAGGAGCGCACCAGCGAAAGGCCGAGCCCGGCGCCGCGGTGACGTGAGCCCTGCGAGCGGCTTTCGAACCAGTTGAACACCTTGTCCTTCATGTCGGCAGGTATTCCAGGCCCTGAATCTGTCACGGTGAAGACCACGCTGCGCTCGGTGCGGCGTGCGCTGATGCCGACGGTGGAATCCTGTGGAGAAAACCCGACTGCGTTGGCAAGGAGGTTATAGAGCACCTGCACCACGCGCTTCTCGTCGCCGATGAAGCTGCCGATGTCGGGCGCGATCTCGACCTTGAGGCGGATGCGGTCAGTGGCGAGGCGGTCCTGGATACCCTCGGCCGCGAGCTCGATGGCCTTGCTGACGTCGACCGGGCCGAGTTCCAGCTTCATCGCGCCGGCGTCGATGGTGGCGAGATCGAGGATGTTGTTGGTCAGCGCCAGCAACGCATTGGTCGATTTGGTGACGTAGTCGAGATATTCGGCCTGCTTCGGCGTCAGCGGTCCGGTCGAGGGATCGCTGAGGAAGTGCGCGAAGCCGATGATGGTGGTGAGCGGCGAGCGCAGCTCGTAGGAGACGTGGTGGACGAAATCCACCTTCATCTGGTCGGCGGCCTCCAACGCCTCGTTGCGCTCGCGCAGCGCGCGTTCGACATTTTCGGTGTCGGTGATGTCCTGGAACGTCAGCATGGTCGCGCCGTCATGCAGCGGGCGGATCATGCCATCGAGCACGCTGCCGTCCTTGCGTTCCAGCTTCAGCGGCACGTCGGCGCGGTTCTCGATCGAGGTGATGGCTTCGCGGATCTGGCGCCAGACCACGGGATTGTCGTAGAGCTGATGACACCAGGCTTCGACCGTCTGGATGTGCGGCTCGTCGCGCATGGCATCGCTGGACAGCTTCCACATCCGGACAAAGGCCGGATTGAACAGCTGCGCCTTGCCGTTGCTGCCGAACACCGCGACGCCTTCCGCGAGGCTGTCCAGCGTCTCGCGCTGAACCCGGATCATGCCGTCGAAGCGGCGGGCGAGCTCGAGGCTCTCGGTGACGTCGTCGAACAGATAGGTGACGCCGCCTTCGGGGTTCGGCGTGGTGACGACCGAAAGCGCGCGGCCGTCGGGAAGGTACCAGGTGTCCTTGGCGGTCTCGACCGCGCGATAGGCTTCGTGCAGCTTGGCCTTCCAGGCGCGGAAGTCCGGCTGCTCCGGCAATTTGCGCGCGGCGCGGAGCTGGTCGAGCACACTGGAATCATCAGGGTTGGCGTCGAGGAAGGTGCGGTCGAGGTCCCACAGCCGCCGATAGGAATCGTTGTAGAAGGCGAGGCGCCGCTGGCCATCGAACACGGCAACGCCCGAGGAGAGCTGGTCCAGCGTGCGGCGATGCGCTTCCGCCATGCGTACGAGGGCCGAGCTCAGCGCGTCTGCCTCGCTGGCATCGATGGCGACGCCGACACTGCCGCTGCCGACATTGACCGCGCGCACGTCATACATGCGCCGCTCACCACCGATCACGATCGGCAGCCGCGAGGTGAAGTTGGCGGCGTCCTTCAGCCCCCGGTCCATCGCGGTGCGGTTGGCGCTGTCGAGCAGCTCGAGCTTGCGCTCCTGGGCATCGATGATGCTGTTCGCCTCAGTCGCTCGGACATAGGCGGGGTTGGCGTAGGTCAGTGCGCCATTCTCCCCCTTGGCCCAGATCGGCCAGGGTGCTGCGGCGGCGAAGCCACGCAGCATCTCGGTCTCGTCGGAGAGCGCCTTGTAACGCAGATTGGTCTCGGCCAGATCGCGCCGGAGCCCGGAGAGTTCGCGAATCCGGACAATGGCCTGGCCGCCGATGGCGCGGCCGATGGCCTCGAGCGTGTGGCCATGCGCAGTCGTCAGCGTCAGTTGGAACCCATCGCCGCGCTCGCGCAGCGCATCGACCGCATGATCCATCTGGAGCGCGGGTTCCGGCGGCAGCCAGGTTCCGAATGCGAGCACGCGTTGCGGCGAGGAATCGCGCGGCAGCACCATGGAGATGTCACCGGAAATCTGCGCGCGATTGTCGCCGGCCGCCCAGGAGATCAGGATCTGCGGCTCGGCGAACAGCAGGGCGCCGAAGCGATCGGCCTGAAGTTGCAGTTCCCCGATTCGCGCGCGCAGCCGCGCCTCGTTCTTCGCCGTGCGCACGCGCGTGCGCATCAACAGGATCGCGGCCATCACCGAGAAGCCGAGCAGGGCCAGCGCAGTGGCGAGCACCGCGAGTTCCTGCCGGTTGAAATCCAGCATGATGGAGAGAGTGTCGACGAGGTCGGCGGCCTCAGCCGGCGCAGCCGGCAGCAGCGCCGCCAAAGCGCCTCCCAACAAGCCGTTGCGCACCAACGATGTGCACGACAGCAGCGTCCGACGCATCGACACGATCACGCCTGACATAGTTGCCCCAAGATCGCACGGATTTGCGCGCGACGACCCCCGTCGCGCGCGAATCAAAAGACAATACCCTCACCGTGACTCCGCCGGTAAGAGTCCAGATCGTGAACGCAAAGGCGGCCCCCCAAAAATGCCGGGCACGTTGTTCCAACGCACGTAGTTCCTCGGGTGATTCGGCCGGAGCTATCGTGCCTTAGCGGCCGGTCGAGCCGAACCCGCCGGCGCCGCGATCGGTCGCCGACAAGGTGGCGACGGGAACCAGCGCGGCCTGCACCACGGGCGCGATCACCATCTGGGCGATGCGCTCGCCGCGCTTGATCACGAAGGGGGCCTGGCCATGATTGATCAGGATCACCTTGATCTCGCCGCGATAGTCCGCGTCGATCGTGCCGGGCGAGTTCAGCACGGTGACGCCGTGCTTGGCCGCAAGCCCCGAGCGCGGCCGCACCTGCGCCTCGTGCCCGGGCGGCAAGGCGATCGCGAGGCCCGTCGGTACCGGCGCATATTGACCGGGCGCGAGCGTCAAGGGCTCGCTGTCCGGAACCGCAGCCATCAGGTCAAGGCCGGCGGCCTCGGCGGTCTGATAGGCCGGCGGCGGCAGGCCGTCGGCATGCGCGAGGCGTTGCAGTTCGACCGTGACTTTCGTGCTCAAGATGCCGGCTCCCGGGATTTGTCGGTCACGGTCTTTGCGACATGCGCGACCAGTTCGATGGCGACCTGTTCCTTGGTCATCACCGGCCAGGAATCAACTGCAAACTCGCCGTCCTTCGCGCCATTCTTGCGGCTGATCAGGTGCACGGTGTTGCGATCGCCGCCCATCACGCCGGTGGCCGGCGAGACGTCGTTGGCGACGATCCAGTCGCAGCCCTTGCGGGCAAGTTTTGATTTGGCGTTCTCAATGAGATGCTCGGTCTCGGCGGCAAAGCCGATCACCAGCGGCGGGCGCTTGTCGGCCAGCTTGGAGATGGTAGCGAGGATGTCGGGGTTTTCGACGAGCTGAAGCGGTGGCATGCCGGCCGAGGTCTTCTTCAGCTTCTGTTCGCCCTGGTTGGCGACGCGCCAGTCGGCGACCGCGGCGGCGAAGATCGCGACGTCGACGGGAAGCGCCGCCTGCACCTGCTCCAGCATCTGCTGTGCCGATTCCACATGCTTCACCGTCACGCCTTGGGGGTCGTCGAGGTCGACCGGACCGCTCACCAAAATCACCTCGGCGCCCGCGGCCTGCGCGGCGGCGGCAATGGCAAAGCCCTGCTTGCCGGAGGAGCGGTTGGCGATGTAGCGCACCGGATCGATCGGCTCATGCGTGGGACCTGCGGTGATGAGCACGCGCTTGCCGGCGAGCGGGCGCGGCACCGGCGGCCGCAGCAGCCGCTCGGCGGCATTGGCGATCTCGATGGCTTCCGACATACGGCCGATGCCGGCCTCGCCGGCTTCCGCCATCTCGCCGGAATTGGGTCCGGTCAACACCGCACCGTCGCGCTGAAGCTGCGCGACGTTGCGGCGTGTCGCCGCGTTGCTCCACATCAGCGGATTCATCGCCGGCGCCAGCAGCACCTTGCGATTGGTGGCGAGTAGGACGGCGCTGGCGAGATCATCGGCGTGACCATTTGCCATCTTGGCCAGGAGGTCGGCGGTCGCCGGCGCCACCACGATCAGGTCGCAGTCGCGCGCCAGCCGTATATGGCCGGCGTCGAACTCGCTCTGCGGGTCGAACAGGTCGGTGTAGACGCGCTCATGCGACAGCGCGCTCACCGCCAGCGGCGTGACGAATTGCTGCGCCGCCTTGGTCAGCACGCAGCGAACCTCGACGCGGCGTTCCTTCAGCCGGCGGATCAGGTCGAGCGATTTATAGGCCGCGATGCCGCCGCCGATGATCAGGGTGACGCTGGCCTCGGGAACGGCGCCGGTACGTTGCGGTGTCGGAGCTGAGGATGATGCCGCAGGTGGGACCGCAAACGGCGTCAGCGGCTCCTCGCGGCCCTCGATCAACTCCCGCAGGATGACCCGGACCTCTTCCTCGACCGACCTGCGGTTCTTGGCCGAGCGCAGCCGCAGATAGGTTTTGACGGCGTCGTCGAGCTTGCGGATGGTCAGGCTTGCCATGACGCCCTCCAACACGGAATGATCGCGATGCTATCATTCGTGTGATTGCAGTGCAATCATAGATTCCGGACGGCGATCAGGATGCCGATGAAGGTCGCGGCGATGATCCAGAGCGCCACGGTGCGCCAGCGGTTCTTGCGGCCCTCGCTGCGCCCCATCGCCGCGATGCTCTCCGGCGACAGCCTTATGCCGTCCCGCGTCATGGTCTCGAGCTGCTCCAGCACCTTCACCGACCGCTCGGCAATCTCCGGCAGCCGCATCAGCACCCGCGCAATGTCCCCGGTCCCCGCCATCGCGCCCTGGACCCGGCCGATCGGACCGAGGTTGCGCTGGATCCATTCGCGCACCACGGGATCGGCAACCTTCCAGATATCCAGCTTGGGATCGAAAGCGCGCGCCACGCCCTCGACCACGACCATGGTCTTCTGAAGCAGGATCAGCTCGGGCCGCGTCGTCATGTCGAACAGGCCGGTGACCTCGAGCAGCAGCGTCAGCAGCCGCGCCATCGAGATTTCCTCGGCGGTGCGGTTGTGGATCGGCTCACCGATGGCGCGGATCGCTTGCGCGAAGTTCTCGACCGAATGATGCGCGGGCACATAGCCGGCTTCGAAATGCACCTCGGCGACGCGGCGGTAGTCGCGGGTGATGAAGCCGAGCAGGATCTCGGCGAGGAAGCGCCGCTCCTTCATGCCGAGCCGGCCCATGATGCCGAAATCGACTGCGACGAGACGGCCGGCATCGTCCAGGAACAGATTGCCCGGATGCATGTCGGCGTGGAAGAAGCCGTCGCGTAGCGCGTGCCGCAAAAAGCTTTGGATCACCTTGCGGCCGAGATCGGGCAGGTCGACCTGCGCCTCCGCAAGGCGCTTGTGGTCGTTCAGCGCGATGCCGTCGATCCACTCCAGCGTCAGCACGTTGTGTGTGGTGCGGTCCCAGTCGACGGTCGGCACGCGGAAGTCAGGATCGTCGCGCGTGTTCTCCGCCATCTCCGACAGCGCGGCGGCTTCGAGCCGGAGGTCCATCTCCATCGCGACCGAACGCGACATGGTGTTGATGACTTCGACGAGGCGCAGGCGCCGCGCCTCGGCCGAATAGGCTTCGGCCTTGTGCGCGACGAAGAAAAAGTCGGAGAGGTCGCGGCGGAAACGTGCGGCGACATTGGGCCGGAGCACCTTGATCGCCACCGGCCTACGGATGCCGCCCCGCAAGACCTCGCCGCGATGCACCTGTGCGATCGAGGCGGCGGCGACCGGCGGGCCGAAGCTTGCAAACACATCTTTCAGCGGCCGTTCCAGCGATATCGTGATCGTGGCTTCCGCTTCGGCTTGCGAAAACGGCGGCAGGCGGTCCTGGAGGCTTTCGAGGTCGCGCGCGATGATGACGCCGACGACGTCGGGGCGCGTTGCCAGGAACTGCCCGAGCTTGAGATAGGCCGGGCCCATGCGGGTGAGGGCGCGCGATATCCTTGGGCCGTGCTTGACGCCGCGCCGCTCGATGAGGCGCGCAAGCTTCAGCGCGAGTTGCCCGGGCGGCGGCACCAGGCTCGGATCGACCGAACCGAACACGCCCTCGCGCGCGAACACGAACGCGGCGCGGATCAGGCGCGAAATGTGGGTGATGGCAGAGATCACAAACGCCAGCCTGAATGCAGTGCGACGATACCGCCGGTGAGTGTCTGCCAGCTGACGCGAGAAAAGCCGGCGTCGCGGATCATGTCGGCGAAGGCGCCGGGCTTTGGAAACTTGCGGATCGATTCGACGAGGTACTGGTAGGACTCGGCGTCGCCCGTGACCATGCGGCCAAGCGGCGGGATCACCTTGAACGAGAACAAGTCGTAGAGGCGATCGAGCCCGGGCATGTCGACGGTCGAGAACTCCAGGCACAGGAAGCGGCTGCCCGGCTTCAGCACCCGATAGGCCTCGCGCAGCGCCAGATCGATCCGCGGCACGTTGCGAATGCCGAAAGCGATCGTGTATGCGTCGAAGCTGCGATCGGCAAAGGCGAGTGCTTCGGCGTTGCCCTCAACAAAATCGACCTGAGTCTCGAGATGCCGCTTGGAAGCGCGCTCGCGGCCGACGGCCAGCATGTCGGTGTTGATGTCGCAGACGGTGGCGTGGAAGCCAGCGCCTGCCGCCTTGGCGGCGCGGAACGAGATGTCGCCGGTGCCGCCGGCGACGTCGAGCAGTGCGAACGGCCGCTCGCTCCTCGGCGGGTCGAGCGCGTTGATCATGATGTCCTTCCAGACCCGGTGCAGGCCACCGGACATCAGATCGTTCATCAGATCATAGCGCGCGGCCACGCTGTGAAACACGTCGTTCACCAGCGTCTGCTTGTCTCCCAAGGGCACGTCCCTGAAGCCAAAATGCGTGGTTTCGCCCGGCCGATCCATTACTCTACTCCACTGGCGGACCATAGCGCGCCCGTCGCAATGGCGCTATCACACCGCTCTCATAAGGTGAATGCCCGAACATGCCTGAATTGCCCGAAGTCGAGACTGTCCGCCGCGGCCTTCAGCCCGTCATGGAGGGAGCGAAAATCCTCAAGGCGGAGGCCCGGCGGGCGGATTTGCGCTTTCCGTTCCAGCCGGACTTC
This sequence comes from Bradyrhizobium sp. 179, assembly GCF_023073535.1. Classification (NCBI taxonomy): domain Bacteria; kingdom Pseudomonadati; phylum Pseudomonadota; class Alphaproteobacteria; order Hyphomicrobiales; family Nitrobacteraceae; genus Bradyrhizobium; species Bradyrhizobium sp. 179. The sequence goes on along the minus strand of NZ_JADPJR010000116.1, from coordinate 238,040 downwards.
GTCGCGCGGCTCAAGGGGCAGGTCGTCACCGGCCTCGGCCGCCGCGCAAAATATCTCATGGCCGATCTCGCCTCCGGCGACGTGCTCTTGATGCATCTGGGCATGTCGGGTTCGTTTCGTGTCATCAGACCGGACAACGACGCGCAGCCTGGCGAGTTTCACTATCCGCGGGCCAAGGATTCCGCGCACGACCACGTGCTGTTTCGGATGTCCTCCGGCGCTGACATCGTCTTCAACGACCCGCGCCGCTTCGGTTACATGAAAGTGATCGCGCGCGATGCGCTTGATGAAGAGCCGCTGCTGCGCGGACTCGGTCCCGAGCCGCTCGGCAACGAGTTCGATGCCGCGATGCTGGCACGGTCCTGTGCCGGCAAGACTACGAGCTTGAAGGCGGCGCTGCTCGACCAGCGTGTGGTGGCGGGGCTCGGCAACATCTATGTCTGCGAAGCGCTGCACCGCTCGCATCTTTCGCCGCGCCAGATCGCCGCGACTCTATCGACCAAGAAGGGTGAGCCGACGGACCATGCCAAGCGCCTGGTCGGCGCGATCCACACCGTGCTGAACGATGCGATCAAGGCCGGGGGATCGAGCTTGCGCGACCATCGCCAGACCTCGGGCGAGCTCGGCTATTTCCAGCACTCCTTCAAGGTCTACGACCGCGAAGGCGAGAAATGCACGACGCCTCGCTGCGGCGGCACGATCAAGCGGTTTACGCAGAATGGCCGGTCGACCTTCTGGTGCCCGAAATGCCAGAAATAACTGGCCGTGCTGATCGAGACACGGTGCGCGCCCTCTCGCGCTAGAGGGTCGGGAGCTCGCGGCTACATCGGTCTCACCACTGCCATCAACGCCTGCAGCGCGTCCGGGACACGAGAGTGGAGATGCTTGCAGCACCCTACTTCCGCACGCAGATCACGCGGACGACCGCGGCTTTGGCATCCGTCGATGTGCCATTCGCCGCGACACCGTTCGCCTTGAGGAAATCGCGCACCGTCTCCGCGGCGATCAGCACCGCCTGTGACGCCGGCACCGATGTGGCGGGACCTGCGACCGTCACCGGCTTCAGCAGCGCGATGCCCGCAAACCTGCCGTCGGCGCCGATGGCCGGGCTGCCGGAGAAGCCGAGCGCCGGCGGAGGCGACAGCGCGGAACTGCCGTTTGTCACCCGCGCCAGCGCAGCCTTGAGGCTCGACACGCCGGCCGCGCCGCCCTGGCTCTGTGGATCGGCGATGCCGATGACATCGACACTCGCCTTCGCTGCGCCGCCGGCGAGGCTGAGCGGCTTCAGGCCGCGTGCGCCGTAGACGTGCAGGAGCGCCAGATCGTGCTCCTTGTCCTCGGCGAGACGGTCGGCACTGCCATAGCCGCCGATCGTGATGGTGAGACAGCCATCGGTGACGAGGCGGTCGGCGACGATCGCGCCATCGTCGCTGACGACAATTCCGGTGCCGTAATCGACGGTCTTGCGCGGCGGCGGCGCGGCTTGTGGCCCCGACGGAAACGCATTGAAGGCGCTCGACATCGCGATCACGACCGGCTCGACAATGGTCTCGGCTGCCTGGTCGTAGAGGATCGTCATGGTGCGAACCTCGTCGCCTTTGAAGGTGCCGCGGACGTAGAACTTCTTCAGACCCTGCAATCCCGACAGCACGAAGAAGTCGGGCTTGACCACGGTGTAATCGACCTTGCGCCCAGACGGCTCCTTCTCCAGATCGGCGAGCTTCGCCGATGTCGGCTTCACCTCCTTGCGGCGGCTGAGCAGCACCTGAACCGTGCCGGTCGGGGAAGTCCATTTCGCGCCGCTGGCGTCGCTCGCCTGCTGCGGCACCAGCTTGCCGGGGATGCCGAGCCGGGCGCCGGTGGTCGGCTCGGTCACGATCTTCCAGCCGACGCTCTCCTGTTTCTTTCGTGCCGCCTCGGCCAGCGCGGCGCGCTCCTGCGGATTGAGCACGCCGGTCGGCTTGCCGCCCTTGGCCTTCTGGTACTCCTTGATAGCATTGACCATGCGCTCACTGGCGTCGCCGGTGATGGCGCCATTATACTGGCCGACCCAGGCGAGGTCTGACTGAAGCGCCAGCCGCTCAGCTCTTGCCATGGCATCCATTGTGGCCGACGGAGTCTGCATCGCGGGAGGCTGGGTCGGCACGGTCTGGACCGTCTTCGGCTTGGTACCGGCGACCTGTGGCGCCGTCATCTGGGCGTTCGCGCCTGTGGCGGCCGCAAACATCAGTGTTGCCGCAAGCATCGATCTCATGACAAATCCAGCCAGCCCATTGAACGCCATGTCATTGAAGCACATCTCGTTGGTCGCGACCAATCTCGCGGTGGTTCAGACGGTGCCGCTCATCCTGAAGGAGCCGCGCAAGCGGCGTCTCGAAGAATGGCCGCAGGCGAGATCCGGGCCCTCATGGTTCGCCGGGCGATGCGAAGCATCGTCCGGAGAGCGCGTTCCGCGCTCCGCACCACGAGGGTCGATAGCGAGGGTGTAGAGAGGCGGACGACGATGCTGAGCCCGGACGAACTCGAACGCTATGCCCGTCATATCGTGCTGCGCGACGTCGGCGGTCCCGGACAGGCTGCGCTGAAGCGGGCCTCGGTGCTGGTGATCGGCGCCGGCGGGCTCGGCGCGCCCGCCTTGATGTATCTGGCCGCCGCCGGCGTGGGCACGCTGGGCGTGGTCGATGACGACGTGGTGTCGCTGTCCAACCTCCAGCGACAGGTGATCCATACGACGCCCGACATCGGCCGGCACAAGGTCGAAAGCGCGGCCGAGCGGATCGCGGCACTCAATCCGCATGTCCGATTCGTCGGCCACGCCACCTGGCTCAACGCCGACAATGCACTCGGCCTGATCGGCGATTACGACCTCGTGCTCGACGGCTCCGATAATTTCTCAACGCGCTATCTGGTCTCAGACGCCTGCTTCTTTGCAAAGCGGCCGCTGATCACGGCGGCGCTCGGCACCTTCGACGGCTCGCTCACCACCATCCGTGCACATGAGATGAACGAGCAGGGCGAATTTAATCCGACCTATCGCTGCCTGTTTCCCGAGGCGCCGCCGCCTGGCACGGTGCCGGCCTGTGCGGAGGCCGGCGTCATGGGAGCGCTGGCGGGCGTGCTCGGCTCGATGATGGCGCTGGAGGCGATCCGCGAGATCGTCGGCTTTGGCGACGGCCTCATCGGCCGCCTCCTGATGATCGATGCGCGCGCGATGCGCTTCGAGACGCTGCGCTATGGGCGCGATCCCGCCAATCCGCTCAACGGCGATGGGCCCGTCATCACTGATCTCAGCGCCCATCGCACCTGATCGCCGCTACCGCGTGGCCGGCTTCTCGCTGTCGAGATGCGCCATCTGTTCGGCCGCATAGCGCGTGCCGGCGGCGACATCCGGCGGAAATGCCTTTGCCAGCGCTGCGAGATGAGCCTGTGTCAGCGTCACCTTGGTTGCGCCGAGTGCTTCGGCCAGACGGGTGCGGGTTCTCGCGCCGACCAGCGGTACGATCTCCTGGCCCTGCGCCGCCACCCAGGCGATCGCAACCTGTGCCGGCGTTGCGCGGATCTCGTTCGCCACCGCGCGAAGCTGCTCCACCAGCGCGAGGTTGGCGTCGAGGTTCGCGCCCTGGAAACGCGGTGTCATCAGCCGGTAGTCCTTGCCGGCCTTGCCGCTGTCCTTCGTCCAATGGCCGCTGATCAGTCCGCGCGCCAGCACACCATAGGCCGTGATGCCAATGCCGAGCTCGCGGCAGGTCTTGAGGATATCGCGTTCGATGCCGCGCTCGATCAGCGAGTATTCGATCTGGAGATCGGCGATCGGGTGCACGGCATGCGCGCGGCGGATGGTGTCGGAGCCGACCTCGGACAGGCCGATATGCCTGATGTAGCCGGCCTTCACCAGTTCGGCGAGGCCGCCGATGGTCTCCTCGATCGGTACGTTCGGATCGAGCCGCGCCGGGCGGTAGATGTCGATATACTCGGTGCCGAGACGTTGCAGCGTATAGGCCAGGAAATTCTTGATCGCTATGGGGCGGCAATCCATGCCGGCGAATTCGCCGGCCGGGCCGCGCAGCGCGCCGAATTTGACGCTGATCTGGACCTTGTCGCGTGACGTATCCTTCAGCGCCTCGCGGACCAACATCTCGTTGTGGCCCATGGCGTAGAAGTCGCCGGTATCCAGCAGTGTGATGCCGGCATCGAGCGCCGCATGGACCGTGGCGATGGCCTCGCCGCGATCGGCGGGGCCGTAGAGGTCTGACATGCCCATACAGCCGAGCCCAAAGGCGGAAACGGTGGGGCCGGTTGAACCGAGTTTGCGCTGTTCCATGATGGCTCTCCTCGAAAGATGCGGCAGGCTGCGCCGCGTGACGAGGCCAGATATGCCCTTGGGCCATTGCGCCGATAAGCTGGACAATCCAGAATAGCTTGTTCATTCTAGCGAATAATGGCCGAGCCTGACCTGCGCGATCTCGATGTCTTCGTGGCGATCGCCCGCACCCGCAATTTCCGGCGTGCGGCGCAAGATATTCGCGTGTCGGTATCGAGCCTTAGCCAGCGGCTTCGGGACCTGGAGGGGCGCCTCGGCGTCCGCCTGATGAACCGCACCACCCGCAGCGTCGCGCTGACCGAGGCGGGCGAACTGCTGCTATCGCGCGTCGCACCCGCCTTGCGCGACGTCAGCGAGGCCTTGGATCTGGTGCGGGGCCTGCGCGAGGTCCCCTCGGGCCGCCTGCGTATCAATGCGCCGCCGCCGGCGGTCGACCTCGTGCTGGCGCCGATGGCGGGGCCGTTCCTCGCAGCATATCCGCAAATCGATCTCGACATCGTTTCCGAGAGCGGTTTCGTCGACATCGTCAGTGCCGGCTACGATGCCGGCGTGCGCTATGGCGAACATCTCGCGCAGGACATGGTGGCGATTCCGCTAAGCGGCTCGCAGCGCTATATCGTCGTCGCATCGCCCGACTACGTCGCGCGCCGCGGCAGGCCGAAACATCCGAGGGACCTGCTCGACCATGATTGCATCCGCGCACGCTACTCGAGCGGCGTCATGCACGATTGGGAATTCGAGAAGGCCGGCCAAATCGTGAAGGTGGATCCGCCGGCCAAGCTGATTTCGACCAATATGAATCTTGCCATGCGCGCTGTACTCGACGGCGCCGGCATCTGGGCAACGCTCGATGGCTACGTCCATGACGCCGTGAAGTCCGGCGCGCTGGTCAGCCTCATGGAGGACTGGTGCGAGCCGTTTCCCGGACCGCTCCTCTACTATCCGAGCCGCCGCCAGGTGCCGCCGGCGCTGCGGGCCTTCATCGATTTCGTCGCAGGTTGGCGGAAGCGCAAGACGGATGGATCCTAGAGCATGCTCGGCAGCACGCGATCCGGCGGCTTGTGGGCATCGAGGAAGGTGCGGATGTTGATGATGACCTTCTCGCCCATCTCGACGCGGCCTTCGATGGTGGCGGAGCCCATATGCGGCATCAGCGTCACCTTGCCCGCCTTGGCGAGCCGCACCAGTTTTGGGTTGACCGCGGGCTCATGCTCGTAGACGTCGAGGCCGGCGCCGCCGATCTCGCCGCCTTCGATCAGCTTGATCAGCGTGTCCTCGTCGGTCACTTCGCCGCGAGCGGTGTTGACGATGTAGGCGTCTTTCCGGATCAGCTTCAGTCGCCGCGCCGAGAGCAAATGATAGGTCGCCGGCGTGTGCGGACAGTTCACCGAGATGATGTCCATCCGCGCCAGCATCTGGTCGAGGCTCTCCCAATAGGTCGCGCCCAGCTCCTCGGCGATCTTCGGCGCGACCGGGCGGCGGTTGTGATAGTGGATCTGCAGGCCGAAGGCGCGGGCGCGGCGCGCCACCGCCTGGCCGATGCGGCCCATGCCGATGATGCCGAGCCGTTTTCCCCCGATGCGATGGCCGAGCATCCAGGTCGGCGACCAGCCTGCCCAGGGCTTTCCTTCCGTCAGGATCGAAGCGCCTTCGATCATCCGCCTGGGTACGGCGAGGATCAGCGCCATGGTCATGTCGGCGGTGTCTTCGGTCAGAACTTTTGGCGTGTTGGTGACGGTGATGCCGCGGGCATGCGCGGCTTCGACGTCGATATTGTCCACGCCATTGCCGAAATTGGCGATCAGGCGGAGCTTGCAGTCTGGCTGATTGATGACATCGGCACTGATGTGGTCGGTCACGGTCGGAACCAGCACGTCGGCGGTGCGCGCGGCTTGCGCGATCTGCTCGGCCGACATCGGCGTGTCGTCGAGATTGATCCGCGCGTCGAACAGCTCGCGCATGCGCGTCTCGACCGAGTCCGGCAGCTTGCGCGTTACAACGACGAGGGGCTTTTTCTTCACCGACATGTCCTGCCCTCATGAGGCCTCGCAGCCCGCCTCTGTCACCAAAAGCCGGCCGTTGAGGCCTCATTAACCCGGTTGTTCGACACTGCCCTTGCCGTGTCGTCCCCGGCGTTTCCTTCAAGCTCTCCCGATATTTCCGGCCGGAAAATCGGGGCAAACTGGTTGTTCAAAGCGTCCGTCCTCTCTAGCAGAAGGCCGGGCCAAGACAAGAACCACGGGTCAGGGCTTGCGGACCTGGCTCTGGGGAACATCCGCGTGGGGCGGGACAGGGGCTGACGCGGCAGGGTTTTGGATTTTGGGGTGAGGATCCGCCTCGGGCGGGTCTTCGACAGGAGACGGGTTGATGGCGTTGGGGCGTTTTTGTTCGGTGATGGCGCTCGTTTGCACCTGGTTGATTGCCTCGGTCAGCCCCTCGCATTCGGCGAAGGACAACACCCCCCAGACCGCCAGCGGGCTGCCGGTGCCGCGCTATGTCAGTCTCAAGTCGGATCACGTCAACGTTCGCGCCGGTCCGACCAAGGACAATGACGTGGCCTGGGTCTATACCCGTGCCGGCCTGCCGGTGGAAATCACTGCTGAATTCGAGAACTGGCGCCGGGTGCGTGATTCCGAAGGCGCCGAGGGCTGGGTCTATCACTCGTTGCTGTCGGGCCGCCGTACCGCGGTCGTCACCATGAAGCACAAGGACGACCTCGCGCCGATCTACGACCGTCCCGATCCCGACAGCGCGGTCGCAGCCAAGCTCCAGGCCGGCGTCGTCACGCAAGTGAAGAAGTGCAGCGCAGGCTGGTGTCACGTCACCGGCAACGGCTTCGACGGCTGGATCCAGCAGGAGCGCCTCTGGGGCGTGTACTCGGACGAGCAGGTGAATTGACGCCGCAGGTGTCATCCCGGAACGACGGGGCAAACGAAAAATGGCCGGGACAAGCCCGGCCATGACGATCTCAGATTATCTCAGCAAATCTCAGCGCTTCTTGCGCAGGCGCACGACCATGTCGATGCGCGAGATCTCGTAACCCTCGGGCACCTCGGGCATCTTGGACAGTGCCAGATGCGGATCCTCGATATCCACCAGCTCATGGCTGTTCTCGAGGTAATAGTGGTGGTGGGTGGTGACGTTGGTGTCGAAATAGGTCTTGGTGCCGTCGACGCTGACCTGACGGAGCAGGCCGGCATCGGTGAGCTGGTTCAGCGTGTTGTAGACGGTCGCCAGCGACACCGGAACCTTGGCCAGCGTCGCTTCCTCGTAGAGCATTTCAGCCGTGAGGTGGCGCGCACCCTTGCCGAACAGGAGCCAGCCGAGCGCCATGCGCTGGCGCGTCGGACGGAGCCCGGCGGACTGGAGCATTTCGTTGACGTCGTGCCACGGGCAACCGGTCAGGGCCGGCTGGCGGCCGGACAAGAGGGCTGCGGAATGCACGTCGTCGTCGTGAGGGGGCGCGGTATTCTCGCTCATTATCCAGATTTCGGGCACGCGTGAACTATATGTCTCTGCAATATAAGGACAGAAAGATGCAGGTGCAAGTTTCTCGCAAGTAGAGAGGTTCTAATCAAACTTGGAACCGCGCGAAGCGCCGGTCATTTTACCTTCATAGACGCGCTTTGCCACTCGAAATGGCCTGTGTTAGAGAGCGCGCGGTTCCGCCTAGCCGATTTGGCGCAGCCAAGCATGGTGGCCCGGTCCGCAGTCCATCCGGGCTTGCGGGAGGTACCCCTGACGATGGCAATTGGCGTTGCTCTCCGACCGAGACGGGGCCCATTTTCGCCAAAAAACGCCGCTCAATCGGGATTAGAACAGAGGCTCGTGCATGCTGAACAGGCGCAACGGTTACGAATACGAAGATCTGCTGGCGTGTGCCCGCGGCGAAATGTTCGGCCCGGGCAATGCTCAGTTGCCGCTGCCGCCGATGCTGATGTTCGACCGCATCACGGAAATTGCCGACAATGGCGGGGAGTTCGGCAAGGGCTTGGTGCGCGCCGAGCTCGACGTGAAGCCCGACCTCTGGTTCTTCGGCTGCCACTTTAAAAACGACCCGGTGATGCCCGGCTGCCTCGGACTTGATGCGCTGTGGCAGATGGTCGGCTTTTATCTCGGCTGGAGCGGCGGCGAAGGTCGCGGCCGCGCGCTCGGCCTCAGCGAGCTGAAGTTCGGCGGCCAGGTGCTGACCGACGCGCGCAAGGTTGTGTACAACGTCGATATCAAACGCGTGATGCGCGCAAAGCTCGTGCTCGGTATCGCCGACGGGTGGCTTTCGGTCGATGACCAGATTATTTATCGCGCCAAGGATCTGAAGGTCGGCCTGTTCAAGCAGGGCACGAGCCTGGGCTGAGCGCATCACCAAGAAGGCAACGATTGAGGCGAGGCTGTCATGAGGCGGGTTGTGGTCACCGGGATGGGCATCGTCTCGTCGATCGGAAACAACACCCAGGAAGTGCTTGCGAGCCTTCACGAGGCGAAGTCGGGCATTTCGCGGGCTGAGAAATATGCCGAGCTCGGCTTCCGTTCGCAGGTACAAGGCGAGCCCACACTCGATCCATCGACGGTGGTCGACCGCCGCGCCATGCGTTTCCTCGGTCAGGGCGCGGCGTGGAATCACGTCGCGATGGAGCAGGCGATCCAGGATTCCGGTCTGTCGCCCGACGAAGTCTCCAACATCCGCACCGGCATCATCATGGGCTCCGGCGGCCCCTCGGCGCGAACCATCGTCGAGTCCGCCGACATCACCCGCACCAAGGGGCCGAAGCGCGTCGGCCCGTTTGCGGTGCCTAAGGCGATGTCCTCCACGGCCTCCGCGACGCTGGCGACCTGGTTCAAGATCAAGGGCGTGAACTACTCGATCTCCTCGGCCTGCGCGACCTCGAACCATTGCGTCGGCAATGCCTACGAGACGATCCAGATCGGCAAGCAGGACGTCATCTTCGCAGGCGGCTGCGAGGAGCTGGACTGGTCGCTATCGGTGCTGTTCGATGCCATGGGTGCGATGTCCTCGAAGTACAATGACACGCCCGCCACGGCCTCGCGTCCCTACGACGTCAATCGCGATGGATTCGTCATCGCCGGCGGCGCCGGCGTGCTGGTGCTGGAAGAGCTCGAGCATGCCAAGGCGCGCGGTGCGCGCATCTATGGCGAGATCGTCGGTTATGGCGCGACCTCGGACGGTTACGACATGGTTGCACCATCAGGCGAAGGCGCCGAGCGCTGCATGCGCATGGCGATGTCGACGGTGAAGACCAAAGTCGACTACATCAATCCGCACGCGACCTCGACGCCTGCCGGCGATCCGCCGGAGATCGAGGCGATCCGAAGGGTGTTCGGCGTCGGCGAGAAGTGCCCGCCGATCTCCGCGACCAAGGCGCTGACCGGCCACTCCCTGGGCGCCACCGGCGTGCAGGAGGCGATCTATTCGCTGCTGATGATGAACAATGGCTTCATTTGCGAGAGCGCGCACATCCAGGAGCTCGATCCCGTGTTCGCGGATATGCCGATCGTGCGCAAGCGCATCGACAACGTCAAGATCGGCACCGTGCTGTCGAACTCCTTCGGCTTCGGCGGCACCAACGCCACTCTGGTGTTTAGCCGGCTGGATGTGTGATTTAGCGATGCTGTCATGCCCGCGAAGGCGGGCATCCAGTACGCCGTGGCTTTCTCGATCTATCACATACGCCTCGGGAATTACTGGATCGCCTGCCTGCGCGGGCGATGACCCCGGAATAGTGGGAGCAAAGAAGCAATGGAAGGTTTGATGAAAGGCAAGCGCGGTCTGATCATGGGCATCGCCAATGATCATTCGATCGCCTGGGGCATGGCGAGGACGCTGCATGCCCAGGGCGCCGAGCTGGCCTTCACCTTCCAGGGCGAGGCCTTGGGCAAGCGCGTCAAGCCCTTGGCGGAGCAGCTCGGTGTCGATCTGGTGCTGCCTTGCGATGTCGAGGACATCACCAGCGTCGATGCCACATTCGCAGCGCTCCGCGACAAGTGGGGCCAGCTCGACTTCGTGATCCACGCGATCGGCTTCGCCGACAAGAACGAGCTGAAGGGCCGCTACGCCGACACCAGCCGCGAGAATTTCTCGCGCACCATGGTGATCTCCTGCTTCTCGTTCACTGAAGTCGCCAAGCGCGCCGCCGAGCTGATGACAGAGGGCGGCAGCATGATCACGCTGACCTTCGGCGCCTCGATGCGGGCGATGCCGAATTACAACGTGATGGGTGTGGCCAAGGCGGCGCTGGAAGCCTCGGTGCGCTATCTCGCCGCGGATTTCGGGCCGCGCGGCATCCGCGTCAACGCAATCTCCGCAGGCCCCATCCGTACGCTCGCCGGCTCCGGCATCGGTGAGGCGCGGGCGATGTTCGCGTTCCAGCAGAAACATGCGCCGCTGCGCCGCGGCGTCACGCTCGACGAGCTCGGCGGCTCGGCGCTGTATCTGCTGTCGGATCTGTCGGGCGGCGTGACCGGCGAGATTCACTACGTCGATTCCGGATACAACATCATCCTGATGCCGAAGCCGGACGACTTGAAGTCGCCGGACTAAATTTAGCCGGCCGCGATCTTCTCCGCGCGCTGGAACGCCGGCCGGGCCATGCAGCGCGCGAGATAGGCGTCGAAGACCGGACGCGACGGCACCATCTTGAACAGACGCACTGCGAAGTTCAGGCCCGAGCCGATGGTGATGTCAGCAGCGGAAAAATCCTCGCCCAAGATCCACGGTCCCTTCTGAAGCGCCGCTTCCAGCACGTCGAAGACCTGCGTCGCGCTGCCCCAGGCGGCGGTCGAGGTCGGGATCTCGATCTTGGTGAAGATCTGGATGATGGCGGGCTCGATGCAGCTCGGCGAGAAGAACAGCCATTGCAGATAGCGCGCGCGGCGCGGATCGGTCACAGCGGGAGCGAGCTTGGTCTCGGGATAGCGATCGCCGATATAGGCGCAGATCGCAGCGGCCTCGCCGAGCGCGGCGTCGCCGTCGGTCAAGGCCGGCACTTTGCCCATCGGGTTGATCTTCAAATAATCCGGCGCCTTCTGCGCGCTGATCGAGATGTCGGTCAGCACGCGCTCGTAAGGCAGACCGCTCTCCTCCATCAACCAGAGCGTCGTGAACGAGCGCGAGCGGGGTGACCAATAAAGCTTGATCATGGCGCGTCTCCCTTGTTCTTCCATCGATAATATTTCATCACGAACCCGTTCGAGGGTTCGATCTCTTCCTTCTCGAACACGAAACCTTCGCGCTCGTACCAGCGCCAAGCCTTTTCGTTCTCGCGCACGCAGCGCAGGTACATCTCGTCAGGCAGTTGCGTGCGTGTGAAGGCGAGCAATCGCCGGCCGAGCGATTGGCCCTGATAAGCGGGCGCGACGAAAAGCATGTCGAGATAGCGCTTCGGCAGATGCAGCGCCAGCATCGCGGCGATCGTGCCGTTGTCGTCGGCGACGAACAGGCTCCAGCCGTCCTCGATCTCGCGTCGGATCCGGGCGCGGAGATTCGCCAGCAGGAAATCGCTGACCTCGGCGAGGCCGGTCGAGACCCAGCTCAGCATCCAGACGCGGGCGATCTCGTCATGTTCGTCTGCGCGCGCGGTGCGGATGATCGGTTGCGACATCCGGCAACTCAGGCTGTGAGGCTGCGCGCCGCCTGACGTGGGCGCGCCTTGCCGGCCGACAGGCACACCACTTCGGAGATTTGCAGCAGCTGTCGCGCCAGCGGGCTGGTCTTGCGCCAGACCATGCCGATAGTGCGGGATGGCTCGGGATCGCGGAAGCGCGCCAGCGAGACCGAGGCCGATCGCGTCTCCACCGGCACCGCCATCTCCGGAATCAGGGTGACGCCGATGCCGGCGCTGACCATCTGGACCAGCGTCGAGAGCGAATTCGCATCCAGCATCTCGCGCGGCGGCGCCGATTGCATATTGCAGAAGGACAGCGCCTGTTCGCGGAAGCAGTGCCCCTCTTCGAGCAGCAATAGCCGCATCTCGCGCATCATCTCGCGCGACGGCACCGGGGTGCCCTCGTCCGCGCCCGGCCGCACCAGCAGGAATTTCTCGTCGAACAGCGCGACCTCGGTGAGCGAGGGCTCGGACACCGGCAGCGCGACGATGGCGGTGTCGAGCCGGCCTTCGACCAGCTCCTGGATCAGCCGCGGCGTCATGGTTTCGCGCACGCGGATGTCGAGCTCGGGATGCATGCGCGTGAGATTCTTGGTGATCTTGGGCAGGAGGTACGGCGCGATGGTCGGGATCATGCCAATGCGCAGGCGGCCGGCGAAGCGATCCTGTGAAGCCCGGGCGAAATCGCCGAGCTCATCGACCGAGCGCAAAATTTCGCGGACGCGTTGCGCGAGCTCCTCGCCAAACCGGGTCAGCGCCACCTGCCGCGCGCTACGCTCCAGCAGCAGGCCACCGAGGGTCCCCTCCAACTCCTTGATCTGCATCGACAAGGCTGGCTGTGAGATCGAGCAGGCCTCGGCGGCGCGGCCGAAATGGCCGTGGCGCGCCAGCGCATCGAAATAGCGAAGCTGACGCAGCGTCAGGTTTATCATCAGAAAATCCTATCGCAGCGATCATTAAAGTCAACTTCCCCTGATAGGAGGCGATGCTTAGAGTGGTTCTACCTGGTCAAGGGCGCGAGTTCGCCGCCGCCAGAGGAGGTATTCATGGACGACACTTCGAAGTGCCCGTTTTCGGGCGGAAAACCCGCGCGCTCAAACCGCGACTGGTGGCCGACGCAGCTCAATATCGAGGTGCTGCACAAGAATTCCGACCTGTCCGATCCGATGGGTAAAGAATTCGACTATGCCAAGGAGTTCAAGTCGCTCGACCTGAACGCGGTCATCAAGGACCTGACCGCTCTGATGACGGACTCGCAGGAATGGTGGCCGGCCGACTTCGGTCATTACGGCGGCTTGATGATCCGCATGGCCTGGCACAGCGCGGGCACTTACCGCATCACCGACGGCCGCGGTGGCGCCGGCGCCGGTCAGCAGCGCTTCGCGCCGCTCAACAGCTGGCCCGACAACGCCAACCTCGACAAGGCGCGCCGGCTGCTGTGGCCGATCAAGCAGAAATACGGCCGCAAGCTTTCGTGGGCCGACCTGATGGTGCTCGCGGGCAACGTCGCGCTGGAATCGATGGGCTTCAAGACGTTTGGTTTCGCGGGTGGCCGCGCCGACGTTTGGGAGCCCGAAGAGCTCTATTGGGGCCCCGAAGGGACCTGGCTGGGCGATGAGCGCTACAGCGGTGAGCGTCAGCTCGCCGAGCCGCTGGGCGCGGTGCAGATGGGCCTCATCTACGTCAATCCGGAAGGTCCGAACGGCAAGCCGGATCCGATCGCCGCGGCCAAGGATATCCGTGAGACCTTCTTCCGCATGGCGATGAACGACGAGGAAACCGTCGCGCTGATCGCCGGCGGCCATACGTTCGGCAAGACCCACGGCGCGGGCGATCCGTCGCTGGTCGGTCCGGAGCCGGAAGCGGGCGCGCTCGAAGATCAGGGCCTCGGCTGGAAGAGCAAGCACGGTACGGGCCTTGCGGGCGATTCCATCACCAGCGGTCTCGAGGTGACATGGACGACCACGCCGACAAAGTGGAGCAACAACTTCTTCGAGAACCTGTTCAAGTACGAATGGGAGCTGACGAAGAGCCCCGGCGGCGCGCACCAGTGGACGGCCAAGAATGCCGAGGCGATCATTCCTGATGCCTTCGACAAGTCGAAGAAGCATCGGCCGACGATGCTGACCACGGACCTCTCGCTCCGCTTCGATCCGGCCTATGAGAAGATCTCGCGACGCTTTCTCGAGCATCCCGATCAATTCGCGGACGCCTTCGCCCGCGCCTGGTTCAAGCTCACGCACCGCGACATGGGTCCGATCCAGCGCTATCTCGGCCCGCTGGTGCCGAAGGAGACGCTGATCTGGCAGGATCCAATTCCGGCCGTGAATCACGAGCTGGTCGGCGAACAGGACATCGCCTCGCTGAAGACGAAGATCCTCGCCTCGGGTCTGTCCGTGTCGGAGCTGGTTTCGACCGCCTGGGCGTCGGCCTCGACGTTCCGCGGCTCGGACAAGCGCGGCGGCGCCAACGGCGCGCGCATCCGTCTCGCCCCGCAGAAGGACTGGGAGGTGAACCAGCCCGCTCAGCTCTCCAAGGTGCTCGGCAAGCTCGAAGCGATTCAGAAGGACTTCAACGCCTCGTCCGGCGCGAAGAAGGTCTCGCTCGCAGACCTGATCGTGCTCGGTGGCACCGCCGCGGTCGAGAAGGCCGCAAAGGATGCCGGCGTCGAGGTCAAGGTCGGCTTCACGCCGGGCCGCATGGATGCCTCGCAGGAGCAGACGGATGCAGCCTCTTTTGCACCGCTGGAGCCGCGCGCCGATGGCTTCCGCAACTATATCGGCAAGCGGCATCAGTTCATGATGCCCGAGGAGGCGCTCGTCGATCGTGCGCAGCTGCTTCGGCTCACCGGCCCGGAGATGACGGTGCTCGTCGGCGGCCTGCGCGTGCTCGGCGCCAATGCGAACGGTTCGAAGCACGGCGTCTTCACCGCCAAGGTGGGAACGCTAAGCAACGACTTCTTCGTCAACCTGCTCGACATGAGCACGCAGTGGACGCCGGCCGGCGCTGACGGCACCTATGAGGCCCGCGACCGCAAGACCAACGCGGTCAAGTGGACCGGCACGCGCGTCGATCTCATCTTCGGCGCGCACTCGCAGCTCCGCGCCTTCGCCGAGGTCTACGCCACGTCAGATTCCAAGGAGAAGTTCGTCAAGGACTTCGCCAAGGCCTGGACCAAGGTGATGAATCTCGACCGGTTCGATCTCACGGCTTGAGGCTCTGCACCTCTCCCGCTTGCGGGAGAGGGAGCGCAGCGCTCCCGGGGCGAGTACAAACAAAAGGGCGGCCTCTCGGCCGCCCTTCATGTTTTTGTCCGTGTGGCGAGACTTACTCGCCCGCCGCTTCGCGCGGGGCCTTCTCGCCCTCGGCGGCCTTCTCCTTGGCCTCGAGGTCCTCGCCGGTGGTCTGGTCGACCACCTTCATCGACAGGCGGGTCTTGCCGCGGTCGTCGAAGCCGAGCAGCTTGACCTTAACCTTGTCGCCTTCCTTGACGACATCGGAGGTCTTCTGCACGCGGTTGGACGCGAGCTGGCTGATGTGGACGAGGCCGTCCTTGGAGCCGAAGAAGTTCACGAAGGCGCCGAATTCCATCACCTTGACGACGGTGCCGTCATAGATCTGGCCGACTTCCGGCTCGGACGCGATCGACTTGATCCACTTGATCGCGGCCTTCATCGCCTCGCCGTCGCTGGAGGCGACCTTCACGGTGCCGTCGTCCTCGATGTTGACCTTGGCGCCGGTCTTCTCGACGATCTCGCGGATCACCTTGCCGCCGGTGCCGATCACTTCGCGGATCTTGTCGGTCGGGATCTTGAACGTCTCGATCCGCGGCGCGTATTCGCCGAGCTCGGCGCGGGCGTTGGTGAGCGCCTTGGCCATTTCGCCGAGGATGTGGATACGCCCATCCTTGGCCTGCCCGAGGGCGACGCGCATGATCTCCTCGGTGATGCCCTCGATCTTGATGTCCATCTGGAGCGAGGTGATGCCCAGCTCGGTGCCGGCCACCTTGAAGTCCATGTCGCCGAGATGGTCCTCGTCACCGAGGATGTCCGAGAGAACCGCGAAGCGCTTGTCTTCGAGGATCAAGCCCATCGCGATGCCCGCGGTCGGCCGCTTCAACGGCACGCCGGCGTCCATCAGCGCCAGCGAGGCGCCGCAGACCGACGCCATCGACGAGGAGCCGTTGGATTCGGTGATCTCCGACACCACGCGGATGGTGTAGGGGAACTCGTGATGCGGCGGCAGCACCGGGTGGATCGCGCGCCAGGCGAGCTTGCCGTGGCCGATCTCGCGGCGCTTGGTGCCGCCGAGGCGGCCGGTCTCGCCGACCGAGTAGGGCGGGAAGTTGTAGTGCAGCAGGAACGTTTCCTTGTACGTCCCCGACAGCGCGTCGATGTACTGCTCGTCCTCACCGGTGCCGAGCGTGGTCACGACCATCGCCTGGGTCTCGCCGCGGGTGAACAGCGCCGAGCCGTGGGCGCGGGGCAGCACGCCGACTTCGGCGACGATGTTGCGCACGGTCTTGGAGTCGCGGCCGTCGATGCGCTTGCCGGTGTCGAGGATGTTCCAGCGGACGATTTTGGCCTCGAGTTCCTTGAACACGCCGGCGATGCGGAGCTTGTCGTATTTCGGCTCCTGCCCTTCCGGGAAGTAGTGGGCCATCACCTTTTCCTTGGCGAGGCCGACGGCGGCATAGCGCTCCTGCTTCACGGGGATTGCGTAAGCGGCGCGCAGCTCCTGCTCGATCAAGCCGAGCATTTCCTTTTCGATCGCCGAATTGTCGATCACGGTGACTTCGCGCGGCTCCTTCGCGGCCTTCTCGGCGAGCTCGATGATCGCGTTGATCACCGGCTGGAAGTGGCGATGACCGAACATCACCGCGCCGAGCATGATGTCTTCGTTGAGCTCCTTGGCTTCTGATTCCACCATCAGCACGGCGTCGGCAGTGCCGGCCACCACGAGGTCGAGCTGGGTGTCGACCATCTCGTCCAGCGTCGGGTTGAGGACGAATTCGTCATTGGCAAAGCCGACGCGGGCTGCGCCGATCGGGCCTTTGAAGGGCGCGCCGGACAGCGTCAGCGCGGCGGAGGCCGCGACCATCGCCACGATATCGGGATCGTTTTCCATGTCGTGCGAGAGCACGGTGACGATCACCTGGGTCTCGTTGCGCCAGCCGTCGACGAACAGCGGGCGGATCGGGCGGTCGATCAGGCGGGAGACCAGCGTCTCCTTCTCGGTCGGACGGCCCTCGCGCTTGAAATAGCCGCCGGGAATGCGGCCGGCAGCGTAGGTCTTCTCCTGGTAATCGACGGTGAGCGGCAGGAAGTCGACGCCTTCGCGCGGCGCCTTCGCCGCGACGACGGTGGCAAGCACCACGGTCTCGCCATAGGTGGCGACGACGGCGCCGTCGGCCTGGCGGGCGATCTTGCCGGTTTCAAGCTTGAGAGGGCGTCCGCCCCAGTCGATCTCGACTGAATGCTTATTGAACATAGGAGGTCTTCTTTCATGGGTTCTCGAAAGAAGGGACGCTTCGAAAAACAAAAACCATGCGCAAGATTGCGGGACGCTGATCGGCGTGATGACCAGCGGCCTGCGATCCTGCCATGGTTTTTGGATTTCGGATGGCGTCCATCCTTTCGGGTCATACGGGCGCCTTGCCCGTTGTGCCCAGCCGCCGGATTGCTGCTGGACTGTCAGTCGGCACGAACGCGAACACCGAACCGTGGTCTTCGTCATCATGCCCCGGATGCCAACCGTCGACGGCTCGCATCCGACGCGCACGCAGCCTCAATCAAAAACCTTTAAAGAAGCGCTTTCGTTCGAAACCACGCGCGAAAACGCGCGCCAGTGGCGCGCGCAGGAACTCTTTAGCGACGAATGTTGTGCTTCTCGAGCAGCGCCTTGTACCGCGCCTCGTCCTTCTTCTTGAGGTAGTCGAGGAGCGAGCGGCGGGTGGAGACCAGCTTCAAGAGGCCGCGACGCGAATGGTTGTCCTTCACGTGGGTCTTGAAATGGTTGGTGAGATTGTTGATGCGTTCCGACAGGATCGCGACCTGAACCTCGGGCGAGCCGGTGTCACCGGCTTTGGTGGCATTCGTCTTGATGACTTCCGCTTTGCGTTCTGCGGCAATCGACATCGTCAATTTCTCTCGTTGCGACCGGGGCTGGCAGTCAGGCCGGTCAGGTTGAACACACGCTTGGGGATGATTTCGCCATTGCCAACTTCGGCAAGCGCCAAAAGACGGCCTGCCACCGTGACATAGACTGTGCCGCTACAAGTGGGCGCATCCCGTCCGCGCAACAAAACGGCCTGGCCCCGGTGGAGCCTTGCCGCATCAGCCCGAGTGACGGCCAGTGCCGGGATGTCGTCCAGCGCGGTCTCAACGGGCAAAAGCGCGTCGGCGAGGCTGCCCTCGCCGGACGCGGCTCTATGGCACAAAGCCTCCAACTGATCCAGCGGAATCATGTCGTTTTCGCCAAATGGGCCGACCAGGGTCCGCCGCAGCGCGCAGATATGGCCAAAAGTGCCGAGAATCCGGCCCATATCGCGGGCCAGCGCCCGCACATAGGTGCCCTTGCCGCACTCCGCCTCGAACACGGCCCGGTCGTTATCCGGTTGATCCACAAGGGCTAAATGATGAATCTCGACGGGGCGGGGCGCCAGCTCCACGACCTCGCCGTCGCGCGCGAGGTCATAGGCGCGCTCGCCCTGGACCTTGATCGCGGAATAGCGCGGCGGGATCTGCTCGATCACCCCGGTGAACCGGGGCAACAGGGCCAGGATGGCGTCCCGGGTCGGGCGCTGGTCGGAGGTCGCGGTCACCCGCCCTTCGATGTCGTCGGTATCGCGCTCCTCGCCCCAGCACACGGTGAACTGGTAGCGCTTGCGGCCGTCCATCACGAAGGGGACGGTCTTGGTGGCTTCGCCGAGTGCGATCGGCAGGCCGCCCGAGGCGAGCGGATCGAGCGTGCCGGCGTGTCCCGCGCGCTTGGCGTTGAACAGGCGCTTGAGCACCGCGACAGCTTGCGTCGAGGTCATCCCGATCGGCTTGTCGAGCACCACCCAGCCGTGGACGTCGCGCCGGTCGCGGCGCGGCTGGTTGCCCTTCTGCTGCTGCTTGGCGCGGGGATCGTTGTTGACGCGGCGCGGCTCCTGGTACGGCTGAGACTTGCTGCCCAGATCCGCAAAATTATTTGTCTGCACGTCGCGTTGATCGGCCTGTTCGCCGCTGATCGTGTCGTGAGCCGGGTCCATCGTCATCGTTCTTCTTCCCGATCCGAATCCTGTTCCAGGTCCTTCTGCACCGCAGGTGTTCGCAAAAGCTTCTCGATCCGTTCCGCTTCATCGAATCGCTCATCGACGCGGAAGCGAATGTCAGGTGCAAATTTCAGGTTAACGCGCCGCGCCACTTCGCCACGCAGGAACTTCTTGTTGCGCTCGAGTGCGCTGATGACGATCTCGGTGTCGCGGCCACCGAGCGGCATCACGTAGATCGTCGCGAGCTTCAGGTCGGGCGACATCCGCACCTCCGGCACGGTGATGATGTGACCTTCGAGATCCGCATCATGCACGTTGCCTTGCGCCAGAATCTCGGCCATCGCATGGCGAACCTGCTCGCCGACGCGCAACTGGCGTTGCGAGCCTCCGCCGGGCGCGGAACTCTTCTTCTGATGATGGCGTGGCATTCTCGAAAATCACCTCGTCATGCCCGTGTTTGGGACACGGGCATTGTCGTTTGTCCTGTTGAAACGAAGAGGGGTGGATGGCCGGAAAATCCGGCCATCGCACTCCCGCAATCTCAGTTCAAAAAGGATCCGAACGCTTCGGTAAGATTTGGACTTACAGGGAGCGCTGGATCGTCTCCACGCGATAACACTCGATCACGTCACCGGCTCGCATGTCGTGATAGTTCTCGAAGGCCATGCCGCATTCCTGGCCCGACTGGACTTCCTTCACTTCGTCCTTGAAGCGCTTCAGCGTCGAGAGCTTGCCTTCGTGCACGACCACGTTGTCGCGGATCAGGCGCACATTGGCGCCGCGTTCCACGGTGCCGTCGGTGACGCGGCAGCCGGCGACCTTGCCGACCTTGGAGATGTTGAAGATCTCCAGGATCGCGGCATTGCCCAGCATGGTTTCGCGCAAGGTCGGCGCGAGCAGGCCGCTCATCGCCTTTTTCACGTCGTCCACGAGGTCGTAGATGATGTTGTAGTAGCGGATCTCGATGCCGTTGCGCTTGGCCGCCGCGGCCGCTTCCTTGTTGGCGCGAACCGAGAAGCCGATGATCGCGGCGTTGAAGCCTTCCGCGAGCGTCACGTCGGATTCCGAAATGCCGCCGACGCCGGCATGCAGGATGCGGGCTGCGACTTCGTCGGTGCCGAGCTTCTCCAGTGAGCCGAGGATCGCTTCCAGCGAGCCCTGCACGTCGGCCTTGATGATCAGCGGGAATTCCTTGCGGCCCGCGGTCTTCAATTGGGACATCATCTGCTCGAGCGAACCGCGCATGCCGGAGATCGAGGCAGCCGCGTTCTCGCGCTTCTGATGCGCGCGATAGCTGGTGATCTGGCGGGCGCGGGCTTCGTTCTCGACCACCGCGAGACGATCGCCGGCTTCCGGCGGACCGTTGAAGCCGAGCACCTCGACCGGCACCGAAGGACCGGCCTCCTGCACCGTCTCGCCCTGATCGGAGATCAGCGCGCGGACGCGGCCCATCTCGGCGCCGGCGACGATGATATCACCGACACGGAGCGTGCCGCGCTGGACCAGCACGGTCGCGACCGGACCACGGCCGCGATCGAGCTTGGCCTCGATCACAGTGCCTTCGGCCGGACGCTCCGAATTGGTCTTGAGGTCGAGGATTTCGGCCTGCAGCGCGATCATCTCGAGCAGCTTGTCGAGATTGGTCTTGTTCTTGGCGGATACCTCGACGTCGACGACTTCGCCGCCGAAGGATTCGACCTGAACCTCGTGCTGGAGCAGCTCGGTGCGGACGCGCTCGGGCTTGGCATCGGGCTTGTCGATCTTGTTGATGGCAACGATGATCGGCACGCCTGCCGCCTTGGCGTGGTTGATGGCTTCGACCGTTTGCGGCATCACGCCGTCATCGGCCGCGACCACCAGCACGACGATGTCGGTGACCTTGGCGCCGCGGGCGCGCATCGCAGTGAACGCAGCGTGGCCGGGCGTGTCGATGAAAGTGATCTTCTTGCCGCTCTCCGGCGACAGCACCTGATAGGCGCCGATATGCTGGGTGATGCCGCCGGCTTCGCCGGAAACCACGTTGGCATGGCGCAGCGCATCGAGCAGCGAGGTCTTGCCGTGGTCGACGTGACCCATCACGGTCACGACAGGCGAACGCGGTTCGGTATCGGTGGAATCGTCGACTTGGTCGAACAGGCCCTCTTCCACGTCCGAGGCGGCAACGCGCTTGACCGTGTGGCCGAGCTCTTCCGCGATCAGCTGCGCGGTGTCGGCGTCGATCACGTCGGTGATCTTGTGCATCGCGCCCTGCTTCATCAGCATGCGGATGACGTCGACCGCGCGCTCGGACATACGGTTGGCGAGCTCCTGGATGGTGATCGCTTCCGGAATCGTCACCTCGCGGATGAGCTTTTCCTTGGGCTCGTTCGAGGCGTGGCCCTTGAGGCGCTGGGTGCGGCGGCGGAACGAGGCGATCGAACGCTCGCGCACCTCATCGGCATTGAGCGCGGTGACGACGGTGAGGCGGCCGCGCTCCTTCTGCGGGCCGGGCTTGTGGGTGGTTTTGGGGGCGGCCGCAGGACGCGCGACACCGCCGGGACCGCGACGGATCTGGCGCGGACCATCGTCCTCGTCGGGTCCGGCCGCAACCGCGGGAGCGCGCCCCGCCGGGCCAGCCGGCCGCTGAGTGGTCGTTGTCGGGCGCGCAGTGGTGGTCGCCGCAGGTCGCGCCGTACCTGGCGCGGAGCGGGGAGCGCTAGTCGCCGGAGCTGCCGTTGCGGGACGTGCGGCAGAAGGCTGCTCGCCTTCGCCAAAACGCTTCTTGGCCTCGGTCTCGGCCTTCCGCTTGGCTTCGTCCTCGTGGCGATGACGCTCATCCTCGGCCTTGCGACGGGCTTCGGCGGCTTCGCGCTCGGCGCGTTCGGCAGCCTCGCGGGCAGCGCGGCGCTGCGCCTCTTCCTCGGCCTGGCGGCGTTCCTCGACCTCGCGCAGCTTGGCATCGGCCAGCGCGCTGGCGCGGGCCGAACGCTCGTCTTCGGTCAGGGTACGCAGCACCACCCCGGAACCGGCGTTGCGCGGTGGGGCGGGCGGCGGGGCGGAGCGCGAGGGCGCGGGCACGGCCGGTGCCGGTTTCGCGGTCACCTCGGGCGCGTGCGGCTCGGGGCCGTCGCCAATGCGGCGCTTGCCGCGCTTCTCGACCACGACCTGCTTGCTCCGGCCGTGGCTGAAGCTCTGGCGCACGGTGCCCGTTTCGACGCGCGGCTTGAGCGATAGCGTCTTGCTCGGAACGCTCAGCTTCTTGTCGCCAGGGGTCTTGGTATCAACCATTCAGCAGTCCTAATCCTGATCTGTTGTCGTTGTGCGTTGCCGCACCGTCATATCGGTTCGTCGTTGTCTCTCAGAAATCCTGGCCGTGTTTTTCGGCCGTCTTGTCATCGTCCGCCATCCGGTATCGGACCAGCATCTGGCTACGTGACAGGAATGACCTGCTCGCCGGGCCCGCGAGCAGCGCAGCATGTATCACATTTGACCGGGTCAGTGCCAAATCCAATTCTATCGATTTCAGCGCGGTGACGACGGGAATCTGCGGCTTGGCGCCGCGATTTCCGGCATTTTGACGCGCCAGCATGTCCAATTTGCGGATTCCGTCCGCGGCCCCGTCGCTGGCGTGGATCAGGACCTCGACCGTACCTTCCCGAAGGGCGCTCTCGACCTTGCCGAAGCCGGCCACGACCTGGCCCGCCTTGGCAGCGATCCCAAGGGCTTCCGTCACGCTCCGAACCAGGAGCGCTTCGATGTCGGCGGGAAGCGTCTGAGGGGCCCGCAGCTCGCGCTTGAAGGCCTTGTTAAATTGGTGACGCCGCACGGCTTCCGCAACCACCTGGCGTGAGGCGGTGATCCACATGCCGCGTCCGGGCAGCTTACGCTTGAGATCGGGAACTATGTCGCCTTGCGGCGAGACGACGAAGCGGATCAGCTCGTCGATCGGCCGGACCTTGCGGCTGACCGCGCACATGCGCATGGTCGCGGACCTTTCGGTCCGCGGCCCATGGTCGAGTTCGCTGTCAGTGCTGGCGAGCATCCGGGTGACATCCTCCTTCGCCTTCTAAGTCGCGTGTTCTTTACGCAAAACCGGCCTCCACTTTTGCTGAACACGCCTTAAGCCGGCTGATCTTCAGTCGCCTCAGCCTCCTCAGCGGGCTTGGCAAGATCGGCCTCGGTGATCCAGCCGGCCTTGACGCGGGCCTGCATGATCATCGCTTCGGCATCGTCGCGGGAGATGTCGATGCCGTCGAGCGCACCAACGTGCTTGGTTGGCTCGCTGCCTTCCTTGCGCTCGGTCCAGCCGACCAGATCGTCGGTGGCGCAGCCGGCGAGATCGTCGACCGTCTTGATGTCGTTCTCGCCGAACTTCACCAGCATTTTCGAGGTCACGCCGGGCACGTCCTTGAGGGCGTCCTCGACGCCGAGTTCCTTTCGCTTGGCCTCGAGCTCGGCTTCCTGCTGCTCGAGATGTTCGCGGGCGCGGTTCTGCAGCTCCTGCGCGGTCTCCTCGTCGAAGCCCTCGATGCTGGCGAGTTCCTTGACGTCCACCATCGCGAGTTCCTCGACCGAGGTGAAGCCTTCGGACGCCAGCAACTGGCCGACCACTTCGTCGACGTTGAGCGATTCCATGAAGACGCGGGTGGAATTTTCAAAGTCGGCCTGGCGACGCTCCGATTCCTCCTGCTCGGTCAGGATGTCGATGTCCCAGCCGGTGAGCTGCGAAGCCAGACGCACGTTCTGGCCGCGGCGGCCGATCGCCAGCGAGAGCTGGTTGTTGGTGTCGGGCACGACGACCTCGATGCGCTCGCGGTCTTCGTCGATGACGACCTTGGAGACTTCGGCCGGTGCCAGCGCGTTGACCACGAAGGTCGCGATGTCGGGCGACCAGGGAATGATGTCGATCTTCTCGCCCTGCAACTCGTTCACCACCGCCTGCACGCGCGAGCCGCGCATGCCGACGCAGGCGCCGACCGGATCGACCGAGGAATCTCGGGAAATCACGCCGATTTTCGCGCGCGAGCCGGGATCGCGGGCGACCGCCTTGATCTCGACGATGCCATCATAGATCTCCGGCACCTCCTGCGCGAACAGCTTCGCCATGAATTGCGGATGAGTGCGGGAGAGGAAGATCTGCGGGCCTCTCGTCTCGC
Source organism: Bradyrhizobium sp. 179 (assembly GCF_023073535.1). Taxonomy (NCBI): domain Bacteria; kingdom Pseudomonadati; phylum Pseudomonadota; class Alphaproteobacteria; order Hyphomicrobiales; family Nitrobacteraceae; genus Bradyrhizobium; species Bradyrhizobium sp. 179. The sequence goes on along the minus strand of NZ_JADPJR010000116.1, from coordinate 213,707 downwards.
GGCGGACGTCGAAGATATAGGCGCGGACACGGTCGCCGTTGCGGAAGACTTCGCGCGGCAGCATCTCGTCGCGACGGATGATGGCTTCACCACGGCCGAGATCGACGATCACGCTGCCATATTCGACGCGCTTGACGACGCCGTTGACGATGTCGCCGATGCGGTCCTTGAATTCCTGATATTGCCGGTCGCGCTCGGCCTCGCGCACCTTCTGCACGATCACCTGCTTGGCCGACTGGGCGGCGATGCGGCCATATTCCAGCGGCGGCAGCGTGTCGGCGATAGTGTCGCCGACCTGGGCACCGGGATTGGCGCGCTGTGCATCCACCAGCGAGATCTGGTTCGAAGGGTTTTCGACCTTCTCGACCACAAGCATGTGGCGCGACAGCCGCAGCTCGCCCTTCTTCGGGTCGATCTCGGCGTGAACGTCAGTCTCGCTGCCGTAACGGGCCCGCGCCGCCTTGGCGATGGCATCCTCCATCGCGGCGATGACGATGCCGCGGTCGATCGATTTCTCGCGCGCAACGGCGTCCGCGATCTGGAGCAATTCAAGTCGATTGGCGCTGACTGCCATGGCTAGTCTCCTTCGTCAGGCTCGATCTCGCCCCGTCGCGCACGTTCGGCGGCCAGGCGATGCTTCTTTGTATTGGTCGGTGCCGGCTTTTTTTTCGGCTTGGTGTTCTTGGTGATCTTCTCGCTGATCTGGGCGTGCGGCGCCGGAGGCGGCTCGAGGCCGAGATTGCGACGCATCTCGCGCGCCTCGGCCTTGCCGCGGCGCATGGATTCCGCAATCAGCTCATCGGTCAGCACCAGCCGCGCCTCGCCAATATCCTCCATGGTCAGGAGAACGTCGGCGTCATCGCCGGCCTTGACGTCATCGCGATGCAGATGCACGCGATCGCCTTCGACAGCACCGAGCGTGCCGCGGAACCGCTTCCGCCCCTCATGGGCGACCGCCATCTCGACCTTCACCAGATGTCCAGCATAGCGCTCGAAATCGGAGCGGCGCACCAGCGGCCGGTCGATTCCCGGTGAGGAGATTTCCAGCCGGTAGGCGCGATCGATGGGGTCGGCGACGTCGAGCACAGGCGACAGCGCCCGCGAGATCGCCTCGCAATCCTCAATCTGCATCGAGCCGTCCGGCCGCTCGGCCATGATCTGCACCGTGCAGCCGGCCTCTCCGGAAATACGGATACGCACCAGCCGATAGCCCATGCCCTGGAGCACGGGAGCTGCGACCGCGGCCACCCGGGCCGCGACGCCCGGCTCGACCACGAGCCGCGGCTCGGCCAGCAATTCGGCATCCGTGGAACCAGGGTTCGGTTCGGTCATAGCAGGGGTCAGGCGCTCGATGGTTAAGGCTGGGTTAATGTCAAAGCCCGCTTCGGAACTCTCCCGACAACGCATCGGGCCGCATCCTCCGCCAAGCCGCGTTCAGGTAATAAAAAAGAGCGGGTCCTTTCGGGCCCACTCTCACTACGCGGATCGTATGAGAAGATGAATTGCCGCTGATATAGCCCTTTCGCCCCTCCCGGACAAGGCCCATTGCAGGGCAGAGGACGCTTTTTGCGTCCTTTGGGCGGCTCGCCCCGCAACGCTTCCTTCATCAAGCAGGCCTAGATTCCCCGATTGTGGGGCGGCTTGAGCTATGGCGCGCCCACGGCGTGCCAGATCCCCGAGTTGCGTTTCATGATCGTTGCTACCTCGCTGATTCCTGGATTGGACGATATCGTCAAACGCGGCGATCCCCGACGTCGCGGCGAGATCGCGCGGGCCATCTCCGCATTATTTTTCCGGGATGCCGAAAAACTCCGTCCCGAGCTGATCGATCTGTTCGACAATCTCCTGATCGATCTCGTCCCGCATGCCGAACTCGCTTCGCGCGCCGATCTCGCCGAGCGCTTCTCGCGCCTCGGCAACGCGCCGCCGCATCTGGTGAACCAGCTCGCGCGCGAAAACGAGATCACGGTGGCCGGCCCCGTGCTGCGCCGCTCGCCCGTGCTCGATGAGGCAGCCCTGGTCGAGATCGCGCGGCTGAAGGGCCAGGGCCATCTGCTGGCGATAACGGAGCGCCCCACCTTGCCGGCGGTCGTCACCGACGTGCTGGTGGAGCGGGGTGATCGCGACGTGGTGCGTCGCGCAGCCGGCAATGCAGGTGCTGTCTTCTCGCCCGGCAGCTATTCCGAGCTGATCAAGCGTGCCGCGCAGGACGGCGTGCTGACGCTCAAGATCGGTCAGCGCAACGATCTCTCCGGCGAGCACCTGAAGGAGCTTCTCAACGGCACGCTCGACGTCATCCGCCGCCGCCTCTCCAGCGTGGTCAATCCCGCGCGCCAGGTCGAGATCAAGCGCGCGATGGAGGCCATCGAGGAGGCGGCGCGGCCGCCGGGGCCGCGCCGTGACTTCTCGGCGGCACAGCGAACGGTGACGGCCCTGCATCGCGAGGGCCATCTCGGTGAGAGCGCGCTGCTCGGTTTCGCCAAGGCGCTCAAATATGAGGAATCGATCGCCTCGCTCTCGGCGATGACCGGCGTCCGCCTCGCGATTCTCGACCGCCTGATCGCGGGCGATCGCTACGATCCGATTCTGATCCTGGGGCGCGTGCTCAATCTCGGCTGGCCCACGGTACGCGCGCTCATCCTGCTGTGGTACGGGCCGCATCGCACCCCGGCCGATGCCGACATCGAGGCCGCGCGCATGAACTTCACGCGCCTGATGCCGACGACCGCCGAGCGCGTCGTGAATTTCTGGCGCAACCGGCGGACGATTTGAAGTTCTCTCTCTTGTCATTCCGGGGCGGGCGAGGCCCGAACCCGGAAGCTCGAGCTTCCGGGTTCGATGCTGCGCATCGCCCCGGAATGACGACTAGACCCGCTTGAACCGCAGATAGGCCGCCTTGCGTCCTTCGCGCGCGGCCTTCCGGCCGTAGCGCGTCATTGTGTAGCCCACCCATGGCTGCCGAAAATCGTCGGCGCGTTCGGCAAGCCAAACGAAATCCGAAGAGCGGGCAAGATGCGACAGCGTCCAGGCGCAGTAATCGTCGACGTCGCAGACGAAACGGAATTCGCCGCCAGGCTTCAGCACGCGCGCCATTGCGGCAATGGTCCTGTCCTGGACGAAGCGCCGCTTCCAGTGCCGCCGTTTCGGCCAGGGATCGGGATGGATCAGGTCGATCCGCGACAGCGAGGCTTGCGGAAGCCAGGCCAAGAGCTCGGCGGCATCGCCGGCGAACAGGCGGATGTTGCTGATGTTGGCGGCGTCGATCTGCGCGAGGATTTTGGCCATGCCGTTGACATAGGGCTCGCAGCCGATGAAGCCGGTGGCGGGAAAGCTTTGCGCCTCGGCCGCCAGATGCTCGCCGCCGCCGAAACCGATCTCGAGCCGCACCTCGCTTGCCGCGGGGTCGAAGATCTCGCCGGCATTCGCCGGTGCCTCGCTCGCGATGTCGAGCGCAAGATGCGGCAGCAGCTGATCGATCAGCCCGGCCTGGTGCTGCCTGAGCTTGTGACCCTTGCGGCGTCCGAAGAAGGCGCGCTCGCTGTCATCGCGCGCGGAATCTGATTTGCGCTCGCTCATCGCAGCGTCTGGTACAGGCGATGGAGCAGCCGCGCGCGCGGCGCGAGCGAGGAGACGTAGAGCTGCTCATAATGCGTGTGTGCGCCCTTGCCGTCGACGCCGAGCCCGTCGAGCGTCGCGGTGTGCGCGGCGGTAAAGTTACCGTCCGAGCCGCCGCCGGTGTGGGTGTCGATCAGCTCGAAGCCGATCTCGGCGGCAAGCGTCTTCGCATGCTCGTAGAGCGCCGCGCCGGCATTGCTCTTCTCGTAAGGCGGGCGATTAAGCTCGCCGGCGACCGCAACGGTGACGCCGTCGGTCTTCGACGTGAGCGCGAGGATCTTGCCGACGAACTCGTCCGCATCCTTGAGGCTCAACACACGCAGATCGACTTCGGCATAGGCCTCTTCCGGCGTCACGTTGGGGCGCGTGCCGCCGCGCACCACGCCGACATTGACGGTGACGCCACGCTTGACGTCGTTCATCCCTTCCAGCGCCAGGATCACGTTGGCGAGCTCGCGGACGGCGCTGCGGCCGTCCTCCGGTCGGGAGCCCGCATGCGCGGGCACGCCTTTGATGAAGACGCGGAAGCGTCCGACGCCCTTGCGTCCGGTGACGATCCTGCCGCCGTCGCGCGCCGGCTCCGTCACCAGCACGTATTTGGCCTTGCGACCTTCCTGCTCGATCAGCGCACGTGAGGTCGGGCTGCCGATCTCCTCGTCGGAGGTGAACATGTGGGTGATGCCGAGCGGCGAACGGTCGCCGGCGGCGCAGAGCGCGCGAAAGGCATGGTAGGCGATGTAGGCGCCGCCTTTCATGTCGTAGATGCCGGGGCCGAACGCGCTGTCGCCTTCGATCTTGAACGGCAGGCGCTCGATGAAGCCCATGGGATGAACGGTATCGAGGTGGCTCAGCACCAGGATGCCCGGTCGGTCCTGGCCCCAGGTCGAGCGCGCCACAAGATGATCGCCGCAGCCATTGACCCCAGCGACGCGCTCGAGCGTGGCGGGCAGCTCGCGGTATTGCTCCGCGACCACGGAGATCAGCTTGTTGACCTGCTCGGGCGCTTCCGTCGGCGTCTCGATCTCAACCCAGCGGCGGATGCCATCGAGAATGGTTTGGGAATCGAACCAATTGGAGCTGGCCATGAACGCATCTATGCCCTTGAACTGCATCATCGGAGTGGACGCGCATCGAGGGCGCGGTCGCAAATGACGACATAGGCCAGATTTGGCGCAGTCTCAAATCGCCAATTGCGATGGGCGCGTCAGCGCTTGTCGGGGCCTTCGCGCGCGGCGATCTGCTCGACGAGATCGACGATGGAGCGGCGCATCTTGGAATCGGTGATTCGGGTGAACGCCTTGGTCAAGGCGAGTCCCTCTGATGTCGCAAGGAAATCTGAGACGTAAGAGGGCGAGGCGCCTTCGCTGAAGCCATCCGGGCCCGGCACACCGCTCGGCCCGCCCTCGAACAGGAACGACACAGGTACCTGGAGAATCTCGGCGATCTGCTGAATGCGGCTCGCGCCGACCCGGTTGGTGCCCTTCTCGTATTTCTGGATCTGCTGAAAGGTCAGGCCCAAAGCTTCACCGAGCTTTTCCTGGCTCATGCCCAACATGATGCGGCGCATACGCACGCGACTGCCGACATATTTGTCAACAGGGTTGGGCGCTTTCGACATTTCCTCAGCCCTCCAAACATCACCCTCGGCGCAATCATCAGGCCTGCCTCGGGTGCCAGCACCGTCAAATCGAACCCTCTTATTGGGAAACATTGCGGAGAAATTTAGCAATGTACCGCTGTCTTTCGCAGCCGGTGCAGAATGAGGAGCCCGCCTGCAGTCTGTCAACCGTGGGACTACGGTTGTCAAGGATTCCAGCCACGTCCGCTGCGAGGCGATCAGGGGTGCCGTTTGGCGACACGCCGGCGGACCGCCACAATCACCGCGAGCGCGACGAGCATGGCTGCGGGCACGTCGCCGACGCGCGCATAGACAGTCGATGGGATCGCGGCGGGCAGGTTTGCATCCAAAATGCCCTCGATTCCGAGACCGAGGCTGGCGATGGTGCGTCCCATCGGATCGATCACTGCGGAGATGCCGGTGTTGGCGGAGCGGACCAGCGGCAGGCCGAGTTCGATCGCGCGCATCCGCGCCTGCTCGAGATGCTGATAGGGGCCGGTCGAGATGCCGAACCAGCCGTCATTGGTGAGGTTAACGATCCAGCCCGGACGTTCGCTGCGTGCAGCCACCTCACCGGGAAAAATGGCTTCATAACAGATCAGCGGCAGCGCGGGCGGCGCGCTGGCGACCGGCAGCGCATGCCGCACGGTGCCGGCAATGAAGCCACCGCGCACGCGCGTCAGCTGCTCGAAACCGAGCTTCTCCATCAGCTCCTGATAAGGAAGAAATTCGCCGAACGGCACCAAATGCAGCTTATCGTACACTGCGAGCACGCTGCCATCGTGGTCGATCACGTAGATCGAATTATAGGCGCGCGTGATCGGTGTGCCCCGCGGCAGGTCCGGCGCGCGGACCGACCCCGTGATCAGCACAGTGCCCTTCGGCAGCAGATCGGCGATTTGCGCCATCGCGTCGGCTTCGCGGGTCAGGAAGAACGGAAAGGCGGATTCCGGCCAGATCAGGATGGTGGCATCGCGAACGCCGGTCGATTGCGGACCAGAGGCGCGGTCGGACAGCGCCAAATATCTCTTCATCACCTCCGCTTTGGCGGCGTAGTTGAATTTCGCGTCCTGCTGCAGGTTCGGCTGCATCAGGCGCAGCTTGGCGCCAGCAACCATCGTGGTCGGAGGCAGCGACAGGCGGATCGCGCCGAAAATGCTCATGACGATCAGAAGCGCGATTGCGGCGGCCGGTGCGCGCCATTGCAGGCGGCCATCGGGCGCGCGATCGATCAGCGTCGCAGGGCTCGCGAAGATCGCGACGGTCAGGAACGTCATGCCCCACAGGCCGATCAGCGATGCCGTCTGCGCCAGCGGCAGCGGCTCGGACAGCGCGTAGCCGAACGCGTTCCAGGGAAACCCGGTCAGCGCGTGGCCGCGCAGCCATTCGCTAATGGTGAGACTTGCTGCGAGCGCCAGCACGCGCGTGGCGTTCTTGGTCCAGAGCAGGCGCGCCAGCGCAAAGCCCATTGCCGTGAAGATCGAGAGATAGGCCGGCAGGCCCAGCACGGCGAACGGTGTGAGCCAGGCGAACACGTCGGCGTCGACGAAGAATGCGTAGCCGATCCAGTAGAGACCGGGGACGAAATAGCCGAGCCCGAACCAGTAGCCAGTCAGCGCCGCGGCAGGAACGCCGCCATATCGTCCGGCGCCGGCGCCGTCGATCAGCCAGACCAGCACCGGGAAGGTGAGGAACAGCACCGGAAACAGGTTGAACGGCGCCAGCGCCAGCACCGACAGCGCCCCGGCCGCCATGGCGATGACGGCGCGCTTCCATCCCCAGGTGAGGATGACGGCAAGCGCAATCTGCCGGAGTCGTTGCAATGGGCTCACTGCGGACCGGTCCCGTCGCTTGGCGGCGGGGTAGGCGTGTCACTGGCCGGTGGTTGGCCGCTCTCCGGCGCAGCCTCGCGGCGTCGGCTCTCGCGCTGGGTGCGGGGCGCGGGACGTTCCTTCCGCGTCGAGATGCGCAGCCGCTTGACGCGGCGCGGATCGGCATCGAGCACCTCGACCTCGTACGTGCCGGGGCCCGAGATCACTTCGCCGCGCACCGGCAGGCGCCCGACGAAGCTGACGAGATAGCCGCCCAGCGTCTCCACTTCCTCGCCGGCCTCGCCGGTGACGAAATCCTCGCCGATCACCGCGCGGACGTCGTCGAGGCTGGCACGGGCATCGGCGATGAAGGCGTTGTCGGGCAGGCGCACGATCGAGGGCGGCTCGTCGCTGTCGTGCTCGTCGTCGATCTCGCCGACGATCTGCTCGACGATGTCCTCGAGCGAGACCAGCCCGTCGCTGCCGCCATATTCGTCGACCACCAGCGCGAGGTGGATGCGCGTGGCCTGCATCTGCGCGAGCAGGTCGATCGCCCGCATCGAGGGCGGCACGTACAGCAGCTTGCGGATGATGCGCGCATCGTGAAGCGGCAGCGCGAGATCGACGGCGCGCAAATCGAGCCCGGCCGGCAGCGGTTTCTTGCGCTTGGTCTTGGTGGCCTCCGACACGCGCGCACGGGCGGTCATGAAGGCGAGCAGGTCGCGGATGTGGACGATGCCGACGGGATCGTCCAGCGTCTCGTTGTAGACGACGAGACGCGAATGGCCGGCGCTCTCGAAGCGGTCCATCAATTCGCCAAGCGGGATGTCGCGCTTCACCGCGACGATGTCGGCCCGATGGACCATGACGTCGGCGATGCGGCGCTCGTGCAGGCCGAGGATGTTGCGCAGCATGGTGCGCTCGACCGCGGAGAAGCCGGTGTCGTCGGGGGTGGCCGCGTTGAGCACGACCTGGAGATCGTCGCGCACCGATCCCGCCTTCCAGCCGAACAGCGTCCGGATGGCGCGCAGCAGCCAGCCTTCCGCGGTCGGCCGCATCACCTCACCTTGGGTCACGACGGCGGGTAAATTGCGCGTGTTGCGCGGGTTGTCCTGGATTGGATCGGAATCCGGCATCTCAGTTCGTCCCCGGGCGGTCAGCATAGGGGTCGGGGATGCCGAGATGCGCCAGGATCTGCGTCTCCAGCGCTTCCATCTCCTCCGCGTCGTCGTCGTTCTCGTGATCGTAGCCGATCAGATGCAGGAAACCGTGGACGGCGAGATGGCTCAAATGATGACCGAACGGCTTGTGTTCCTCGTCCGCCTCGCGCCGCATGGTCTCGTAGGCGATCGCGATGTCGCCGAGCATGCGCGGCGCATCGCCCGGCTTCCATTCGCCTTCGGGCTGGAGCGCGGGGAATGACAGCACATTAGTTGGCTTGTCGATGCCGCGCCAGTTGCCGTTGAGGGTGCGGATGCCGGCGTCATCGGTCAGCATCACAGCCACTTCCGCGTCGGCGAGGTCTTCGTCGACGCTCTCGGCGGCTGCCGCAAGCGCGCGCTGGATCACGGTCTCGGAATCGGGCTCGCTCTGCCAGCAATCGGCGACGACGAGGACCTCGGTGATGGGAAGGTTGGGATGGGACATTGTGCTGTCTGGGACGAAAAGGCGCCGTCCGCGCCCGCTTGGTCCGGCTGTTGTCTCGTCAGGATTGACCGCTGGCCGGCCGCTGCGGCGACCCTTCGTAGGCGGCGACGATCCGCGCCACGAGCTCGTGGCGGATCACGTCCTCGGCTTTGAAATGCACTTGCGCAATCCCCTCGACCCCGTTCAGGAGCCGGGTTGCTTCCGCCAGTCCCGAGGTCTGGCCGTTCGGCAGGTCGATCTGAGAGGGATCACCCGTCACGATCATGCGGCTGTTCTCGCCAAGGCGGGTCAGGAACATCTTCATCTGCATCGACGTGGTGTTCTGCGCCTCGTCCAGGATGATGGCGGCGTTGGTGAGCGTGCGGCCGCGCATGAAGGCGAGCGGCGCGATCTCGATCTCGCCGGTCTGGAGCGCCCGCTCGACGATGCGCGCATCCATGAGATCGTAGAGCGCGTCGTAGATCGGGCGCAGATAGGGATCGACCTTCTCGCGAAGATCGCCTGGCAAAAAGCCGAGCCGCTCGCCGGCTTCCACCGCCGGGCGTGACAGGATGATCTTGTCGACCTCCTTGCGCTCGAACAGCTGCGCGGCATGCGCGACCGCGAGCCAGGTCTTGCCGGTGCCGGCGGGACCGATGCCAAACACCAGCTCGTGGCGCTTCAGCGCGCGGATGTAGGAATCCTGCGCGGCGGTGCGCGCGCGCACCGGGCGCTTGCGCAAATTGATGCTGTCGAAGGTCGATTTGGCCGATTTGGCGTCGAACTCGAACAGCGAGCCCTGGGCGATCACGGCCCGGATCGCGCCCTCGACCTCGCCCTGGTCGAGATCCTGTCCCTTCACGGCTTGCGCGTAGAGCGCCTCCAGCACGCGGCGTGCGGCATCGCAGCCGTCGCGCGTGCCGCCGATGGTGATGTGGTTGCCCTTGGAGTCCACGACCACGCCGAGGCGCCGCTCGATCTGCGCGAGATGCTGGCCGTAGGGGCCGACCAGCGCGGAAGCGGCACGGTTGTCATCGAAATCGATGACGACCTGGGTCTCGGGCGGAACTTGCATGTCGCGGTCAAATTTGCGGCTGGGAGCGAACGAAGGCGAATCCGATGCGCTTTTTGGCAAGGGTTCAGGCTCCAGTGGCTTGCGATGAAGCGGGCTCGCGCGCGTTGCGCGGCGTCGCGAGGTCGCCGAGAAAGCTGTAGCGTTCGAGGCTGTCGATCCGGACCGGCAGGATCTGCCCGATGATTTCGGCCGAGGCCATCACATGCGCGGGCTGGAGGTAAGCGGTGCGGCCGACGATCTGGCCTTCCTTGCGGGCCGGACGCTCGAACAGCACGTCCACCGTTGAGCCAATCGCAGCCTTGTTGAAGGCCGATTGCTGGCTGTCGATCAGTTCCTGGAGCCGCTCCAATCGCTGGTCCATCTCGGCGGGGGACACCGTCTCCTGCATATCCGCGGCCGGCGTTCCCGGCCGGGCGGAGTATTTAAACGAATAAGCCGCAGCGTAGCCGATTTGCGTGACGAGCGCGAGAGTGGCGAGAAAATCTTGCTCGCTCTCGCCGGGGAAGCCGACGATAAAATCTGATGAAAAAGCAATGTCTTGGCGTGCGGTGCGGAAACGGTCGATGACCCGCCGGTAATCATCGGCGGTATGTTTGCGGTTCATGGCGGCCAGAATCCGGTCCGAGCCCGACTGCACCGGCAGGTGCACGAACGGCATCAGCGGGCCGAGATCGCGATGGGCCGCAATCAAACTGTCATCGACGTCGCGGGGATGGCTGGTCGAATAGCGCAGCCGCGCGATGCCCGGGATTTGCGCCAGATGCTCGAGCAATCGGCCGAGCGGCCAGGTTTTTCCGTCCGGCCCCTCGCCGTGATAGGCGTTGACGTTCTGCCCGATCAGCGTCAGCTCGCGCACGCCGTTGTCGGCGAGCCGCTTCACGTCCTCCACGATCTTCGCCACCCGACGGGAGACCTCGGCACCGCGCGTATACGGCACGACGCAGAACGTGCAGAACTTGTCGCAGCCTTCCTGCACCGTGACGAAGGCGGAGATGCCGCGCGCGCGAATCGCGTCGGACTTCGGCTGGGCCAAGAAGCCGAACTTGTCCTGAGCGGGAAATTCGGTCTCGATCGCGCGACCTTCGTCGCCCGCGCGCTTCAACAGCTCGGGCAGATGATGATAGCTCTGTGGTCCGACCACGACGTCGACGACGGGCGCGCGGCGCACGATTTCTTCGCCCTCGGCCTGCGCCACGCAGCCCGCGACCGCAATCTGCATCGCGCGGCCGCCCCGCGCCGCCTCGTCCTTGGCCACGCGCAGCCGGCCGAGTTCGGAATAGACCTTTTCCGAGGCCTTCTCGCGGATATGGCAGGTGTTGAGGATGACGAGGTCGGCGTCATCAGCGCTGGCCGTCTCCACGAATCCTTCGGGGGCCAGCGTGTCCACCATGCGCTGGGCATCGTAGACGTTCATCTGGCAGCCATATGATTTGATGTGCAGCTTGCGCGGCGGCGTCATGGAACCCGGAATTGAGGTGGAGGACGGCCCTCAGATATAGGTTGGAGCGGCGAAAATCCAGCGAATGGCGCCCCCTTGGGCCGTCATTCCGGCGCGACGCAGTCGCAAAGTCCGGAATCCAGAGGTTTTGGCGCGATTCCGGGTTCACGCGCCTCGCGCCGACCCGGATGGCGGTCAGAGACCGAAAATCAGCCTGCCAGGGCCTTCGCCTCGGCCGGCCGGATCAGCTCCGGCAGCCGATGCATGTCGGCAAAGAGCAGGTCGGCGCCGGCTTGGCGCAGCGTTTCGGCATAGCCCTCGCGGCAATGGCTGCCACCATAAAAGCCGAACACAGTCATTCCGGCCGCCCGGGCGCCGGCAATCCCGGCCAGGCTGTCCTCGATCACGACACAGCGCCCCGGCGGCACGCCCATCTGCTTTGCCGCGAACAGGAACAGATCGGGCGCCGGTTTGCCGTTCTTCACCTGCGAGGCCGAGAAGATGTTCGGCGCGAGGCGTTCGTAGAGGCCCGTGCTCCCCAGGCTCACGCGCATGCGCTGGTGCGAGCCGCTCGAGGCGACGCAGACGCGTTGAGCGACGATATCGAGCACATCATGGATGCCGCGGATCGCTTCGAGGTCGGCCTCGAAGGAGCGGAATAGCTCGTCCTGCAGATCGCCGTGATAGGCCTCGGGCAGCTTGCGACCGAGCTCGGTCTCAATCTCGAGATTGGCCTGCCGCGTCGAGCGGCCAAGGAAGCGCTCGAACACCTGCTCGGACGTGATCGGATAGCCGTGCCTGGTCAGCACATCCGCATGCGCACGACAGGAGATCACCTCGCTGTCCACGAGCACGCCGTCGCAGTCGAAGATGATGAGCTCGATGGGCACTAAACTAAGACGTCGGCTTGTCGTCGTCGAGCGGGACGCAATAGAGCTCGAGCCGGTGATCGACCAGCTTGTAGCCGAGCTTGCGGGCGATCTCGGCCTGGAGCTTCTCGATCTCCTCCGAGGTGAACTCGATCACCTTGCCGTCGCGCAGGTTGATCAGGTGGTCGTGATGGCTGTCGCGCATCGTCTCATAGCGCGCGCGGCCTTCGCGGAAATCGTGGCGTTCTATGATGCCCGCATCCTCGAACAGCTTCACCGTTCGGTAGACCGTTGAGATCGAGATCTTGTCGTCGACGGCGACGCAGCGCCGGTACAGTTCCTCGACGTCAGGATGATCGACCGATTCCGCGAGCACGCGGGCGATGACGCGGCGCTGCTCGGTCATGCGCATGCCGGTGGCGGCGCACCGTGCCTCGATGCCGGACGCCTTGGATGCGGAAGAAGTTTTCAGTGCGGTCATGATTGTCTGCCTGACGGGGCGCTTTCTGCCATCAATGTTACGCCAAGTCACGTCGCATCAGAAGGGCGTTCAGCTGTTCCCCGGTCGGCTGCTTATAGTAGCGTTCGCGGCGTCCGACCACCGTGAATCCGGCCCGATCGTAGAGTCGACGCGCCGCTTGGTTATTTTCCTCGACTTCGAGAAATATTGTGCGCACGCCGCGTCCCGCGAGATGGCCGAGATGGGTCATCAGCAGCGTGCGGGAGAGACCGCGGCCGCGATGGGCCTGATCGAGCGCGATCGAGAGGATTTCCGCTTCGTCCGCGCCGATCCGCGACACCGCAAAGCCGATCGTCTTGCGGCCGAGGCGCAAGCGATGCACCAGCGTGTTGCGCTCGCTGATCATGCTCTCAAACTCGCCTTCGCCCCAGCCGCGTGCGAAACAGGCGCCGTGAAGCTGCGCCAGCCGTGCGGCATCGCGCGCGGACGCGGGCTCAACGGCGGCGGTGCCGCCGCGCCACCATTGCGAAAACCATCTCATCATGAGGTTGCGGCTTTTGCTGCGAGCTGTGGCTGCGCGGCCGGCTTGGCATCGGGTGCGCGCAGATAGAACGGCCGCGCTGGGGTCGCGTCGGGATTGGCCGCGGCGCCAAGCCAGGCGACCCAGGCGATATCAGGCGCAGCCTGTGCGTCGACCGCGACGGGTTGCGGTGCATCCTTCGGCCAGCGCTCGGCGAGAATGTTTGCGGCATTGCCGACCAGATGCGGCGCGCCGAATTGCGAGGCCGCGATCGCCTCATCGATGCCGGCGACCCTCGGTCGCACCAGCTGGCTGCCGTCGCCGGCGACGATCTGGAAATAGACGTGGGCGTGCCGCGCGTCGATCGCGGAGATCACGGGCGCCGATCTGTTCTGGCCGACGACGGCGGCGGCATAGGCCGACAAGGTGGTCAGGCCGATGGCCGGCCGCTTCGCCGCCAGCGCAAAGCCGCGCGCCGCCGAAATACCGACGCGCAGGCCGGTGAAGCTGCCGGGACCGACCGTGACCGCGATGCGGTCGAGCGCGGTGAAGCTGAGCTCTGCCGATTTCATCACCCGCGCGATCAGCGGCATCAGCGCTTCGGCATGCCCGCGCTTCATCGGCACCGATTCCTGCGCGCGAAGCTCGGCCGTTTCGGTGTCGAGCACCGCGGCCGCGCAGGCGTCGAGCGCAGTATCGATGGCGAGGATCAGCATAACGCGATCATAGCATTGGCAATTGGATGATGCCTAAAGTTCTGGCGGCCATGGCCGGGCTTGACCTGGCCATCCACGACTTTGCGGCCCCAAAAACGTGGATGCCCGGGACAAGCCCGGGCATGACGGAGCGAAATCGGTGCGCAGACCGTGCAACTCACATCGGCCGGACTTCGACGACGTCGGGCACGAAATGCTTCAAGAGGTTCTGGATACCGTGCTGGAGCGTTGCGGTCGACGACGGGCAGCCCGAGCAGGCGCCCTTCATGTTGAGATAGACGATGCCGTCCTTAAAGCCGCGGAAGGTGATGTCGCCGCCGTCATTGGCGACCGCCGGCCGCACCCGGGTCTCGATCAGGTCCTTGATCATATCGACCGTCTCGGCATCGGCCTCGTCGAAGAACTCGTCCTCGTCCTCGATCTCGGCATCGCTTTGCGCTGTGCCGTCGGCGAGCAGCGGCGCGCCGGACATATAGTGCTCCATGATGGCGCCGAGGATCGCGGGCTTGAGCTGCTGCCACTCACCGCTCGCCTTGGTCACCGTGATGAAGTCCGATCCGTAGAACACGCCGGTGATGCCGGGCACGTCGAACAGCTTTTCGGCGAGGGGCGAGCGGCTTGCGGCTTCGCGGCTCGAAAATTCCATTGGGCTGCCGTCGACCACGACGCGGCCGGGAATGAACTTCAGCGTGGCGGGATTGGGGGTGGCTTCGGTTTGAATGAACATGGTTCTCTCCAGACGTCGCCGGTTCAAGGCCGGCGCGTGCTCTCTTCCCTAGCAGATGGCGATGGCGAACGCACGATCAAGGGGAGAAGAGACATTAGTCAATGAAAATCAGAGGCTTGGGCCATTTACCCTGCCCTGGAGGGGGAGGCACCGCGCTACGATAGCGAATCCACGCTCTGGTCACTCAGCGCGCCGGAGATGATCGTCACCGGAACGGGAAACGTTCCAAGCGCATGCGCAAGCAGCGAGACCAATGGCCCCGGTCCCTCCGCACCAGGACTTGCGGCCAGCACCAGCATGGCGATGTCGGGGTCCTCGTCGATCACTGCGAGCAGCTGTTCCATCGCGGCGCCTTCCCGGATCACCCGTTCCGGCGTGATCGCGGCGATCCCGTTGGCGCGGCCGGCGGCGCGGTCGAGCGCGGCTTCCGCCGCTTCATGCGCCTCGGCGCGCATGATGTCGGCGACACCCAGCCATTCCTGGCTCTGCTGGTCGGGCTCGATGATGCGAAGCATCACCACGCCGCCGCCGCCGCGGATCGCCCAGCGGCTGGCGTAATAAACCGCCCGATCCCATTCGGCGGTGTCATCGACGATGACGAGGCATTTGGGCTTGTGACCCGGCTCGAAGCAAAGTCGCTTGCTGGTCATGCATGTCCCGCGTGTGCACGGCTGGCATGCTGCCACACTCCCGCAATGTTTGGGAGAGGGGAGTGGCCGGCGCTATGACGCCGGCCAGACGCGTTGATCAGCGCCGGCGGATGAAGCCGACGATGTCTTTCGAAAGCTTCATCGTTTCGTCGGCGATGGCGCGGGCCCGGTCCGAGCCTTCGTTCAGGATTGCGTCGATATGGCCGGGGTCGGCCACGAGGCGCTTCATCTCGCCCGCGATCGGCGCGAGCTTGGTGACGCACAGCTCGGCCAGCGCGTTCTTGAAGCTGGAGAATTGGCCGCCGCCGAAATCGCGCAGCACGTCGGCCTTGGAGCGGCCGGAGAGCGCGGCGAAGATGCCGACGAGATTGTCGGCTTCGGGGCGTGCCTCCAGGCCCTTCTCCTCGGTCGGCAGCGGCTCCGGATCGGTCTTCGCCTTGCGGATCTTCTGCGCGATGGTGTCGGCATCGTCGGTCAAATTGATGCGCGAATTGTCCGACGCATCGGACTTCGACATCTTCTTGGTGCCGTCGCGCAGGCTCATCACGCGCGTTGCCGGACCCGTGATCAGGGGTTCCGGCAGCGGGAAAAACAGGCCGTCATTGCCGCCCTGGCTGCGGATCGAGTCGCCGAAATCGTTGTTGAACTTCTGCGCGATGTCGCGCGACAGCTCGAGATGCTGCTTCTGGTCCTCGCCGACGGGCACGTGGGTGGCGCGGTAGAGCAGGATGTCGGCCGCCATCAGCACGGGATAATCGAACAGCCCGACCGAGGCGTTCTCGCGGTCCTTGCCGGCCTTCTCCTTGAACTGGGTCATGCGGCCGAGCCAGCCCATGCGCGCGACGCAATTGAAGATCCAGGCGAGCTCGGCGTGTCCCGAGACCTGGCTCTGGTTGAACACGATGTGCTTCTTGGGATCGATGCCGGCAGCGATGAACGCCGCGGTGACCTCGCGGGTGTTGCGCGTGAGCTCGGCCGGCCCGCCCCAGACGTCGACCCCTTGCGTGATCGCGTGCATGTCGACGACGCAATAGATGCAGTTGTGGGTCTCCTGCATCTTCACGAAGTTGACGATCGCGCCGAGGTAATTGCCGAGATGCAGATTGCCCGTCGGCTGGACGCCCGAAAAGACCCGTTCAACGAATGGCATGGTTAGTTTTCCTGGCAAGCCTTCCTGAAGCTATTCGGCCGTCGTTTCCAACAGCGGCGCAGCCCCGTCAAGGGCAATTCGAGGGGCTCGCGATTTAGGTCGGTCGTTTCAACGCGTTCACCGCCTCGCGCCAGGAGGCTGCGCCGAGAATTTGCAGGAGCAGGCCGTAGACGACGATCCCGGCCGCGATCTGCACACCCAGCGCGACGAATTTGATGAAGCCATAGGTCTCGGCAGGTACGAGACCCATGGTCAGCCAGAGCAGGGCGCCCATCGCCGAGGCGGCCAGCACGATCCGCGGCAATCGCGTGCGGGCGCTCGCGTCGACCGAGAAGCCGAACTCGCTCGTGCCTTTCCGGAGCAGCGAGAGCGCGCTGCTCCAGGCACCGGCCGCGATACTCGCCGCGATCCCACTCGCGCCGAAGATATGACCGAGCAGGAGCGCGAGCACGACCGTCACCACGACGCCTTTGGCGGTTGCGCGCAGCGGCGTCATCGTGTCGCTGCGGGCATAGAAGGCCGGTGACAGCGCCTTGATCAGCACATGCGCCGGCAGGCCCAGCGCCAGCCACACCAGTGCGTGCGCGGTGGCCGCGCTGTCATCGGCGCTGAAGGCACCGTGCTCGAACAATAGCCGTACGATCGGGTCAGCCAGCACGATCAGACCGAGCGTGGCCGGCACGGCGAGGCCAGTCGCCAGCTCCAGCGCACGCGATTCCGCGTGCGCCACCGCGACGCGGTCGCCGCTACCGACCGCGCGGGTCAGTTCCGGCACCAGCACCGTACCCATGGCGACGCCGACGATGCCAAGCGGTAGCTCGATCAGGCGGTTGGCGAAATAGAGCCAGGATACGGCCGACGGTGTTGCGGAGGCGATGATCGCACTCGCGACGATCAGCCATTGCGGGCCCGAGCTTGCGATCATGCCGGGGATAGCCTTGGCGAAGAAGGCCCGCATCTCCTTGTCAAAACTCACGCGCAGTGGCGTCGCAAGGCGCGCGCTTCGCTGCGATAGCAGCATCAGCAATTGCAGCAGACCGGCAATACCGACGGTGGCGGCGAGCATCCACGCCGCGAGGGCCGCATCGGCGTGCCACAGCAGCAGCGCCGCGATCGCGGCGATCAGCGCGATGTTGAACAGCAGCGGCGAGAACGCCGTCAGCGCAAAGCGCCCTTGCGCGTTGAGCAGTCCCATCAGCACGGTCACGGGTCCGGCGAAGGCGAGATAAGGCAGCATCAGCCGCGCGTTCTGCACAGCGAGATCGAGCGTGCCGCTTCCGAGAAATCCCGGCGCGATCACTGTGATGATCAGCGGCATCAACACTGCAATGCCGATCGAGATCGCAACCAGGGCCGCGCAGACCGTGCCGAGCACCCGTCCCGCGAATGCCGCCGCAGCCGTCTCGTCATCGCGGTCGCGGACCCGCAACCAGGCCGGGACCAACGCCGCATTCAGCGCCCCCTCGCTGAGCAGCCGGCGCACCACGTTGACGAGCTGAAACGCCGCCAGGAACGCGTCCGCCACGGCGCCGGTGCCGAGCAGCGCCGCAATCAGGGAATCGCGGGCAAAGCCCAGCAGCCGCGAGGCCAGCGTTCCCGTCGAGACGGTCAGGAAGGAGCGGATCATCGGGCGCAATATTACCGTTGCTTGCCCGCGAAGGGCTGGTCGTGATAGGCCGCGAGCCGGATTTCGGGCCGACAGGAAGCGGATTTCCCCGGTAATCGCAATCGGGCAACAGGATCAAGGTGAATGGCTGACGTGAAATATGACGTTCTCGGCATCGGCAACGCGCTGTTCGACGTGCTGGTCAGGACCGACGAGGCCTTTTTGGCCAAGCATGGCATGACCAAGGGCAGCATGTCCCTGATCGACGAGGCACGGGCGGCCGCCATCTACAAGGACATGGGCCCGGCGACGGAAGTCTCGGGCGGCTCGGCCGCTAACACCATCGTCGGCATCGGCAGTCTCGGCGCACGCGCCGCTTATGTCGGCAAGGTTAAGGACGACCAGATCGGCAAGCTCTATGTCCACGACATCCGTGCCGCCGGCGTCGCGTTCAACACGCCAGCCGCAACGGACGGCCCCGCCACCGGCTGCTCCTACATTCTGGTCACCGGCGACGGCGAGCGCACCATGAACACCTATCTCGGCGCGGCGCAGGACCTGTCGCCCGCCGATATCGATCCGGCCGATGTCGCTGGCGCTGGCATCGTCTACCTCGAAGGCTATCTCTGGGACCCCAAGAACGCCAAGGACGCCTTCGTCAAGGCGGCCAAGATCGCCCATGACGCCAAGCGCAAGGTGGCGCTGACGCTGTCGGATTCCTTCTGCGTCGATCGCTATCGCGACGAGTTCCTGTCCTTGATGCGCAACGGCACCGTCGACATCGTGTTCGCCAACGAGGCCGAGCTGCATTCGCTCTACACGACCTCCGACTTCGATACCGCGCTGAAGCAGCTGCGCAACGACGTCAATCTCGGCGTCGTCACCCGCAGCGAGAAGGGCTGCATCGTGGTGTCAGCGGAAGATTCCGTTGCCGCGCCGGCATTCCCGGTCGAGAAGGTGGTCGACACCACCGGCGCCGGCGACCTCTTCGCCGCCGGTTTCCTCTATGGCCTGGCGCGCAACCTGCCCTACAAGCAGTGCGGCCAGCTCGGCGCGCTCGCGGCCGCCGAAGTGATCCAGCACATCGGCGCCCGCCCGCAGGTATCGCTGAAGGAGCTGGCCGGCCAGCGCGGGCTGACGGACTAGCTTTTACCCTCCCCTGGGGGAGGTCGATCGCGCGCAGCGCGAGCGGGGTGGGGTGACGGTCTTTCAGCACGTTCGGTGCTGCGTTCTGGCCCGCGTGCATTCGCGGCTGTTACGTTGGCCTTCTATATGAGATCTTCGCCGCGGCCTCACCCCACCTCGGTTCGCATGCAGCTTTGCTACATGCGAACCTATCCTCCCCCTCCAGGGGAGTATGGGAGGAGGTTCACGTCTCTGCCGCCGTCTCACTTCGACACGGCCGATCCGCCGCGAATGGCGAGAGCATCAGCTCCTCACGCCGCCTTCTGCCCGCTACCAGCAGCATCGAGCCCGGCGTAAACCCCGCGCTCGAAGCCCGCGAACGCCTCCAAACACTTCGCGTCGGCGAACGGCAACAGCTGCATCAGGATCACGCCGGTGACGTCGCGCGAAGGGTCGATCCAGTAATAGGTGTTGGCGAGGCCCGCCCAGGCCAGGCTACCTGCGCTGCGCCCTTCAGCGGTCTTGGCGGTGTTGATCATGAAGCTGAGACCCCACTTCTTGATTTGCTCAGGGTAGAGATCGACGTCATTGGTGTACATCGGCGCCGCCGTGGTCATCTTGCCCATGGCAAGATCGCCGATGTGGTTCTGTCCCATCGTCGCGACCGTCTCCGCCTTCAGCACCTGGTTGCCGTTGCCGCGGCCCTTGTTGAGAATCATCTGGGTGAATTTGATATAATCGCCGGCGGTCGAATAGAGGCCGCCGCCACCCATGTGGAATTCCGGCTCCTGTTCGAGCTCGAATGGGATCGATGCGAGCTGGCCGTCCTCGCCGCGCGCATGCATGCCGACCAGGCGCTTGCGCATGCTATCGGTGATCTTGAAAGCGGTGTCGCTCATGCCGAGCGGCGCGAACATATTATCGCGCAAATAGGCATCGAGCCGCTTGCCGCTGACGGCCTCCACCGCCTTGCCGACGAAATCGATATTGGTGCCGTATTCCCAGCGCGTGCCGGGATCGGTCATGATCGGCGTCTTCAGCGCCGCGTTCTGGCAGGTGGTAATGGCGGGAATGCCGGTCTTGTCCAGATAGACGGCGAGATCGCCGTTCCACATGTTGTAGCAGAAGCCGGCGGTGTGGGTCATGAGCTGGCGCAGCGTGATCGGCCCCTTGGCCGGCCGCAACTTCGGCTCGCCCTTGGCGTCGAAACCTTCGAGCACTTGCGGCTCGGCAAGATCGGGCAGCACTTCACCGATCGGCGCATCCAGCGACAGCTTGCCCTGTTCGACGAGTTGCATCGCGCCGGCGGTCGTCACCGCCTTCGTCATCGATGCGATCCAGAACACGCTGTCCGCAGTCATCGCATCGGGCTTCGACAGGTCGCGCTTGCCGAACGCACCCTGATACAGCACGTCGTTGCCGCTGGCGGCGATGGCGACGACGCCGGGAATCTCCTTGGCGTCGCTCTTCTGACGCAGAACTTCGTCGATCTGGGCTTGGCTTTGCATGCGGGTTTCCTCCGGTTTGATTATTGTTGGAAGTGATCGATTGTCCTCCCGGAGGTCGCGTGCAGCAAGCATCTCGGCTGCCGCGGCGGTCGCGATGTCGTGACTTGACGGCCCGCGACCAGCGCAGCACGAGAGCGGCTGAACGGTGACGCAATCTGCGGTGGACGACCGCACCTCGCGCTCACCTTGGATGGCTTGAGGCAATATGTTTCGTGAGTTTTCGAACGCTTGAAACATTTCGTGAGCTGTCGCGTTCAGAACCCGGCCCGATCGATGGACCGATTAAGACTTGATGCAAATGTTGCCGACCGGCGAGGGGGACCTCAGATGATTTCGACCTGGAGTGAATGGAAGCGCTATCCCCGTCCCGGGCGGGGCGAGAATCTGGAGGCGCCTATTTCGCCAGGGATCTACGAAGTCCGCATCGCCGGTACCGGCGCGCTGTATTCCTTCGGCGCGGTCGACAACCTGGCGCAAGCGCTCGCACTGCTGCCGGTCGGTTCAAAATCCTGGTTCGGTCGCCGCGACACCTCTCATGTCCCCGAGCTTGAATACCGCACCTGTGCGACATCCTCGAAGGCGGACGCCAAGGCAGCAGCCGAGCGCATGATCGGCCGCCGCGAGACTTACCTGAGCGGCGCGGCCTAGCTAGTGCGGTGATCGCGATGCCTTACCTCTCCCCGCTGGAGAGAGGTAAGGGACCTGCGGCTCTCAGTTTAACTCCCAGCAGATGTGCGTTGCGGGGCGGTGCATTGCGCGCCGTCTGCCCCTATATTCCGGGCCAATCCGATCGCGCCCTGAGGAGTAACGCCATGACCCCGACCGCCGCCGCCCGCGCCCCGCAAGCCTCGTCCAATCTGCGCGACCGGTTGAAGGACCCGTCGCTGCTGAAGGAAGCCTGCTACATCGATGGCGTCTGGGTCGGCTCGCCGGTTTTCGCCGTCAACAATCCCGCCACCGGCGTCGAGCTTGCAAAAGTCCCGCAACTTGGCGCGGACGATACCACCAAGGCGGTCGAAGCCGCCGAGCGCGCGTTCCCGGCCTGGGCCAAGCTCACCGCCAAGCAGCGCTCCAACATCTTGCGCAAATGGTTCGAGCTGATCGTCGCCAACCGGGAGGACCTTGCGCTGATCCTCACCTCCGAGCAGGGCAAGCCGCTCGCCGAGGCGCTCGGCGAGGTCGACATCGGCGGCGCCTATGTCGAGTTCTTCGCGGAGGAAGCTCGCCGCGTCTATGGCGAGACCATTCCGACGCAGCGGAGCGATGCGCGGCTGCTCGCGATCAAGCAGCCGATCGGCGTCTGCGGCGCGATCACGCCGTGGAATTTCCCGAACTCGATGATTACGCGAAAGGTCTCGCCGGCGCTCGCAGCCGGCTGCACCGTGGTGCTGAAGCCCGCGAACGAAACGCCGCTGTCGGCGCTGGCGCTCGCGGCGCTTGCCGAGAAGGCTGGTGTGCCCAAAGGCGTGTTCAACATCATCACGGGCGACGCGCCGCCGATCGGCAAGGTGCTGTGCGAGCATCCGGCGGTGCGCTTCGTCGGTTTCACCGGCTCGACCGCCGTCGGCAAGATTCTCTACCAGCAGGCCTCCGTCGGCGTGAAGCGGCTCGGCCTCGAGCTGGGCGGCAACGCGCCGTTCGTGGTGTTCGACGATGCCGACATCGACGCCGCAGTCGAAGGCGCCATCGTGTCGAAATACCGCAACATGGGCCAGACCTGCGTCTGCGCCAACCGACTCTATGCCCAGGACGGGATCTACGACGAGTTCGTGCAGAAACTGTCGAAGAAGGTCGCGGCGATGAAGATCGGCGACGGGACCGAGAGCGGCGTCACGCAGGGTCCGCTGATCAACATGAAGGCGGTCGACAAGGTCGAGCGTCACATCGCCGACGCCGTCAAGCGCGGCGCCAAGGTCGTCACCGGCGGCAAGCGCAGCGATCTCGGACGCTCGTTCTTCGAGCCGACGGTGCTTGCCGACGTCAAGCCGGACTCGCTGGTGTCGCAGGAGGAAACCTTCGGTCCGCTCGCGCCCGTCATCCGCTTCAAGGACGAAGCGGATGTCATCGCGATGTGCAACGCCTCGCCGTTCGGCCTCGCCTCTTACTTTTACTCCCGCGATCTCGGCCGCGTCTGGCGCGTCGCCGAAGCGCTGGAATCAGGCATGGTCGGCGTCAACACCGGCCTCATCACCACGGAAGTCGCACCCTTCGGCGGCGTCAAGGAGAGCGGCCTCGGGCGCGAAGGCTCACATCACGGCATGGACGAATATGTCGAGATCAAATACGTGATGATGGCGGGGGTGTAGGCCGCCGCCGGTGTTGTCTTGAATATGAAGCAGGCGAGCGCCACGCCAGAGAGGCAGCCTCGCCCCTCAAAGTCGTTGCGAAATCGCTCCGCGGAGGCAGTCTGGATTTGCTTCGTCGCAAGAGCTCCTCGCAATGGCGGAGCGAGGTGCAAGAGCAGAGGCTAAATCTTCAGCTCTTTCCCAGTCACGCGGCGATACGCCTCAAGATAGCGCTTGCTGGTCGCCTCCACCACGCTCGCCGGCAGCGGGGGCGGGGGGGCGTCGCCGTTCCAGCGGCCGGCGCGGCGCTCAACGTCGAGATAGTCGCGCAAGGGTTGCTTGTCGAAGCTCGCCTGCGGCTGGCCGGGCTTGTAGGTATCGACCGCCCAGAAGCGCGAGGAATCCGGCGTCATGACTTCGTCGATCAGGATGATGCGGCCGTCCTTGTCGCGGCCGAACTCGAACTTGGTGTCGGCGATGATGATGCCCTGCTCGCGGGCCAGCTCCTCGCCAAGCGTGTAGATCGCGCGCGTCATGCCCTCCAGCGTGTAGGCAACCTCGTCGCCGACCACGGCGCGCATCTTCGCGATGGTGATGTTCTCGTCATGGCCGCTCTCGGCCTTGGTTGCCGGGCTGAAGATGGCAGGCTCCAGCTTCTCGCTCTCGACGAGCCCTGCCTTCAGCTTCTCGCCGGCCAGCGTGCCGCTCGTGGCATATTCCTTCCACGCCGAGCCCGAGAGATAACCGCGGATCACGCATTCGATCGGGAACACGGTGGTGCGCTTGCACAGCATGGCGCGACCGAGAATCTCGGCGCGGTGGGGCATCAAGGCCGGCACGGCCGAGATGATCGCGTCGGTGTCGGCGCTGATCATGTGATGCGGCACCACGCCTTCCAATTCGTTGAACCAGAACGCGCTGATTTGAGTCAGCACCGCGCCCTTCATCGGGATGGTCTCGGCCATCACAACGTCGAAGGCGCTGATGCGGTCGGTCGTGACGAGCAGCAGACGGTCGTCGTCGACGGCGTAGATGTCGCGCACCTTGCCGCGTCCGATCTTGGAGAGCGGCAGGTCGCTGGAGAGCATGTTGGTCATCGGCACAGCCTTCGCACAAGGAATCCGGCCGCGGCTGACAGCGCGGCCGAAAACCGGGATAGCCTATTCCGGCAGCGGAATGAACTCATGTTCCTGCGGAACTGCGGCGAAGCGGCCGGTTTTCCAGTCCTGCTTGGCCTGCTCGATCCGCTCCTTGCTGGAGGAGACGAAATTCCACCAGATGTGGCGCGGGCCCTCCAGTGCATCGCCGCCGAGAAACATCATCCGCGTGGCCTTCAGTGCCTTCACCGTGATGCGGTCGCCGGGGCGGAAGATCAAGAGCCGCGGCCCCTCGTAGCGCTCGTTCGCGATCTCGATCTCGCCGTCCACCACGTAGATCGCGCGTTCCTCGTGATCGGGATCGAGCGGCACGCTCGCGCCCGCTACCGCCGTGACCTCGGTGTAGAACCAGGGCGACACCATCGTAACAGGCGAGGCGATGCCGAACGAGGAGCCCGCGATCACCCGCGCGGTGAAGTCGCGCTCGGACACCATCGGCAGGTCGCCGGCGGCATAGTGCTGAAATGACGGCGCGATCTCTTCAGATCCGGCCGGCAGTGCGATCCAGCTTTGCAGGCCGAGCATCTTCTGACCCGCGGCGCGCTGCGCGTCGGGCGTGCGCTCGGAATGGGCGATGCCGCGCCCTGCGGTCATGAGGTTCATCGCGCCGGGCGCGATCTCCTGGACATTGCCTTCGCTGTCGCGATGCATGATCGCGCCGTCGAACAGATAGGTGACGGTGGCAAGCCCGATGTGCGGATGCGGCCGCACGTCCATGCCCTTGCCGGAGACGAACTGCACCGGGCCAAAATGATCGAAGAAGATGAAGGGCCCGACCATCTGCCGCTTGCCATGCGGCAATGCGCGCCGCACCACGAATCCGTCGCCGAGATCGCGCGTGCGCGGCACGATGACGAGATCGAGCGCATCGCAGGACATGGGATCGCCGAGCACGGGATCATTGGAGGGTTGCCAGCTCATGGATGGACTCCTTTTTGTCTTTATTCGGCGCGATCGTAGCACGATTTCGCATCGCCGTCGCGTCAGAGCCTGCTGCCATGCCCCGCGAAGGCGGGGCATCCAGTGCGCTGCAGCCTTTCGGTTGAATCGCAACCGTCTCGGAGTACTGGATCGGCCGGTCCCGTCTCCGCAACGCTGCGCCGGGCCCACAGCAATGCTCGGCCGGCGAAGCTTGAGCGAAGACGGCAAGCCGGACGAGCTGGAGCGCGAGAAGAACGTCATCGTGCAGGCCTGGCATCTGCCGCTGATCGCATTGTCGACGGGCAACATCGTGGTGTTTTGGCTGTTCACGCGCGCGCTGTTCGACGACGAGTTTCGCCTGCGCTGGTGGCACGGATTGATCTGGGGACTGGTGACCGCGTTCAGCCTCGTCAACTGTCTCTGGATCGCGCGGAGCGGAAACGTCCGGCCTGCTGTGACCATCGTCAATCTGATCGTGCTCGGTTTCATTGCGCTCGCGGTGGTGCAGACGATCAAGTCGTGGTCGGCCGATCTGGTCGAGCGTCGTCGCCGCGTTCGCGTCTTCATCGTCTGCGCGGCCGCGCTCTGTGGCGGGGTGAACGCGCTGCTCCAGATTGGCGTGGCCGGCACCGAGATTGGCGATATCGCCAAGATGATCAATGCGGGCGTGCTCGCCTGCATCGTTGCGGCCATCGCCTGTGCGATGATGCGCGTCGATGGCGCCGACCTGTTTCCGATTGCCGCTGAAACAGCGCGGCCTATTGTTTTGAGCCAACCCCCAGCGGCAGAGGACGCCGCCGACCAGAAGCTCACCGACGCCCTGATGCGGCTAATGGCGGACGAGCGGATCTATCGCCAGGAGAACATCACTATCGGCGCGCTGGCGAACCGGCTGAAGTTTCCCGAATACCGGCTGCGCCGGCTGATCAACCAGCGGCTCGGCTACCGCAACTTCAATGTGTTCCTGAATAATCACCGGATCGAGGGTGCCAAGGCCGCGCTCGCCGATCCCGCCCAGGCCGAGGTCCCCGTCATCACCATCGCCATGGATGCCGGCTTCCAGTCACTCGGTCCCTTCAACCGCGCCTTCAAGGCGGTGACCGGCATGACCCCGACGGAATATCGGCGGCTCAAGGCCAGCCCGGCGTGATGGGCTCTTCGCTTCTCCCCGCAAGCAGCGCGAGGGGACTGAGCGCCGTTGCCGCGGCATTCCCTATAGTTCTGAAATAGCTCACTTATTTCAAAATCGGCCAGGCCATGCGCAATTCCGGCGAGGCCGTTTTCCAAATCCGGCGAGCAGTCCTCCCACGCCTCCTGCTTCGTCTCCGGCACACGCCCCAAAGCCGGAGACAGCCCGTGACCCGTCGCCGCAAGATCGTCCTCCTCACCGCCATCGCCTGTGCCGGCCTCGCGCTCGGTGTCGCGCGCGCCGGCGACGTGCCGAAGGTTGCCACCGGCTTTGTCGCCGGCATCCTGTGTTCGGAGACCTTCGTCTCCGGTCTCGATCCGCGGCGCACCTTCACCGAAACCAACGATGCGATGCCCGGGACCGGCCTGATCAGCTGGGCGATGGACTACCGGATCGATCGCGTGCGCAAGGACGTTACGGTGACACTGTTTGGCTCGGCCGCAGCCATGCCGTCTATCGCGAGCGGCTCGGCTGCACGCTCGCGCATGGCGAGCCGCTTGCCGAAGTCATACCGCCGCCGGACGACAGGCAGCCCGCGCTGCTTTCAGAGATCGCCGGCCCCGCGATCGTGCCGCCGCAAAGTCCCGAGCTTGCTGCCGCGCTCGACCGCGCCTTTGCCGAGCCGGTGCAGCCGCCCTATCGCCGCACCCGCGCAGTCGTCGTGGTGAAGGCGGGCCGCGTCATCGCCGAGCGTTACGCCGACGGTATCGGACCGGAGACGCCGCTGCTCGGCTTCTCCATGACCAAATCGGTGATATCGGCGCTCACGGGCGTACTGGTGCGCCAGGGCAAGCTGAAGCTCGACGTGCCTGCGCCGGTCGTCGCCTGGAACGATCCGGATGATCCGCGCCATGCCATCAGCGTCGATCAATTGCTGCGCCACACCGCAGGGCTCGCGCTCGGCAGTTCGTTGCAGATCTCGCTCGGCTCCGCGTTCGAGCCGGTCAACCGCATGAAGTTCGTCGAAGCCGACATGGCGGCCTATGCCGCCAGCATGCCGCTGGCAACCACGCCGGGCGCGGCGTGGAATTATCACGACGGCAACACCATCATGCTCTCGCATCTGATCCGCAATGCGGCCGGTGGAACTCCCGCAGATGCACTGCGCTTCGCGCGCCGCGAATTGTTCGCCCCGCTCGGCATGCGCCATGTCACGCTCCAGCTCGACGGTGCCGGCACGATCGAGGGCTCGAGCGAGATGCTGGCATCGGCGCGGGATTGGGCGCACTTCGGCCAGCTCTATCTCAATGACGGCATCGCCGGCGGCAAGCGCATCCTGCCCGAGGGCTGGGTGAGCTATTCGTCCTCGCCCACGCCGAAGGCCTGGGTCGGCATCGGCGCCGGCTTCTGGACCAACCTGGGCGACAGTTTTGGCGCGAAGTTTCGCATCGCGCGCGGCTGGCCGCGCGATGCCTTCTTCGCCAAGGGTACGATGGGACAGTACACCATCGTGATCCCCTCGGAGCGGCTGGTGATCGTGCGGCTGGGACGTTCGCCGAACTGGCCGCCTGAAGCGGACGGCGTGTTCGATCTCGTGCGCGACGTCGTGGAAGCAACGCGCGAGAAGGGGAAGGTAACCGGGATGAATTGATGAAAGCAGAGCGAAGTGCCGCCTTTTCTTCCTTCTCCCCTTGTGGGAGAAGGTGGCGCGAAGCGCCGGATGAGGGGTCTGCATCGGCGAGTTCAACTGCTGAAGAGTTTGCGGAAGCAGACCCCTCACCCGTCTCGCCGCTATCGCGGCGAGCCACCCTCTCCCGTAAGGGAAGTAGGGTGCAGCGTTCGTGTGCGAGAGCTTACGACCTTCCCAGCTCCGTGGCCTTCGCCACGCGGTCGAACCGCTCCAGCGTCATGATCGCATCCGCAAACTTCTGCGCCCGCGCGTTCAGCACGGGCCGCGCCAGCGTCAAAAACTTCTGCTGCATCGCCTGCGTGTCCGGAAACGAATTCGGTTCGCCCGACGGGTCGGCATAGAGCCGCTCATGCACGCCATCGTCCGTCGTGATGCTGACGCGGGCGCCGAACGGATGGGTGCGGCCGATTTCGAGCCGGTCGTCCTGCACGACGTCGAACTTGTCGGCGAGCGCGTCGATGGCGGCATCGCCCAGGCGGCTGTAATCGTCCCAACCAAATGAGCCCTGGTCCAGCGCGAGCGCGCCGGTGAAGAACATCGAGAACTGACCGCCGACGATCGAGGTCGGATGCCGCTTGGTTGCGGCATCGCCGGTCAGCGTGATGCCGTTGCGATGCAGGCCGATCTCGACGCGCTTGACCTGGTCCGGCGTCAGATTGTGCTCGCGCCGCATCGCGATCAGCGCGTCGATCGCGGCATGGGTGTAGCGGCAGCTCGGATAGGGTTTGACGCCGATCTTCATGGTCTCGTAGCTCTTGCCGAGCGCGGCGACCGCCTTGTCCGGATGCGCGTCGTCAGTGTAGCCGGCGAGCAGGCCGTGCTTGCCCTCGACCGATTCCGTCGCGCCGACGAAATCGTTGCGCGCCAGTGTCGCGGCGATAACCCCGTTCATTGCGGCAGCGCCGACCTGGTAGCGCTTGTTCCAGGCGCCGTTGACCAGGAATTGCAGCGATCCGGCGGCCTGGCTGCCGGAGACGCCGAAGGCGGCGATGATCTGTTGCTCGGAGAGGCCGAACAGTTTTGCGGCGGCCGCGGCCGCACCATAGGTGCCGGCGGTCGCAGTCGGATGAAAGCCGCGCGCATAATGCGAGGTCGGATCGAGCGCATTGCCGAGCCGGCAGCAGACCTCATAGCCCGCGACGATCGCCGTCAGCACGTCGCGGCCCGACGCGCCAACCATCTCGCCGACCGCGAAGGCGGCCGGCACCACCGGAGCGCTCGGATGCAGCGAGGAATCGGCGTGGGTGTCGTCGAAATCGAGCGAATGTCCTAACGCGCCGTTGAGCAGGGCCGCCACCGCCGGCGTCCAGGTCTTGCTGTCGCCGAATACGGTGGCCTCGCCCTTGGTGTCGAGCGCGAGGGCTTCTAGCGTCTTCAGCATCGACGGGGTCGATTCCGCCTCGCTGCGGGCGCGGATGGCGCTGCCGAGGAAGTCCAGCGTCAGCACTTTGGCGCGATCCAGCACCTCCGCCGGAATATCCTGGTATTTCAGATTGAAGATATAGGCGGCGAGCGTTGCGGTTTCGTGGGCCATCGTGTTTCCTCGTTTTGGCCGGCAAGTTAGGCGGGCTGATTTCGCCTTTCAAGCGGCCATGCGGGGGCGGGCATCAGCCATGCTTTTGCCTGGCTCAAGAGGATTGGACCGGGACGTTGACGATGACACGCGCAAGAGAGCTGTTCGACCGGATCCGGTCAC
This sequence comes from Bradyrhizobium sp. 179, assembly GCF_023073535.1. Lineage (NCBI taxonomy): Bacteria > Pseudomonadati > Pseudomonadota > Alphaproteobacteria > Hyphomicrobiales > Nitrobacteraceae > Bradyrhizobium > Bradyrhizobium sp. 179. The sequence goes on along the minus strand of NZ_JADPJR010000116.1, from coordinate 184,315 downwards.
GACGGACGCAATTGGGGCTGGCGATCCGGGTCACCGTGGCGGCGGTCGCGGCCTATGCCATCGCCACCGCGCTGCATCTGCTCTTGCCGCTCTGGGCAGTGCTAACCTCACTGATCGTGACGCAGATGAGCGTCGGCCGCTCGCTGAAGGCGACGCGCGACTACATGCTCGGTACCATCGGCGGCGCCATCTATGGCGGCGCCATCGCGATCCTGATCCCGTACTCCAGCGAAGCGGGCCTGTTGGGGCTTCTGGTGCTCTCGGTCGCCCCGCTCGCCTTCATCGCCGCGATCAATCCGAGCCTCAGCGCCGCGACGGTCACGGCCGTGATCGTGCTTCTGGTTCCGACCATGCATCACTCCGATCCCATGACCTCGGCGATCGATCGCGTCAGCGAGGTCGCGGTCGGCGCCATCACGGGGCTGCTCGTTTCGTTCCTGGTGCTGCCGTCGCGCGCGGTGCGGCAGATCCGCGCCAGCGCAGCAAAACTGCTCGAGCTGATCGCCGATGCCTTTACCGAGCTGCTCGCGGGCCTCACGCGCGGGCGCGACAACGATGCCCTGCACCGGATCCAGGACGGCATCGGCGCTGCCATGGTCAGCCTCAACGCCATTGGCGCCGAAGCCGAGCGCGAGCGCGCCGCGCGTCTGTCGAGCGGGCCGGACACCGGTCCCTTGCTGCGAACCATCCTGCGGTTACGGCATGACGTCGTGATGATCGGCCGCGCCACCGTGGTGCCGCTGCCGGCCGAAGTGCAGATGCGGCTCGCCGCCCCGCTGATGGAGGTCTCGACGGTGATCGCGCGTTTCCTGCGCTCGGCCGCCGCCGCCTTGCGCGAGGGCGCCGGTGCGCCGCCGATCCATCCCGTCCACGTCGCGCTCCAGCACTACGCGGAGGCCGTCGCCGCCGTTCGCCACGACGGCCTGATCCGCGGCCAGCCCAGCGATACCGCCGAGCGCTTCTTCGCGCTCGGGTTCTCGCTGGAGCAGATGCACCAGAACCTTTGCGATCTCGACCGCGTTGTCGGCGAATGGTCGGAGGCTGCGGCCGACAAGCCGGCGCGGTTGGCGGAATGAGTTAGGGTATGTCCTCGTAGCGTGGGCCTCCGGCAGCAAAAGCGAATACGTTCAGCTACGAACCATGCTTGCAGGACAGGAAGAAAAAGGAAGGAGAGAGCATGTTAGGGAACGCAAAGGTAGCAACCCGGCTTCCGGCCAAAGACCTAAACCGCGCGCGGGCGTTCTACTCCGAGAAACTCGGGCTCGAGCCGGTTGAAGAGCGTGTGGGCGGGCTGCGCTATGTCTGCGCGGGAGGCGAGTTTGCGATATTCATCTCAGCCGGAATGCAATCCGGCACACACACACAGATGGGCTGGGAAGTCGAGAACATCGAGGCAACGGTACGCGAGCTTCGCACGCGCGGGGTCGAATTCGAGGAGTACGATCTGCCCGGCCTGAAGACGGTTGATGGGATCGCGGAGATTGCCGGGAATTATCCCAGCAAAGGAATAGGAGAGCGGGGTGCGTGGTTTCGCGACAGCGAAGGTAACCTCCTGGGTATCGGTCAGCCGACGTGAACTCGACGGACGATTGCATCGCATAACGACGCGCTCAAGTCTTTCCAACAAGCGACGTCGTGACATCTCGTGCGCAGCGTACAAATGCGCTGACGGCCGGGCTGAGCGTCCGGCCTTTCAAGACCACGATTTCCGCCGAAATTCGCGGCCCCGTGTCTTTCATCGGCAAAATTCTCAGGGCAGCTCGATGTGCACTTAGTGCCGCGACGGATTTCGGAAGAATTCCAACAAAGTCACCGCTGGCGATTAGCGACACCGTCAGCTGAATGGCTATCGTCATCACCAGCGGCTTCGGCGGTGCAAGCCCATTCGCCTGAAAGACCGCTGCGACGAGCGCGCCCGGCGCGCTGTCATAGGAGGGCAGAACCCAATTCGATGTCATGATGTCCTTGAGGGTCGTCCGCCGGTTTTGCGCGAATCCGCTGTTTGCGCCCACGACAAAGACAAAAGGCTCTTCGAAAAGAGCCTCGGAATGGAAGCCTTCCCGCACTCCTGTCGCCCTCGTAATCAGCAGATCTATCCTACGCTCGCGCAACTGTTGGATCTGATGCTCTCCGGGATTTGCGAGGTTCACCTCCAATTGCACGCCGGGATATTGCTTCGAAAATCTCCGGACGATCGGCGGCACCAGGCTGTTCAGGATGATGTCGGTGCACCCCAATCTGACCTGGCCGATAGTCGGATCGGATAGATATTCCAGGGAACGGAGACCCTGCTGCATCTCATCGAATATATTGATGCCGCATCGAAGCAGAACTTCGCCATGCGGTGTCAGCTCGGTCCCTTGCGATCCGCGGTCCAGCAATCGGACGCCGAGGGTACCTTCGAGATCCGATACCGTCTTTGAGATCGCCGGGTGCGAGATCCCGAGTTTGGCCGCTGCTTTTGCCATGCTGCCGCTGTCGGCGATCGCCATCAAGATGCGGAGGTCACGCAATTTGATCAGGCTGGCGACGCGGTCGGGCCGGTGGTGCATGCGAGGCAAGGCCTTAACCGAGAGGTTACAGGGATGTCGTGAGATTTAGCCTACCAGATAAGGGGCTCATCGACCAGAGTGGGCGGGTACACGACACGAGGTCGACGGAGGTCCCGATGACGACGCGACGGACGGCCATATCGCTGGCCTGCGGTAGTGCTCTTGCTTCGGTGTTTGCGGGCTTACCGTTTTCAGCGCGGGCGCAAACCAGCCACAATGTGGCACGTTTGCTGGTCGGATTTGGCGCGGGCGGCGCCATCGACGTGATCGCGCGTATGCTTGCCGGCGGAATGAAGGATTATCCAGCTTCATTCATCGTCGACAATCGCAACGGCGCGGGCGGTCGTGTCGCGCTTGGCGCTCTCAAGACCGGTCCGGCCGACGGCACGTCGATGATCCTGACACCGGCGTCCGCCATCACAGTATTTCCCCATGTCTACAAGAAGCTCTCCTACGACGCCTTCAAGGACTTCGCTCCGGTCAGTACGGTTTGCTCATTTCCCTTCTTGATCACCGCAGGACCATTGGTGCCCTCCGACGTGAGGTCGCTTGCGGATTTCGTCCGGTGGTGCAGGACCAATCCGAATTTGGCGACTTATGGCACGGCTGCAGCGGGTTCGATGCTGCATTTTACCGGCGTGAGCCTGGCCAAGGCAGGCGATTTTCAATTTGTGCATCTGCCTTATGCCGGACCAGCCGGTATTCAGGACCTCATAGGAGGCCGCATTGCCGCGACGATCTATCCTATCGGTACGGCGTTGCCGCACGTGCAATCCGGCGCTATTCGGGCGCTAGCCACAACGGGGCTTCAGCGATCACCCCTGCTTCCCGATCTGCCGACGGTTCGGGAAGCCGGATATCCTGGTCTGGAAGCGACCGAATGGTTCGGCGTATTTGTCCCGGCGAGCACTCCGCCCGAGACCGTGAGCCGCCTCAACGGCGCTATCCGCATGGCAGTCAATACTGAGGCGTTTCGGACGGGCCTGGCTAAACTCGCCGTCGATGCGATGGCCCTCACGCCGGAGGATTTTGCGCAGCTGATCAGGTTGGATTTCGAGCGCTGGGGACCCATTGTCCAGACTTCCGGGTTTTCACCGGAGGATTGAAGCTCATGACCACGCCGCCGGACTTGCCCGCCAATCGCATCGCGAGGCACCGAACGCCGGACCAGATATTAGGTCCATACTTCCCGCTTGGACGCCGTCATGTCGAACGCTGCGACCTGACCGCAATCGAAGGAGCGAACGGGATCGCGCAAGGGGAAATCATCGAAGTGGCCGGCCGCATCCTCAATCGCGAGGGTGAGCCTGTCTCCGGCGCGAGCGTGACGATCTGGCAAGCCAACACCTTTGGCCGCTATACCCATCCTGACGACACCAACCCAGCCCCGCTGGATCCGAATTTCGTCGGCAATGCCGACGTTCGGTCGGGCGCGGATGGAAGCTATCGCATCAAGACAGTGAAACCGGGTGCCTATCCCGCAGGTCCGGACTGGAAGCGTCCGCCGCACATTCATTTTGAAGTTCACGGGCAATTTGAACGGCTCATCACTCAAATGTATTTCCCCGACGAGCTCTTGAACGCGAGTGACCGGCTGCTCAATGCCGCACTCCGTCCTGATCTGCTGATCGCGTCCGTTTCTTCGCAGGATCAAAGTCGTCATCGCGTGTTCAGGTTCGATATCGTGCTTTCGCGAGGGTAAACCCTTATCCCCTCATCGAGCCGGCTCCACGATGCATCCCATCATGCTGCGCGCCACGAGCTTGTGGAATGGCTTGATGAGGGTGAGATAGGTCCGGCCGAATCGATTGTGCGTCTGCACCAGTGTGGTCAATGTTACGTGCCGGCTTGCGGCATCGCCGCTGACGTCGACGACGATGCGGAAGTTCAAGTGAGAATCGTCAAAGCCCGCGATCAGCCGCTCCGGTGTTTCGCTCCGCACTGGAAACAGGCCGATCATCCCGCCCGGCGCCGGAGCGCCTTCGCCCGATGTTTTCAGCCCGAACGGCGTCACCAGGATGTTGCGCAGGCGAATCAGCACACCGATCCAGCGCGGCCCGTGCAGCACCATCCGGATGCAGGCCTCACGGGCATTCACGGTCGCAGCGCCGATCTCGACGCGAAACGCGTCGACGAACTGCGCGCCTGACAGCAGCGTGCCGGCATCGACATTGGGGGTGACTTCGCGGACTGTCCCGATCATCCCGCCAATCTGCGCGTCAGCGTGCGGAAGCGCAAGATCAGGAGACCGGCATAGACGAAGGTCCCGACCGAGAACCCGATCCAGACGCCGACTGCGCCAAGGGCGGCGTTGAAAGCCAGCAGCCAGGCGATCGGGAAGGCGACGCACCAATAGCCGATCACCGCGAACAGCAGCGTCATCCGGGTGTCGTTGATGCCGCGCAGCGCGCCGCCCATGATGGTCTGGAGGCCGTCGGCGATGAAGAAGGTCGCGCCGACCACCAGCAGTGTCGCCGTCAGCTCGACGGTTGCCGCGCTTGTCTCGCTGCTGCCGAAGAACAGCCGTCCGAGCTGGTAGCGGCCGAGGATGATGGCGACCGTCAGCGCGGAGATCAGGACGATTCCGAGCACGGCCGCGACCAGCCCTGCGCGGTTCACCGCGAGCGGGTCGTGGCGACCGAAGGCGTGGCCGACCCGCACGGTGGCGGCCATGCCGATGCCGAGCGGCACCATGAACAGCACGGCGGTGACCTGGAGCGCGATCTGATGCGCGGCGAGCGCGGTGGTCGAGATCAGTCCCATCAGCAGCGCCGCCGAGGAGAACAGGCCGTATTCCATCAGCAGCGCGAACGAGATCGGCGCGCCGATCGCGATGAGCTGGCGCATCAAGGGCCAGTCGATCCGCCACAGTCGGGCGAGCGGGTGATAGTCTGCGAACGGTTTTCGCCATGCGGCAATGGCGAGCGCGGCGAGGAAGGTGCCGAGATTGACCAGCGTGGTCGCAAGCCCCGCGCCGAACAGCCCGAGCTTTGGCAGGCCGAACAGACCGTGGATCAGGACGTAGACCAGCGCGGCATTGGCGGGAATCGCGGCGAGCGTGATCCACAGCGGCGCCTGCGGCCGGTTCACCGCGCTCATCATGCTGCGCAGCGCGATGAAGCCGAGCGCCGGCGCAATGCCCCAGGCCAATCCGTTGAGGTAGCGCTGCGCCAGCGCGGCCGAATCCGGCGCTTGCCCGAGCGCGAGCAGGATGTGCTCGCCATAAAGCGGCGAGGCCATCATCGGCAGCGAGATCAGCAGCGCGACCCACAGCCCAACGCGCAAGGAGCGGCGTATCAGCCTGACGTCGCCGGCGCCAAACGCCTGCGCGGCGAGCGGCGACACCGCCGACATCAATCCGAGCCCGAAGGTGAAGCTGACGAAATAGACCGTATGCGCCAGCGCCGCCGCGGCCACCGCGTCCTCGCCGAGCCGGCCGATCATCGCCAGATCGGTCGTGATCATCGCGATCTGCCCGAGCTGGGTCAGCATCAGCGGAACAGCCAACCGCAACGTCTCGGCGAATTCCACGGCGAGATGATTTGACGGCACGCCGGCTTGCGGCTGCGAATGATGGACGGTGTCGAGCATGGCCGTCCTTAGCACAGCCACACGTCGAAAACATGGCCTGCGTTTTTCCCCTCTCCACTTGTGGGAGAGGGTGGCTCGCCGCGATAGCGGCAAGACGGGTGAGGGGTCTCTCTCCGCGAATTCAAATCAGAGTTTAGTTCACCGATAGAACCCCTCATCCGGCGCTTCGCGCCACCTTCTCCCACAAGGGGAGAAGGGAAGAAAAAATCACCCCTTCCTCTCCGGCACGCGCTTGATCTTGGCGCCGAGCGCGTTCAGGCGTTCCTCGATGCGCTCGTAGCCGCGCTCGATCTGGTCGGCGTTGTTGATGGTGGAGGTGCCCTCTGCGCAGACGGCCGCGAGCAGCATGGCCATGCCGGCGCGGATGTCGGGCGAGATCATCGATGCGCCGCGCAGACGGCTAGGACCGGCGATGATGGCGCGGTGCGGATCGCACAGAACGATGCGCGCGCCCATCGCGATCAGCTTGTCGACGAAGAACATCCGCGATTCGAACATCTTCTCGAACATCAGGATCACGCCCTCGCATTGCGTGGCGGTGACGATCGCGATCGACATTAGATCGGCCGGGAAGGCCGGCCAGGGCTGGTCCTCCAGCTTGGGCACGTGGCCGCCGAAATCGTCCTGGATCTTCAGCGTCTGGTTCGAGGGCACGATGAGGTCGTCGCCCTCGACGCGGCAGAGGATGCCGAGCCGCTCAAACCCCATGCGGATCGAGCGCAGATGCTCGACGCCGGCACGGGTGATGCGTAAGGATGAACGCGTCACCGCCGCAAGCCCGATGAGCGAGCCGACCTCGATATGGTCGGGCTGGATCCTGTAGGTCGCACCGCCCAGCGTGGCCTGACCGTGCACGATCATGGTATTGGTGCCAATGCCCTCGATCTTCGCGCCGAGCGCGACCAGGAAGTTGGCGAGGTCCTGCACATGCGGCTCGGACGCGGCATTACGCAAATAGGTGACGCCGTCGGCGGAGACCGCCGCGACCAGCGCGTTCTCGGTCGCGGTGACGCTCGGCTCATCCAAAAATACGTCCGCACCGGCGAGCTTTGGCGCGCGGAATTCGAGCCGGTCGGTTGCGGTCACCTTGGCACCGAGCTGTTGCAGCGCCAGCACATGGGTGTCGAGCCGGCGCCGGCCGATGACGTCGCCGCCGGGCGGCGGCAGCATCACTTCGCCGCAGCGGGCGAGCAGAGGACCTGCGAGCAGGATCGAGGCGCGGATGCGCACGCACAGCTCCGGGTCGAGATCGGCGGCACGGATGCTCTTGGCGTGGATGTGCAGCGTATTCCGCTCGGTCCACTCCGCCGCGGCACCGACCGAGCGGACCAGCTCGACCAGTGTCTCGGTGTCGCGGATCCGCGGCACGTTCTGAAGCGTCACCGGTTGCTCGGTGAGCAGCGCGGCCGCGATGATCGGCAGCGCCGAGTTCTTGTTCCCGGACGGCTCGATCGAGCCCGAGAGCCGGTGACCGCCCTCGACGATGTATTGGATGGGCGCCAAATGGGGTCTCGCTGTCTTGTTGGTGGGGGGCGGTTTTCGAGCCGGAAACTACAGAGAATTGAGTGCGGGAGCAATTGCGCTTGCTGCCGCTGACGTCCGTCCGTCAGCCCCCGAAAGGCTCAAAGCAGGCCGATGATATTGCCGACCAGATAGAGAATTGCGATCAGGATCAGCGCACCGATCATGACGAAGGAGATCTCGATCGCAATGGCGCCGGTGCCGAGAATGGCCGCACCGGCCAACGGTTCATGCCACTTCGTCGCGATGGCAGGTGGGCAGGTTCACCTTTCCGCCGGGGAGAGGTGTGCCCGCACCGAGCGCCAAGGAGAGGTGTGCCCGCACCGAGCGCCAAAGCGCAGCACGCCTCAGATATCGATCGTCGCGCTGAGCGAATGTTCCTGGATAAAGTCGCGGCGCGGCTCGACCACGTCGCCCATCAGCTTGGTGAAGATGTCGTCGGCCTCGTCGACCTCCTTGACCTTCACCTGGAGCAGCGAGCGCCCGTCGGTGTTCAGCGTCGTTTCCCAGAGCTGTTCCGGGTTCATCTCGCCGAGGCCTTTGTAGCGCTGGAGCGTGATGCCCTTGCGGCCGGCGTCGGTGACGGCCTCGAACAGATCGACCGGACCGTAGACCATGTGCTCGACATCTCTGCGCCGCAGCTTGCCTGGGCGGGCATAAACATCTTGAAGCTTTACCGTGTACTCGTCGAGCTTGCGGGCCTCGGCGGACCCCAGGAAGGCGTCGTCGATCACAGCGGCTTCCTTGACGCCGCGCACCGTGCGCTCGAACTGAAAGCCCTGGCCCTCGACATATTGCCCGACCCAGCCGCGCTCGACCTCCTCGGCCTGGTTGTCCAGCCGGCCCGCAATGTATTGCGCCGCAGCCGCGGCCTTCTCGGGATCGCCGTAGATCGCCTTGTTCAGCACGCCGGTAATGGCGGCCTGCTCGATGACCTTGCGGTTGTAGCGGCTGTGCAGGTTGCGCAAAATGCTGCGGACCACGCGGGCGTCGTCGACCAGCGAGCGCAGGTCGCGGCCCGTACGGTCGCCGCCGGTTCCGGGAACGAAGACGCAATCATCGAGGCCGGTGTCGATCAGATAATCCTCCAGCGCGCGTTCGTCCTTCAGATATTGCTCGGACTTGCCTCTGGAGACCTTATAGAGCGGCGGCTGGGCGATGTAGAGATAGCCGCCGTCAATGATGTCGCGCATCTGCCGATAGAAAAAGGTGAGCAGCAGCGTGCGGATGTGGGCGCCGTCGACGTCGGCGTCCGTCATCACGATGATCTTGTGATAGCGCAGCTTCTCGATCGAGAACTCGTCGCTGACGCCGGTGCCCAGCGCGGTGATCAGCGTGCCGATCTGCTCCGACGACAGCATCTTATCGGGACGGACGCGCTCGACGTTGAGGATCTTGCCGCGCAGCGGCAGCACCGCCTGGAATTCGCGGTTGCGGCCCTGCTTGGCGCTGCCGCCTGCCGAGTCACCCTCGACGATGAAGAGTTCGGATTTGGCCGGGTCCTTTTCCTGGCAGTCGGCGAGCTTGCCGGGCAGCGAGGAGACCGACAGCGGGCTCTTGCGGGTCAGCTCGCGCGCCTTTCGCGCAGCCTCGCGGGCCGCGGCCGCCTGGATCACCTTGCCGACGATCACCTTGGCTTCGCTCGGGTGCTCCTCGAACCAGGCCTGGAGCGCCTCGTTGAGGATGTTCTCGACCACGGGACGCACCTCCGAGGACACCAGCTTGTCCTTGGTCTGAGACGAGAATTTCGGGTCGGGCACCTTCACCGATAGCACGGCGGTGAGGCCTTCGCGGCAATCGTCCCCGGTCAGCGCGATCTTTTCCTTCTTGGCGTTGGCCTCGGCATAGCCGTTGACCTGGCGCGTCAGCGCGCCGCGGAAACCGGCCAGATGGGTGCCGCCGTCACGCTGCGGGATGTTGTTGGTGAAGCACAGCACATTCTCGTGGTAGCTGTCGTTCCACCACAGCGCGGCCTCGACGCCGATGCCGTTGGCTTCCGCGCGCACCATGATCGGCGCCGGCACGATCGCCTTCTTGTTGCGGTCGAGATATTTGACGAACTCCTCGACGCCGCCGGAATAGTGCATCTCCTCGCGCTTCTCGACCGCGTGGCGCATGTCGGAGAGGGCGATGTTGACGCCGGAATTGAGGAAGGCGAGCTCGCGCAGCCGGTGCTCGAGCGTGGCGAAATCATATTCGATGTTCTTGAACGTCTCGGTCGAGGCGAGGAACGTCACCTCGGTGCCGCGCTTGCCTGGGGCATCGCCGACGACCTTGAGCGGTGCGACGGCATCGCCATGGGCGAACTCGATGTAGTGCTCCTTGTTGTCGCGCCAGATCCGCAAGCCCAGCTTGCTGGACAGCGCGTTGACGACGGAGACGCCGACGCCGTGCAGGCCGCCGGAGACCTTGTAGGAATTCTGGTCGAACTTTCCGCCGGCATGGAGCTGGGTCATGATGACCTCGGCCGCCGAGATGCCTTCGCCCTTGTGGATGTCAACCGGAATGCCGCGGCCGTCGTCGCGCACCGTGACGGAATTATCGGCATTGAGGATGACGTCGACGCGCGTCGCGTGGCCCGCGAGTGCCTCGTCGATCGCGTTGTCGACGACCTCGTAGACCATGTGGTGCAGGCCCGAGCCGTCGTCGGTGTCGCCGATATACATGCCCGGGCGCTTGCGGACGGCGTCGAGACCCTTGAGCACGCGGATCGATTCCGCGCCGTAATCGCTCGCGTTGGAGAGCTCGTTTTCGGCAGCGGACTGCCGAGCAGGTTCTGTCATGAGAGGCCTTCGAGATGTCGCCCGAATCAGCGGCGCAAAAGGCGCTGATTTGCGGGCTATTTGTGCCATGAAAGAGGGTTTGCGCCTAGCGCAAAGTATGCTGTCGCAACCCTTTGAGCAGATAGGGTTTTTCGACCGATTTTCAAGGCTCGTGAGAGCCGATTCCAAGCCTCAAAAAAAGCGCGATTCGGGGAGGCGTTTACGGGCCCGGAAGGGCGTTCAATGCCGCTTTTGGCTTCGGGCAGAGACTCGTCCGTTTTCGACGTCAAAGACTTCGCCGCTGGCGCCGATCTCGGCGAAGGCAGCGGGGTCCGCGCCGGTCAGCCAGACCTGCGCGCCGAGCTTTTTCAGCTCCTCGAACAGCGCCGCGCGCCGGTTCGGATCGAGATGCGCGACGACTTCGTCGAGCAGCAGCAGCGGCGCGATGCCAGTCATCTCGGCAACCAGACTCGCATGCGCCAGCACGAGACCGATCAGCAGTGCTTTCTGCTCGCCGGTCGAGGCGTCGCGCGCCGGCATGCTCTTGGGCGCATAGACCACCTGGAGGTCGGTGAGATGCGGGCCGTCGGTGGTGCGGCCGGCGATGGCATCGCGCGGACGGTTATCGCGCAGGATCTGGCGGTAGCGGTCCTCGACCGACGTCGCGGTCTCGCTAAGCAGCGCGTTCTCCATCCAGCCGTCGAGCGCGATGTGCGCCGACGGGAAGGCGGAGGCCTGCGCGCGCGCATTGAGCATGCCGGTCAGCCGTGCCGCGGTCTGTCCGCGCATTGCGGCGACCGCGACCGCAAGCTCGGCGGTCTCGCGCTCGATCGCGTCACACCAATGGTCGTCGTAATTGCGCGTCTCGAGCAGGCGGTTGCGCGAACGCAAGGAACGCTCCAGCGCCGCGATACGGCTGGAATGGTCGCGGTCGATGGCGAGCACCAGGCGGTCGAAGAAGCGCCGTCGCTCGGAGGCCGCGCCCATGAACAGGCTGTCCATCGCCGGCGTCAGCCACACCATGCGGATGTGGTCGCCGAACGAAGCGGCGGAATTGACCGGCTCGCGGTCGATACGGCAGCGCCGGCTCACGGAGCTGTCGGGCCGCGGCGCATCGATGCCGGTGCCGAGCGTGGCGAGCCCGAGCGCGCCCTCGACCTGCGCCGACACCGCCCAGGAGCCGTCGCCCTGGTTGTCGGCGACATCTTCCAGCCTCGCCCGGCGCAGGCCGCGCCCCGGCGACAGGAACGAGATCGCCTCGATGCAATTGGTCTTGCCCGCCCCGTTCGGCCCGACCAGCGCCACCATGTCAGCCGCCGTCTCGAGCCCCGCCGCCCGGTAATTGCGAAAATGCGTCAGCGTCAGGCGATGAATGCGGGAGGGGGTCATCAGTTCTTCGTCGTGAACGGGATTCTTCCCCTCTCCCCTTGTGGGAGAGGGTGGCGCCTCACGTAGTGAGGCGACGGGTGAGGGGTATGTTACCGCCCGGCAAGCTTTGCAAGGATGTCCTCCAATACAGAGGCGGGCTGCTGTAGCACGTCATTATTCCAATAGCGCGCTATAGAGAAACCTTCCGCGGAGAGCGCGGCTTCACGAGCTGCATCGCGTTGCGATTCAACGTGCTGGCTTCCGTCGATCTCGATCACAAGACGCTTCTCGAAGCAGACGAAGTCGAGAATGTAATTCTTGAACGGGACTTGCCGGCGAAACTTGAAGTCCGACAGGCGTCGCTCCCTGAGCAGCCGCCACATCGCGCCTTCCGCATCGGTCGGCTCGCGCCGCATATTCTTCGCAAACGCGCGGAGATGTTTGGGGACCGGCCGATGGGACGGCTCTTGCGGCACTAACCCCTCACCCGACCGAATGTATATCTGCCAGCGGAGCTGCCCTCTCCCACAAGGGGAGAGGGCGCAATAATGCGCGTCGCGCCTGGCTCACGAAGGATTTCGGGGCCGAGAGCCACCTCCCTCACACCCGCATCGGCATCAGCACGTACAGCGCGCTCTTGTCGTCGCGGTCTTGCACCAGGGTGGGCGAGCCGGGGTCGGCGAGCCGGAGCGTTGCGACGTCGCCTTCGATCTGGGCGGCGATATCGAGCAGGTAGCGGGAGTTGAAGCCGATATCGAGGGCATCGGAGGCGTATTCGACCTCCAGCTCCTCGGTCGCGCTGCCGGAATCCGGATTGGTCACCGACAGCACCAGCTTGCCCGCCGACAGCGAAAGTTTTACCGCTCGCCCGCGCTCGCTCGAAATCGTCGAGACACGGTCGACCGCGTTCTCAAAATCCTTCTTGTCGACGACGAGCTCCTTGTCGTTGCCTTGCGGGATGACGCGGCCGTAGTCGGGGAAGGTGCCGTCGATCAGCTTCGAGGTCAGCACCACGTTGCCGATGGTGAAGCGGATCTTGGCCTGTGACAGCTCGATCGTCATCTCCGCCTCGGTGTCCTCGATCAGGCGCTGCACCTCGCCGACGGTCTTGCGCGGCACGATCACGCCGGGCATGCCCTCGGCACCCTTGGGCTGAACCAGGTCGAGCTGGGCGAGGCGATGGCCGTCGGTGGCGACGCCGCGCAGGGTCGCGGCCTTAGGCGTGCCGGCCGCATGCAGATAGATGCCGTTGAGATAGTAGCGCGTCTCTTCCGTCGAGATCGCGAACTGGGTGCGGTCGATCAGCCGCTTGACGTCCTTGGCGGCGAGCGAGAACGAGTGCGACATGTCGCCGGCGGCGAGATCCGGAAAGTCGTTCTCCGGCAGGGTCTGCAGCGTGAAGCGCGAGCGGCCGGCGCGGATCGCCAGCACCGCACGGTCGCCGTCGGCCTCCAGCACGATCTGCGAGCCGTCCGGCAGCTTGCGCACGATGTCGTAGAACATGTGCGCCGGCACGGTGGTGGAGCCCGCGGTTGCGGTCTCCGCCGGCAGCGTCTCGGTCACCTCGAGGTCGAGGTCGGTCGCCTTCAGCGACAATTTCGCGCTCTCGGCGCGAACCAGCACGTTGCCGAGGATCGGGATCGTGTTGCGGCGCTCGACCACGCGATGGACATGGCCCAGCGACTTCAGGAGTTGCGCGCGTTCAACCGTAACCTTCATTGCACTACTCGCCCGATCCCCAAGATGAGAAGGCCGGGCGGCGGGACGCGCGCCACGGCACCGAAGACCCCAAAAAGCCGGATCATCCTGCCGATATGACCAAAGCTGTCAGGGTCGCGCAAGGTGGCGCGGATGGCCTCCGGATTCAAGGGATCGGAGGCAGTTCCCCCACGATTTACCGCCCAGAACGAAGGCCGCCGCCCAGGCCTGGCCGGGGCGGCGGGAGCATGGCGGGAGCTCTAGGCGTTTATTCCTGAAGCTGGCGCTTCAGCGATTCCACTTCCTCGGACAGCGCGGTGTCCTTGGAAACCAGCGCCTCGATCTTGCGCACCGCATGCAGCACCGTGGTGTGATCGCGTCCGCCGAAGCGGCGGCCGATCTCGGGCAGCGAGCGCAGGGTGAGCGTCTTGGCGAGATACATCGCCACCTGGCGCGGGCGGACCACGTTGGCGGTGCGACGCGAGGACAAGAGATCGGAGCGGCTCACGTTATACTGCCGCGCCACCACGCGCTGGATGTCCTCGATCTTGATGCGCTTGGGCTCCTGCGGCCGGACCAGGTCGCGCACCTCGTGCTCGGCCATTTCCAACGTCACCGGCCGGTTGTTGAGTTTCGAATGCGCCAGCAGACGGTTGATCGCGCCTTCGAGGTCGCGGCCGTTGTGTGTGATGGTGCGCGCCAGATAGTGCAGCACCTCCTCGGGCACCTCGAAAGTTGCATGGTGGGCGCGGGCCGCCGCGACACGCGACTTGAGAATGCCGTGCCGCAGCTCCTCGCCGAGCGAGCCCATCTCGACCACGAGGCCGCCGGCGAGCCGCGAGCGGACGCGATCGTCCAGGCTCTCGAGGTCGGACGGCGGACGGTCGGCCGCGATCACGACTTGGCGGCCGGCGTCGATCAGCGCGTTCAGCGTGTGGCAGAACTCGGCCTGGGTCGACTTGCCTTGCAGGAACTGGAGATCGTCGATGACGAGCACGTCGATGCCGCGCAGCGCTTCCTTGAAGGCCAGCGCCGTCTGCGTCTTCAGCGCGGCGACGAAGCCGTACATGAATTTCTCCGCAGTGAGATACAGCACCTTACGCTCGTTGCCGGAATTGCCGGCCCAGGTCACCGCCTGCAGGAGATGCGTCTTGCCGAGGCCGACGCCGGCATGGATGTAGAGTGGGTTGAACATAACGGGGTCGCCGCGGCGTCCTTCGGCGACCTGGCGAGCGGCTGCATGCGCCAGCGTGTTGGAGCGGCCGACGACGAAGCTCGCGAAGGTCAGGCGCGGATCGAGCGGCGAGCCGCCGAGCGCGTCATGATTGGCCGAGACCGGCGCGGTCGCGGTCGAGCGCAGCTCCGGCGCCGGCGTGCGGCGCGCCTCGACCGGGGCGGGCGCCTCCTTCGGCTGCGCCAGCGGGCGCACCGCCGAGCGGACCGTGAGATCGATGCGATGCACTTCCGGCATCTCGGCCTGCCAGCACGACAGCACGCGCTCGGCGTAATGGGCCTGAATCCAGCTCTTCAGGAAGCGAGTCGGGACCGAGAGCCGCACGCTCTCGTCCTGCACGCCTTCCAGATCCATGCGTGCAAACCAGCTCGTGTAAACGTCTTCGCCAACGCTCGAGCGCAGCCGACCCTTCACGCGTGACCAGCGATCCTGTTCCATTGTCATCGTCTGAAAAACTTCTCTTGAGAGATAAGGTTGCGTTGTGAGCGCCATGCAGGGTTCCTGCCGGAATCCCTGGAATGGCACGACCTCAAGCGAGTCCATCGTCAGGCATGGCTCGACCGTCCGGCGAGAACGCCGCGTCCGATCAGCGATGTCAGAGATGAAGGGGGTCGCGAGGTCAGCGCGTACTCTGCGCGCTCTCACACGTGGGAGGCTGGCCGTATGACGGATCGGAGACGGCATCGCCGCAAGATGGACACTGTGTCAATACCGCGTTGAATCCGTAGGACATGATACCTCCCCGTCCCGCCGTGATTGCTCACGACAAGGTCCTGCGTGTGAAAGACAGCCGCACCTGAAAGCCCCAGTCGCGGATGCCCTGCCCGTCTATACTCGTCGTCCGCTCGACGTCGCCGCCTTGCGAGCCGGGGTAGCCTTGCGATGTCTCTCGTGAGCGCTTGGCGCGAGGCGGGAAGATCCCGCTTGGAGACATTCAGACAAAAAACTACCATTCCCATATTGCTATGGGTTTTGCACCGACATCGCTTGTTGAAGCGTCGCCTACGTGCCCATCGCCGCCGATTTGCACGCTCGCCCCGTTTCCTAAACCGCGCTGGTCTCAAGATCGTGGGCGCCGCTGACGACTTAAGGAATACACTAAGCGGAAAGACTCGCAATCGAATTGATTCACACTTGAGGCATCAAAAAACTTGATCTGCGTTAATGGCGCGCCCGAGTTGTTCACAGGCTCCGAAGCAAGTTTTTGGATTCGTGCACAGAATCGAGAACGCCGCGCCTCATGTGACAAATTCTCCGCCACTGCCAATTTTTTTTAACAAATTCGTCACGCCCCTGACGTGCCGGCGATTTTTCCAAACGCTTGCGATCACTATGTCGATAAGTGATTAGCGAGACATCGTTTTTTGAGTCTCGTTTTGCAGGGTAACTCCACGCCGACGTGCGTTCCTGTGAATCTACGGTGTGTAGAACTTTCGTCGCTCGCGGATTCAATTCGGGCCGGCAGCGCAGGCGTTTTTGCAACGCGGTGAAAGTTTCCGCTGTTGCAGAACATCTGCAGGTAGAATTACGGGACGAAGAATAGCGCAGACGATCCAGATCTTCCAATGCGAAGATCGAGCAATGGCGTCACTGCTTGCGTGAATATGAAGCCAACGAAAAAGCCCGGCGCGAGGCCGGGCTTTGTTTGACGTGCTGATCGGGTCGGCCGATCAGATTACGCCGCGCGATTACTTGGCGAGCTTGGCGATCTGCGCGGTGAGGCGCGAGACTTTGCGGCTGGCGTTGTTCTTGTGAATGATGTTGCGCTGGGCGGCACGCATCAAGGCCGGCTCGGCATTCGCCAGCGCCTTCACGGCAGCGGCGCGATCGCCGGTGTTGATGGCTTCCTCAACGGTGCGCACGGCGCCGCGCATCTGAGTGCGGCGCGACTTGTTGACGGCGGTGCGGCGGGCGATCTTGCGCGTCGCTTTCTTGGCGGAAGTGGTATTGGCCATGGTCTCAATGTCCTTTGCGGTACCGGTCGCGTCTTGGTCGGGTAGCGCCGGCTGCTTGACCGCTTAATCGACGCTCGGATTTAGGGTGTTCGGTTGCTGGGCCGTTCCCGGAACATGAGCGACGGCCTTGCGGCCGTCTCTGAGGCTCCAAAGAGTCTTAAGCTCAAGGTGCCTGCAACTGCTCAAAGAACAGCGGCGGCAGGATTGCGCCCACCGCCAGTTAGCGCCCTTATAGAGAGGGTCTTCGGCACCGTCAACGCTTTCGGAGTTGGAAAAGCGGCCGCGAACGGGCTGGAGGCCGGCCGTAAGGCCCTGAACAGGTTGAATTTCTGCCGTCGCCCGGCTATTGGCTGGCGACGTTCTGCAACGCCGTCCGCTCGGACGAGCATCGTAGGTGAGGCATGATCCGCGGCTTTTTTCGACTTATTGGGCTGTTGCTGCTCGCCGGCGGGTTCATTTTCATGGTCTATGACGGCGCCCGCTGGGTGGCCGACCAGACCCTCAAGTTCACCCGGTTCGGGCAGTTCTGGAACGACATCAATCAGGCCAGCCAGACCGCGTTCCGGACCTGGGTCGAGGCCAAGGCGCCCTGGCTCTGGACCTCGGTGATCCGCCTGGTGCTGGATCAGCCGGTGTTCGCCGTCCTCGGCGTTCTCGGCATCCTGCTGATGATCCTGTTCCGCCCCCGGAAACCGCTGATCGGCTATTCCCGGGATTGAGCGCGCGCGGGGGGCGTAACAGAGCTACCTCTCGCTGCGTAGATGCTTATATTCCCCACTGATCGCGAGCTCGCCGCCTGAGCGCCTGTCTCATGGACCGGTCGGCTCGTTGCGGAGACCCAACCATGCTGTTCATGCGCAAGACCACCGCATTGCCGAGCGCAACTGAGGCGCTGCCGGGCCGTGCGCAAGCCATCCCGACTGCGACCACCCATTTCGTCAACGGTGCGAAGCTGCAGCCGCCTTATCCCGCCGGTCTCGAGCAGGCGGTATTCGGCCTCGGCTGCTTCTGGGGCGCCGAGCGCAAGTTCTGGGAGCTCGGCGATGGCGTCCATGTGACTGCCGTCGGCTATGCCGGCGGTCACACGCCGAACCCGACTTATGAAGAGGTCTGTTCGGGCCGCACCGCCCACACTGAAGTGGTGCTGGTCGTGTTCGATCCCAACAAGATCTCCTACGACAGGCTCTTGAAGACGTTCTGGGAGAGCCACAATCCCACGCAGGGCATGCGCCAAGGCAACGATGTCGGCACGCAGTACCGCAGCGCGATCTACACCTTCAGTGACGCGCAGAAGAAGGCCGCCGATGAATCGAGAGCGCTCTATCAGAAGGCGCTTACCGCAAAGGGTCTCGGCGACATCACCACCGAGATCGCGCCCGCCGGCGCATTCTATTTCGCCGAGGACTACCATCAGCAATATCTGGCGAAGAACCCCGCCGGCTATTGCGGCTTAGGGGGCACCGGCGTGTCCTGCCCGATTGGAGTCGGTGTGGGCGCGTAATTGTAAGTGGTCGAACCGTGCTGCGCTTATCCTCCCTTGGAGGGTAGAGCAATCGCGTATACTTCCGGCAATGCCGGAGCGCACGCCTCGTCCTTCGAGACGACCGCTTCGCGGTCTCCTCTGGATGAGGCTAAGCAGCACCGTGCTGGTTGACGCTACTGCCACGCATTCCGTCCCTTATCCTGAGACGCCCGCCTAAAGCGGGCGTCTTGAAGGACGGTCACAGGAACCCGCTCTCAACCTCCAGGCGAGGGTACGAAACGCTTTATTAACCATAATCAGTGCAAGACGGGAGCTGTCTCGTTTCGAGGGATGGGTCCGGTGCCGGTTGCACGCGCGTTTCGATGGTCGAGTTTGGCAGCGTCCCTGGCAGCGTCCGCCGCGCTTGCCCTTGGCGGCTGCATGCAGGCCGCCGGCCCTGTCGCGGTGATGCAGCCGCGCCCCGACCTCGACTCCATGGCCTATGGCCAGCCCTATAGCGCGCCGCAGCCCGTTGTCGTCGCCGACGGTGGCGGCGCCATCGGCGCGCTGCGCAATTCCTTCGCCTCGTCGCCCGCGCCCATGCCGGTCGGCTACGCCGCGCCCAGGGCGGCGCCGGTGCGCTATGACTCTTCCTACCATCTCGATGCTGGCGACAAGCTGCGCGTCGTGGTCTACGGCCAGGAAGGTCTCACCAACAGCTATGCGATCGATGCCGGCGGCTCCATCACTATGCCGCTGATCGGCGCGGTGCCGGCGCGCGGACGCACCACGGCGGGCCTTGCCGGCGAAATCGCCGCACGCCTGCGCAACGGCTATATCCGCGAGCCCTCGGTCGCCGTGGAGATCGAGGCCTATCGCCCGTTCTTCATTCTCGGCGAGGTCCTCGCGCCCGGCCAATATCCTTACGTGCCGAACATGACGGTCGAAAGCGCGGTCGCCATCGCCGGCGGCTTCTCGCCCCGCGCCAAGCGCGATGTGGTCACGGTCACGCACACCGAAGCTGGCGTCGCTCTGCGCGCCATCGTCCCGCTCGGCACGCCCTTGGCGCCGGGTGACACCGTGTTCGTCGGCGAGCGCTGGTTTTAGGTTTCAGCCGAACCATCTCTGTCATCATTCCGGGGCGCGCGTGAGCGCGAGTCCGGGATCCATTCCTCCACCAACTCCGTGGCACGATGGATTTTTCGGGTCTGCGCCTGTCGGCGCATCCCAGAATTGACGATGGTGAGAGTGGGGGCGCTACGTCCGCATTTCACCTTCGAAAATCCAGCCGCCCGTTCGGAAAACACCCGTCGATCCGCGTATCGTCGATCACGCGCCCGACCCATGGCCGTGTGATCGCGGGCGTGGTCAGGTTGATGTACTTGCCAACCAGGCGATCCGCGCCCTCCCGCGCCGCATCGATCAGCCCGTGCCGGCGGCCGTTGTCCCAGTCGAAGCGCAGGTAGATGCGGCCTCCCGTGATGCGGATTTCCGCGTGCCCTTCTTTCCATCTGTCCGATGTATCGCCGGCAATGGTCGGATCGGCGCCGCCATTCCAGCGGCTCTGCCAGCAGCCCTCGAGCGGATCAGAAGGCGAAGCGGCTATTGCCCACGCCGCCGCGTTGACGTCCGCGGCATCGCCGGACAGCGTGGCCGTCGCAGCATAGTTCCTCACTTCGGAATCATCGGGTTCTGGCACGTCCATGGTTCCGAACGGATTGCGGCGGACGAGGTGCGTGATGGGTTGCTGCATGGCGAAGCTCCGGAGCGAGTTGGCTTGATCGGCCAGCTCTATCGCCGCGCGGCCTGATGCAGCCACCCGATTTCCGCTCTCTCCGTCATGTCCGGGGCGCGACAACGTCGCGAGCGCGGAATCCATATCTTCCACGAACTCTGACGCACAACGGATTCCGGGCTCGCGCTCCGCGCGCCCCGGAATGACGGATGCTGCGCTCTACTTCAAATGCTTCGCGAAAAACTCCATGCTGCGCGGCCAGGCGATGTCGGCGCTGGCCTTGTCGTAGCTTGCCCGCTCGTCGCAATGGAAGCCATGCTGCGCGCCCGGATAGACGAAGACTTCGATATCGGGCCGCTTCGCCTTGATGGCGTCGACGTCGGTCAGGGGAATGCCGGCATCCTTCTCGCCGAAATGCAGCTGCGTCGGCACCTTCGGCGTCTCGTCCGCGAAGCGCACCACTGCGCCGCCGTAATAGCCGATCGCGGCCTTGAGACCCGACAGCCGCGTCGCCGCGAGGAAGGCGATGCTGCCGCCAAGACAAAAGCCGATGATGCCGACCGGGCCTACGCTTCTGGCTGCATCGATCGCCGCCTGGGTGTCGCGCAGCATCGCGGCCCAGTCCGGATTGGCGACGAATTTGCGCGCCTCCGCGATCTCGTCGGGCGAATAGCCCGATTGGAAATTCGGCGCGGTCCGATCGAAGATCGACGGCGCGATCGCGACATAGCCTTCTCCTGCAAGACGGTCGCAGACCGAGCGGATGTGGTGATTGACCCCAAAGATCTCCTGGATCACCACCACCGCGCCTTTCGGCGTGCCTGCGGGATCGGCGCGATAGGCGCCCAGCTGGAAATTGTCCGAAGCCGTCAGCTTGATGTCTTGTCCCACGCGGGTTGTCCTTCTTGGTTGGTCTTCGATTCGAAAGTTGTCTCCCCTCATACTGAGGAGCGCGTCAGCGCGTCTCGAAGGATGCCAGGCCGAGATGTAGCCGCGGGGCCTTTCATGGTTCGAGACGCGGCTTCGCCGCTCCTCACCATGAGGAGGTCCACCTCACTCCCACATCCAGTTCTCGCCGTAATCCTCCTTCCATCCTGCCAGCCGGCCGTGACGGAATTGCAGGAACAGGCGGTGGCGGTTGGGGATCAAGCGGCTGCCGCCGATGTTGCGCAAAGCAAGATAGATTTCGTCGCCGGGACGCCCGCGCACATATTGCAGCGGTTGGCCGAGGGCACGGGCGGTCTGTTCGGCATCCATGCCGAACGCGAGCGGCGTGTTGTTCGACAAGGTTGCGACGAAGGGCTGGCGCGGCGGCACCGCGCCGAACGGCTCGGCCTGCGCAGATATCGATAGCAACATCGTTCCAGCAGCCAGCATCGCCCGCTTCATTGCCTACGTCCTTGCTTGATCGGTCTATCCCGGCAAGTTCTTCAGGAAAGGCGCGATCGCGTCAACAAAAGCCTCGGGCTGATCGATGTTGACGGCGTGTCCGGCGGCGGGGATCACGACCTTTTGTGCGCCGGGGATCTTTGCCGCCATATAGTCGGACGCCGCCAGGAACGGCGTGTCGTCGGCGCCGACCACGATCAGCGACGGCACCGTGATGTCGGGCAATAGCTCGATCACGCGCGCGTCGCGCTGGGTCAGCATGCCGCGTGCGGCGAGCGCTAGCCCGTCGGCGTTGCGATGGCTGGCGGTGGCGCGCTCGCGCGTCGCCGATTGGAGGACGTCGAGGCCTTCGCGGTCGAGCCTGTCGGCGGTGGCAAGCGCGCGCGCGTTCCAGGCCTCGCGCGCATCGTCCTTCTTGAAGCCCGGGCCAGTGTCGATGATCAGCAGCGCGCGGGCGCGTTGTGGGTAGGCGCGATAGAACGCGAGCGACATGTAGCCGCCGAGCGAGAGACCCCCGATGATGGCGCGCTCAGTGCCGATATCGTCGAGGATCGCCGCCATGTCGCCGACCGTGAGTGCTTCACTGTAGGCATCGGGATCATCGGGGTAATCGGACTGGCCGTGGCCGCGCATGTCCCACAGCACGAGCTTGTGGTTCTTCGCGAGCGCATCGATTTGCCCATGCCACATCGCCGATGTCGATGAATAGCCGTGAGTGAGCAGCAACGGCGGCCCGTTGCCGTGAACCTCATAGTAGATCCCGACGCCGTCTCGATCGATCCTTGGCATTGCTTCCCGCCCTGTTGTTTCTGGTCTCGTCGCCGCGATAACGGTGCACCCTCTCCCCTTGTGGGGCCCCTTGTGGGAGAGGGTGGCTTCGCGGAGCGAAGCCGGGTGAGGGGTTCTCTCCTCACAAACGGTCTCGCGAGCCGAGAGATACCCCTCATCCGACGCTTCGCGCCACCTTCTCCCACAAGGGGAGAAGGGACACTGCGCCGCCATTTCGTTTCATCACTCTAGCGCGCCAAGTTACCTGGAAGAAACTGCCTGAATGCGATGGCACGCATGTCGGATGCGCTTGCTGTTGTGTCCAGTGGCTACACCGCGTTCTTGGCGCGGCGCACAACGAGCAAGTGCAGAGCTGGTTTTTTCGACCCATTCCAAATTGCATTTGCCTCCGCGCGTGAACGCGATCATGCTCGCCGTCTAGGCCGACGCCAGCCCGGTGGGCGTCCGCCGCACAAGTTGCCGCCGTAAGCGGCTTCATGCACCGGCAGGGGAAGACGCCTATGCCAACACTCACCATCAACGGGCGGAGTCTGTCCGTGGATGCGGCGAACGACACGCCGCTCCTCTGGGCGATCCGCGAGCAATTGCAGATGACCGGCACCAAGTTCGGCTGCGGCGCCGGGCTGTGCGGTGCCTGCACCGTGCACGTCAACGGCGAAGCCGTGCGTTCGTGCCAGACCATGGTCGGAGACGTCGCTGGCAAGAAGATCACCACCATCGAAGGCCTCTCCGCCAAGGGCGATCATCCCTTGCAGAAGGCCTGGATCGCCGAGCAGGTGCCGCAATGCGGCTATTGCCAGTCCGGGCAGATCATGCAGGCAGCCTCGCTGCTGTCGAAAAATCCCAATCCGACCAAGGAAGAGGTCGTCGCTCACATGGATGGCAATCTCTGCCGCTGCATGACCTATTCGAGGATCCAGAAGGCGATTATGCGGGCCGCGTCCGAGATGCGCACCGCATCCACGGCCACCGAACGGAGGCCCACATGAATAAGCACGTGAACAACGTCGCCCCAGAGGCGACCGATCTCAGCCGCCGCTCCTTCCTCGTCGGCACCGCCGCGACGGGTCTCGTGCTCGGCTACGCCGGCGTGCCCGGCATCAGCGACGCGCTTGCGGCGCCTTCGAACTTCGAGCCGAGCGTCTGGTATGCGATCTCGCCGGACGGTCTCGTCACCGTGACCTGCGGCAAGGCCGATATGGGCCAGCACATCGCCTCCACCATGGCGCAGATCGTCTGCGAGGAGCTGGGCGCGAAATGGAGCGACATGCGCGTGTCGCTTGCCTCCAACGACCCGAAGTTCAACGATCCCGTGCTGGGCGCGCAGATCACCGGCGGCAGCTGGTCGACCATGATGAACTTCGACGCCATGAGCCGCGCGGGCGCTGCGGGCCGCATGGCACTAACGGAAGCCGCGGCCGCCGCCATGGGTGTGCCGGCCTCGGAGCTCGTGGTGCGCGATTCCATGATCGTGCATCCGAAGTCGAAGAAGCAGATGTCGTTCGCCGATGTGGTGAAGAGCGGCAAGGCGACCAAAACCTTCACGCCGGATGAGCTGAAGGCGATCAAGCTGAAGACGCCGGATCAATACACCATGATCGGCGTGTCGGTGCCGCAGCTCGACATCCCCTCGAAGACCAATGGCACGGCAAAGTACGGCATCGACGTGATGTTGCCGGGCATGGTCTATGGCGCGGTGGTCACGCCGCCGGTGCGCTTCGGCGCCACGGTGAAATCGGTCGACGACAGCGGCGCCAAGAAGGTGCCGGGCTTCATCAAGGCCGTCACGCTCGACGACAAGACCGGAACGACATCGGGCTGGGTCGTCGCGGTGGCCAGCACCTACGCCAACGCCAAGAAGGCGGCGCAAGCGCTGAAGATCGCCTATGACAATGGCCCGAACGCCAAGCTGTCGAGCCAGTCGCTGCTCGATGAAGCCAAGCGGCTTCAGATGTTAGAGGATTCCGGCCAGTTCTTCGTCAAGGACGGCGATCCCAATGCAGCCCTCGGTTCGGCCGCCAAGGTGTTGGAGGCCGAGTACACCACCAGCATCAACATCCACGCGCCGCTGGAGCCGATGAACGCCACAGCGGAGTTCAAGGGCGACATCCTGCACATCTATTCCGGCAACCAGTTCGCGACACGCTCCGGCGCGATCGCCGCAGGTGCAGCCGGGATCGATCCGAAATTCGTGGTCATGCACCAGATGTGGCTGGGCGGCGGATTCGGCCGGCGTCTCGATGCCGACATGATGATTCCGGCGGTGCAGGCGGCAAAGGCGGTCGGCAAGCCGGTGAAGGTGATCTATTCGCGCGAGAACGACATGACGATGGATTTCTCGCGCCCGCTTACCTATCAAAAGGTCAAGGCCGGCGTGGACGGCGATGGCAAGCTCATTGCGATCAGCCACGACGTGGTCTCGGCCTGGCCGACCGCGCGCTGGGGAATCCCGGACTTCCTGACGCCGTCGGTCGATAAGAAAGGCCCGCTCGATTCCTTCACGGTGAACGGGGCCGACTTCTTCTACACCGTGCCCAACCATTATGTGCGCGCGATCAAGAACGAGCTCGCGCACAACGCCACGCCGTCCGGCCAGCTCCGTTCGGTAGCGCCGGGCTGGACCTTCTGGGCGGTCGAAAGCATGATCGACGAGATCGCGGCGGCGACGGGCAAAGACCCCGCGCAGTTCCGCATCTCGCTGCTCGATGGTGCCGGCAAGAACGACGGCGGCGCGCAGCGGCTGCGCAACACGCTGCTCGCCGCGATGGGATTGTCCGGCTATGGTACCAAGCAGCTGCCGAAAGGCGAGGGCATGGGTGTGGCCTGTGTGTCGTCGCAGGAGCGTGCGACTGCGAGCTGGACGGCTTGCGTCGCCCATGTCGCGGTGGCGCCATCGGGTGAGGTGACGGTGAAGAAGCTCACGGTCGCAACCGACGTCGGCACCCAGGTGCATCCCGACAACATCCGCGCCCAGGTCGAGGGTGCGGCGCTGTGGGGCCTGTCGCTGGCGATGTACGAGAAGGCGACACTCAAGGACGGTGGCATCGAGCAGACCAATTTCGACAGCTATACGCCCTTGCGCATGAGCCAGACGCCCGAAGTCGCCGTCGCCGTGATCGCCAATGGCGAGAAGGCAACCGGCGTCGGCGAGCCCGCGGTGACGGTGGTGGCTCCCGCCATCGGCAACGCCATCTTCAACGCCTCCGGCGCCCGCGTCCGGGCGCTGCCGATCACGGCCGAAGCCGTGAAGGCGAGCATGAAGGCGTAAGGCTGGCCAAGGCTGCTTGAGACGATCCGCCGGAGGGCAACCTCCGGCGGATTTGTTTTGGCGCCGCCTCCACACGCTCACTGTCATGCCCGGTCAAGGCGGGCGATGACAGCGGAGGGTGTGGCGATGGCGCCCAAAATACTCCTTACGCCTCAATGACATGGCTACTGTGCATGGGGTTGTTTTTCGACTTTTTTGTTTGGCGCCGCCCCACGGCGGAAATTCCTCAAATTGCCTCCAATTGCGCAGGGTTCCATTGAGCACGCCTCTTAAGGGCCAGAGAACCTGATCCGGCTTAGGCTTAAGGCCAATACGCCCGTGCTCTCGGTGCCCTTTTGGGGAAGTCATGAACGCCTCAGCCAAACCCGCCGCCAAACGCCGGCTTCTGCTCGCTTCCGACCGGAGCGACGAGAGCAGCGAGCTCGTCAGCATCCTGAAAGCGGTCGGCGAGGTCTCGACGGTGACGACCCAGGACATCCCCGACAAGCCGTCGCGGGATCTCTCCGGCCTCGTCGTCGATATCAATCTGCGCTCGCCCGAGAGCGTGCAGCGGGTGCGCAACAAGCTGCGCGGCGATGCTTATCGGTCGATGCCGCGCCTGTTCGTACTCGCCGATGCCCTCCACCACGGCACCATGCAGGCCTGGGCGCTAGGCGCCACCGACACCATCTCGCGCCCGCTGCAGGCGGACGCCATCCTTCAGCGCATCCACTCCGCCTTTCCGGACACCGCCCTCTATGACGCGACCGACCGCGGCAAGACGCTCAACCGCGGCGTCGAGGCGGCGCATGCCGTTTTGGCAAAGATGTTCGAGAAGCTTCCGCTCGGCGTGCCCCTGACCTTCGACGACGTCATTGCCGCCGAGAGCAAGATTCTGAAAGCGATCAAGCACTCCTCACTGCGCGAATGGCTCACCACGGTCGGCTGCCACCATGTCGGCAGCTATCGGCACTGCCTGTTCGTCACCGGCTTTGCCGTCGCTTTCTCGCAGCATCTCGGCATGCGCGAGGACGACCAGCGCCGCCTGACTCGCGCCGCGCTGCTGCACGACGTTGGCAAGGCCTTCGTTCCCTCCGCACTGCTCGACAAGCCCGGCAAGCTCACCGACGAGGAGATGGCCGAGGTGCGCCAGCATCCCCGCCGTGGCTATGACGCGCTCGCCGCGCAAGGCGGCTTCCCGCCGGAGATGCTCGACGTGGTGCTGCATCACCACGAGTTCCTCGATGGCTCCGGCTATCCGAATGGGCTGTCGTCGAACCAGATCAGCGACATCGTGCGGCTGACGACGATCGTCGACATCTACGCCGCTCTCGTGGAGAAGCGCGCCTACCGCATGCCCTTCACCCACTCGCGTGCGTTCACGATGATGGAAGGCATGGGCGGCAAGCTCGACCAGCAGCTGTTGCAGGCGTTCCGCCCGGTGGCGCTGGGATCGTTCTGAGCGAGACGTTGCAATTGCAGAGGCGCGCGGCCTGCTTACCCTCCCCCTCAAGGCCCCCTCAGGGGAGGGTGAAGTCACCCCACCATCTTGCGCAGCTCCGCCTTCGCCACCTTCTCCAGCGTCGAGCGCGGCATGTCGTCGACGAGCCTGATCTCGCGTGGCACCTTGAAGTCGGCGAGGCCGGCGCGGCAGGCTGCCATCACGCGATCATGCAGGTCGGGCGCCGCATCGGCGACGCCGCCCTGCGGAATGATGAAGACGACCGGCACCTCGTCCAGCATCGGATGCGTCTTCGCCACCACCGCGGCCTCGCGCACGCCGGGAACGAGCGCGATCACCTGCTCGATCTCGGAGGCCGCGACGTTCTCGCCGCCGACCTTCAGCATGTCCTTGGCGCGGTCGCCGAACTTGATGTAGCCGTTCGCCAGCCGTTCGACACGGTCGCCGGTGAGGAAGAAGCCGTGCTCATCAAAACTCTCGCGCGTCGCCTTCTCGTTGTGCAGATATTCGGCGAACAGCGATAGGCCGGGGATGCCCTTGATCGAGAGATTGCCGGTGCCGCCGACTTCCGTCGGCCGGCCGTCGTCATCGGTGATGCGGATCTGGTACTCCGGCGCGGCGCGGCCGATCGACATGGGTATGTTGGGCTGGTCGACCTCGCCGACGATGCCGTGGGTGATCGTCTCGGTCATGCCCCACCAGCCGATGATCTTGACGCCGAACGCGGCGAACGCCGGCGGCTCGTTGATCGCGCTACCCCACAGGCGGAATTTGTGATCATGGGGGATCTCCTGCTCGAGCAGCGCTTTCATGCAGAACGGAATCGTCGAGGTCCAGGTCGCGCCGTGCTCGCGCGCGACGCGCCAGAACCGGCTGGCGGAGAAGCGCGGCTGGATCACGCAGGTGGCGCCGACCCACAGCGTCGCCAGCATGGAATAGGCCAGCGCATTGGTGTGGAACAGCGGCAGGTAGGTCTGGTGCACGTCGCCGGCATGAAGGTCTTCATGCGCGGCGTTGATCTTGGCGCCCCACAGCGCGTTGGCGTGGGTCCACAGCACCGCCTTGGGGCGCGACGTCGTGCCCGATGTGTACTGCACGCTGCACGGCGCGAGCGGATCGGTGGCGCGCCTGGGACGGCCGGCACTGTCGGCGAACAGGGATTCAAAACTGTCGCCGCGTGCGACCGCTTGCGCGGGCGCTGTGCCCGCATCGTGCGAGGTCACCGCCATCCAGCGGATGTTGCGGCAGTTCTGCGCGACGACTTCCGCATAGGACGGCTGCGTGATCGCGGCGACCGCGCCGCAATGATCGGCGAAGTACGCGATCTCGGCTGGCGCCGAGCGGGTGTTGGTGGTCACCGCGATTGCGCCCAATTCGACGCAGGCGAACCAGGCCAGCATCGCCTCGATGCAATTGTCGAGATGGATGAGCACATATTCGCCGGGCTTGACGCCGCGCTTGGCGAGGCCCGCCGCGAGCGCGCCGACCCGCTCGTGAAACTCGCCATAGCTCCAGCGCCGCGCCGGCGCATCGAACGGCGCCCAGATCAGGAACGGATGTGAGTTGCGCACCTCGGCGCGCAGCTTCAGCAGCCAGGACACGTCGAGCCCGTCGAAAGGGCCTATGATCCCGGCGGTCTGTGGATTGGTCATGTGTCCTCCCGTGCAGCCTGCATCTTGATGGCGGCTGTCTTTGGATGATTGCGTCTTCCTGCCATTGGATCGCGCGGGGAGCAACTCGGCGGGGCGGCATGGATTAACCAGCGCTCGCTCTCTCACCGTCATGGCCGGGCTTGACCCGGCCATCCACGTCTTGCCGCACAAAGAACGTGGATGCCTGGGACAAGCCCGGACCTGATGACGTAGGACAAGCGCGAGCGCGCCCTAATCGGCGTAAGACGAGATCTCGATCAAGCTGCCGTCGGGATCTCGGCAATAGACCGAGCGCAGCGTGCCGCGGGCGCCTTGCCTCGGGCCCGGCCCTTCCTCGATCGTGACGCCGTGCGCCTGCAAATGCGCCATCACCTCTTCGGGCGCGGCGGAGGTGAGGAAGCACAGATCCTCGCTGCCGGCGGTCGGGTTGTCCGCGGTGAACCACTCCACCTTATCGCCATCGCGCGGCCGCACGTTGATCTTCTGGTCACCAAATACGAGCGAAGTCCGCGGCGCTTTGCCGCCGCCGGGGTCGAACACCTTGACTTCCATGCCGAGAATCCTGCGGTACCACTCCGCGGTCGCTGCGACATCGGCGACATTGATCACGAGATGATCCAGGGCATGAACCTTGACCGGCATGTCTTATCCTTTCGTCGTGATGCGCCCCGTGCACTTTCCGCCTGCGGCAAGCTTTGTTACAACCGCGCCGACGACGCTTTCAAGATATCCGGCTTTCAAGAACAACACTGGGAGAACCCTTGAGATGATCACTCGCCGTACCGCGCTGGGCCTGCTCGCCGCCAGTCCGCTTGCAGCCGCCCCGCTGTCCAAGGCCCTTGCCGCCGATTATCCGGCCCGTCCGGTGAAATGGGTGGTCGGCTATCCACCGGGCGGGGCCACCGACATCCTGGCGCGGCTGATCGGCCAGCGGCTGTCGGAAAGGCTAGGCCAGCAATTCGTGATCGAGAACAAGCCTGGCGCCGGCAACAATATCGCCACCGAATCGGTCGTCAACGCCGAGCCCGACGGCTACACGCTGCAGCTGGTCAATCCGGCCAACTACATCAACGCCTCGCTGTACACCAACCTGAAGTTCAACTTCGTGCGCGACATCGCCCCGGTCGCCTCGTTCCAGCGTGTGCCGAACGTGATGACGGTCAACAAGGACGTGCCGGCCAAGACCGTCGCCGAGTTCATTGAATATGTGAAGGCAAATCCCGGCAAGGTGAACCTGGCCTCGTCCGGCAACGGCACCTCGGTGCATCTGTCCGGCGAGATGTTCATGGCCATGACCGGCTGCAAGATGCAGCACGTGCCCTATCGCGGCGCGGCGCCCGCGATCACCGACATGCTCGGCGGCCAGGTGCAGGTGATCTTCGACAACATGCCCTCGATCATCCAGCACATCCGTTCCGGCAGCTTGCGTGCAATCGGCGTCACCACCACGGAACGCTCGGCGCAATTGCCCGACGTGCCCGCGATCGCCGAGACCGTCAAGGGCTATGAGGCCAGCGCGCTGTTCGGCATGGGCGCACCCAAGAACACGCCCAAGGAGATCATCGCCAAGCTCAACAATGAGGTCAACGCGCTGATGAAGGAGCCCGACATGACCAAGCGTCTGGTCGAGCTCGGCGGCGAGCCGCGGGTGCAGACGCCCGAGGCGTTCGGTGAGGAGATCAAGGCCGAAACCGAGAAATGGAAGAAGGTCGTCGAGTTCGCCGGCCTGAAGGTCGAGTAGAGATCTTGTGATCAACGCGATTGGAGCCCTGCCGTCCGGCAGGGCTTTTTTCTTGCCGCGCGCTACACTCGATCTGGAATAAATTGGCGCGACCAAACCTGATGAGGATGGTGGCGTATCTCACGCCAGCAGGAGAGGAGTTGGATCATGCGCAATATTCGATTGGCGCTGCTGACGCTCGGCATGACGGTCCTTGCCGGTTTCGCCGCCATTCCCCCAGCCGCCGCGCGCGACTATCCCTGGTGTGCCCAAGGCGGCGAGTACGACTATCCCGGTGAATGCGCCTACAGCACCTATGAACAATGTCAGGCCAGCGTCTCCGGCCGGCTGCTGTACTGCGATCGCAATCCCCGTTTCGGCTACGGCCAGCTGCAGCCGCTGCAACCTCAGCCGCGGATGCACCGCAGGCGGGCCGTCGCGCCGTATTAGCCGCGCCCCACGTCTCACTGACCGCTGCCTGATCACGCGCTCGTGCAGAACCGCGTGCGGGGTTTCTCGCTTGATGCGTCACCGCGCGCGCCTATACTAAACCTCATGGTTAAGTATCAGGACGAGACGCTGGACCGGACCTTTGCGGCGCTATCCGACCCGACGCGGCGTGCCCTGCTGGCACGGCTCGGCGAGCAGGACGGCCTGTCGGTGAGCGAGCTGGCCGCACCGTTCCCGATCTCACTGCCGGCGATCATGAAGCATCTCGACGTGCTCACGGATGCGGGTCTGATCGTCCGGGAGAAGACCGGGCGAACGGTCGCCTGCCGGCTCACCGCGCAGCCGATGGAGCAGGCGATGAACTGGCTCAATCGCTACGCCCAATTCTGGTCCGACAATCTCGATCGCCTCGCCGCCTTTGTGGAGGAAGAGACATGGCCAACGCAGCCGCCGCCGAACGCTCAACGGAACGCCCAAAGGAAAGTCCAAGCCTCACGCTCACGCGCCGGCTCCGCGCGCGGCCGGAAAAGGTCTACGCCGCCTGGACGCAAGCCGAGCAGCTAGCGCAATGGTTCGGGCCGCCGAACATGAAGCCGGCGACCCTTCGGGCCGAGCTCGACGTCCGCACCGGCGGCAGCTTTCGCATCGGCTTCACCCGTGACGACGGCGAATATTTCGAGGCCGGCGGTACCTATCGCGACGTCGTGCCGAACGAGCGGCTGGTCTTCACCTGGGCCTGGCATTCGACGCCGGAACGCGAATCGCTGGTGACGATCACGCTGAAGCCGGACAGCGCCGGCACCTTGATGGTCTTCCATCACGCCCAGTTCTTCGACGAAACCGCCCGCAACAATCATTTGCGCGGCTGGAGCTCGTTCTTCGACAAGCTCGACGCCTTCGTCGGCTGACCCCGATCAGAGGAGGATACCATGCAGCAACATCAGATCGTCTCGCGCGAGCAATGGATCGCCGCCCGCAAGGTTCATCTGGCCCATGAAAAGGAGCTCACTGCCGCCCGCGAGCGTCTGGCCGAGGAGCGCCGTGCATTGCCCTGGGTCAAGGTCGACAAGAACTACGTGTTCGACGGACCGAACGGCAAGCTGACGCTCGGCGATCTGTTCAAGGGCCGGCCGCAGCTCGTGGTGCAGCACGTGATGTTCGCACCCGATTGGGACGCCGCCTGCAAGAGTTGCTCGTTCTGGGCCGACGATTTCGAGCGCATGGTGCCGCATCTGGCGGCGCGCGACACCAGCATGGTTGCGATCTCGCTCGCGCCTGTTGCCAAGCTCGACGCGTTCAAAAAGCGTATGGGCTGGACCTTCGACTGGGTCTCCTCGGGAAGCAACGACTTCAACTACGATTATGAAGTCTCGTTCACGCGCGAACAGATCGACAAGGGCGTGCCGAAGTACAATTTCGGCACCACGCCGTTCTATGGGCCCGAGCTGCCCGGCATCAGCGTGTTCTTTCGCAACGAGGCGGGCGAGATCTTCCACACTTACTCATGCTTCGCCCGCGGGCTCGATATGATGAATGCCGCCTATCAGTACCTCGACCTTACGCCGCTCGGCCGTCACGAGGACGGTTTGCCCTATCCGATGGACTGGGTTCGCCTGCGCGACGAGTACGAACCGCAGGCGGCGAAGGAGGCGTGCTGTCACGGCTGAGAGGCCGCCTCGTTCAGTAATGTCGTCCTGGCCTTCGTCGGGACGATGCCGGCGTGTGGGACGCCGCCAGCCGCCGTTCTACCGCTTCGCGTCGGCCTGCTCGGTCGCATTGCACGAGATCAGCATCGTGTAGGCGCGGGCATTGCCGGCGATGTCGGTAGTCTTGAGCTCGCCCTTCGGCTCGGCGGTCTGGTACGGCACCACGGAATTGTCGAGGAAATCGCGTAGCGCGCCGGTCTTGATGGCGAAGTTGATGTTCTCGGGAATATCGCCGGTCGCAGCGGCGATGCGCAATCCGGGGATCTTGCCGGTGACCACGCCCACGATCTGGCCGGTGGTGTCGAACAACGGGCCGCCACTATTGCCGGGTTGCACGGGTGCACTGATTTGCAGAAAGCGCGTGTCATTGCGCATGCCGCTGAGCGAGCTCACGATACCGGTCGTCACGGTGAAGTCCGAGCTGAGCAATCCGTGGTAGGGAAAGCCGATCGCGACGACGGAATCGCCGGAGTGAAACGAGCGGTCGCGGATCCGGGCAAAGTCCTTGAATGCCGTCGTCGACGGCGCCTGAAGGAGAGCAAGATCATTGTTGGCGTCGGTCGAAACGACGCGCAGCACCATTGCGGCCTCGCCGGTGAGCTTGCCCCTGATGTCGCCGACGCAGCCATTGATCACGTGATTGTTGGTGACAACATGGCCGCCGGCGCTGACCACAAAGCCGGTGCCGCTCCTTGCCCTGGCAACTTTGCTTCCAGCCGGCGGAGACGCCTGCTTCTCCGCCGTGGCCGCCGGCTTGGCCGCACCCTTGGTGAAGTCGCCGGCCTTGTCGAGCCCGTCGGCCTTCACCTTGCTCACGCAATTGGCCAATGCCGCGATGACCGGCCCGGTCGATGTCAAATCGAAATTCAGTACGGCGCGGCCGGCTGTTGCCACCATAAGGCTCGCCTTTTGAAACGTACGCACGACATTGAGCGGCATGATGGCCGTGAGCATGTTGGACTGATACGCCGTAGCGTACAGCCTAGCTTGCTCCTGCCCGTCAAAGGTCACGTCGATCGCGGCGTTCTCGCCCTTGTTGAAGCGGTAACCGGGACTCGCAAAGGCGAGCGACCAGGTGCCGGCGGCGTTTTGGCTCACGACGAGGATCACGCCGTTCGCATAGGGCGTCGTTGCAGCGCAATGGGAGAAGCCGCCCGTTTGGTCATTGCTGAAGGCGCCGCCGATCCAGTTGCCGACGTTGACGGAGCCGAACGGTCCCGCCGCATGCGCGGCGCTGATGACACCCACTTGCAACAAAGACGCAACGACAAACGATTTAAGCCACATACCAGCCCCCGGGAATGCTTTGGCTGCATCTTAGCCGTGGCGGGATCGGCAACGCAACCGGCAGTTGCTCGCGCGGACAACATCTCCTTGCCGCGACATTCGGGCTTGCCTTTACTTTGCAGTGCCATATACTTTGTAATACAAAGTGGCGGGAATAATCCCGGGAAGCATGAGCGGAACGAGATTTTGGCATTGCCAATGCGCGATCTCGACAAGGCACTGGCCGATATCGTGGCGATCCGCAGCCAGATCGCGGCGGGCACCGCGTTCCGCGGCTACGGCCCGGCGACTATGGCGGCGACAGGTGCCGTCGCGCTCATCACCGCGATTCTGCAATTCTGGCTGCTTGGCGATCCCACCAGCCAGCCGCTCGCCTTCTTCATCGGCTGGTTCATTGCCGCCGCGCTCTCCGGCCTCCTGATCGGGATCGAGATGCGCGCGCGCTCGCGCCGCCATCATTCCGGTCTTGCCGATGCCATGATCCACCAGGCGGTCGAGCAGTTCCTGCCTGCAGGCGCTGCGGGCGTGCTGCTTGCGGTGGTGATGTGGAAGTTCGCGGCCGAAACGCTGTGGCTGTTGCCCGGCTTGTGGCAGATCCTGGTATCGCTCGGCATCTTCGCCTCCGTCCGCTCGCTGCCGCGCACCGTCGCGCTCGTTGGCGCCTGGTATTTCGTGTCCGGCTTTGCGGTGGTGGCGCTGGCGAGCCAGACCAAGATGCTGTCGCCATGGACCATGGGTCTGCCCTTCGTGATCGGGCAGTCGGTGATGGCCGCCATTCTGTATTTCGCATCCGGAGACCATGATGTCGAAGCCTGACAGCGCGCCCTTCTCCTATGAGGGGCTTGATCGCGTCATCCACGAGAAGGCGAGGCTCGGCCTGCTGACCTCGTTGATGGCGCACCCCAAGGGGCTGGCATTCGCCGACCTCAAGCAGCTCTGCGGCCTCACCGACGGCAATCTCAGCCGGCACATCGCCGTGCTCCAGGAGGCCGGCCTCGTCGAGGTGACCAAGGGTTATGAAGGCAATCGCCCGCACACGACTTGTCGTCTCACCAAGTCCGGCCGCCGCCGCTTCCTCGATTATCTCGCCGTGCTCGAACGCCTCGTGCGCGACGCCGCCAAGGCCGCCGGCCGCGAGGCGCCGCCGCTCGGCCGTCTCGGTTTCGCTTCGACTTGATCCTCTTTTTTTGACCGGAGACTTTGTAATGCAAAGTAAGCCTGTGTCCTGCGACGACAAGCTTCACGTCGGTATCATCATGGACGGAAATGGCAGATGGGCGACGCGGCGAGGCCTGTCGCGCGTGCGCGGCCACGAGGCCGGCGTCGAGACCATCCGCCGTATCGTCGAGGCCGCGCCCAAGCAGGGCATCGGCACGTTGACGCTCTACGCCTTTTCCACCGACAATTGGCGCAGGCCGAGGGCCGAGGTCGCCGCGCTGATGACGTTACTGCGCTTCTACCTTTCCAATGAAGTGCAGAGCCTGATCAAGAACGGCGTGCGCCTCACCGTGATCGGCCGCCGCGACCGTCTGCCCGACGGCATCGCCAGCGCGATCGCGCGTGCCGAAGAGGCGACCGCCCATGGCAGCACGCTGCATTTGCGCATCGCCGTCGACTATTCCGCGCGCGATGCCATCCTCAATGCCGCGGCGAAAGCAGCAGCGCTGACCAGCCTCACCCGCGAAGCGTTCTCGCAACTGGTCACCGGCGAGGCCAGCCTGCGCAACGTCGATCTCATCATCCGCACCTCGGGCGAGAAGCGGCTGTCGGATTTCCTGCTCTGGGAGGGCGCCTATGCCGAGCTGCACTTCACGGAGCGGATGTGGCCCGAATTCGACGCGGGCGATCTCGCCGAAGCGCTCGCTGCTTTCCACGGCCGCGAACGCCGCTTCGGCGGCCTCCAAGCGATCATGCCCGAGGAGGTGCCCGCGCTCTCGCGAGCGTGATGGAAACGCGCGCGCGATCGATCTTGGCCTGAGACGATCGCCGGCGGTGCCATGATCATCGCTGCGAGAGCACGCTGCGGCACGCATGGCGATCGGGTCGCGCAGGACTGGACCGGATCATCGAATTCTGATCTCGTGACGCACCCTCAACCGCTCTTGTCCGCATGACCTCCTTCAAGACCATTCGTGCCCGCGCCGAGAAACGCAAGGGCGGGCCCAAGGCGCTGGAGAAGTTGATGCCGGCAAGGCCAGACCTCAAGCGCCTGGCGAAGCTTGGCGACGACCGCATCCTCGCCGAGATGACCAGGCGGGTGTTCTGCGCCGGCTTTGCATGGAGCGTGATCGACTCGAAATGGGCCGGTTTCGAAGCCGCCTTCCTGCATTTCCAGCCGGCCAAGCTCAGCTTCCAGCCCGAGGATTATTGGGAAGGCCTGCTGCGCGATGCACGCATCGTACGCAATGGCGCCAAGATCATGTCGGTGCGCGACAATGCCGCTTTCGTGCAGGAGATCGCGAAGGAGCACGGCAGCTTCGGCAAGTTTCTGGCGAAATGGCCATCGTCCGACGAGATCGGCCTGCTCGATCTCCTCACCAAGCGCGGCAGCCGGTTAGGAGGCAATACCGGCCAGATGCTGCTGCGCTTTGTTGGCTGGGACGGTTTTGTGACTTCCAAGGACGTTGTCGCCTGCCTGCGCGATGCAGGTCTCGACATTGCCGAAGAGGTCAGATCGAAGGGTGATCTCGCCAAGGTGCAGGCGCAATTCAACGCCTGGGCCGAGGAGACCGGCCTGCCCTACACCTATCTATCACGCATCTGCGCGCTGTCGGCCGGCGGGGACCGGAGCGAGTAGCGGGTTAGTAGAAGGTCGTCGGGTCGCTGGATCGTGTGCTTCCTGTGGCGATCTCGTGCCGCGAGCGCGGCAGACGCGGCGCGCGATCACGAAATACATTTCTCAGGAACATTTGTGCGCAGCACTTGTTCGGACGTTTGAGCCAGGCGCATCGAGGCAGGGAACGACCGCTCTGGCTCAGCTCAACGAAACCCGACGTGACAGAACGGAGCAGCTCATGAAGCTCACATCCGAACAGGTGAAGCAGACCGTCAACCAACTCGGCGCTCAGGTGCTGCCCGACGAGCATCCGGCCATGCCGCAGCTCAACAGCATGTTCGGCGAGCACACCTTCTTCGTCGACGAGATGGGCCTCAAGGTCCTCGAGCCCACACCGTCGCTCGGCGCCGACCGCCAGAGTGGCGAGGTCGTCAGCCTCGCCGATTGGGGCGATTCCGACCTGACCCGCCTCATGGCGCACGAGCCCGAGCCGACCGGCGTGATCGTGGTGTTCGAGCACGTGAGGCATTGATCGGCCCGAGCGGATCGACTTTCACGGGTGGCGGGATTTGAAAAAATTCCGTCACCATCAGTCCCGGACCCGCCTTGCTCTCGAGGCGCAAGCGCCCGTTGAGCGATGAGACAACCAGATTGAACGCGATGTGGAGCCCCAGGCCGGCGCTGCCACGCTGCCGGCTGACGTAACGAACGGATCGAAGATGTGAGCCTGCAATGGCTCGAGGATTCCGACGCCTTCATCGGCGCAGACCAGGCGAACTGACGTCGGGTCCGGTTGGCTAACCGTAATGACAAACCTGCCGCCTCTCTTGTCAGGGTACGCGTTCGAGGCATTGTTGAGAGCAAGATTGCTGATCACCTGAGCGAGCGCTCCGGGATAGCTGTTGAGCGTGATTCCGGCCTGGCATTGCACGTCGACCGTCAGGGCGTGGTGCGACAATAGTGGCCCGACGCCTCGTCGAGCGACAACGGCTCGATGATGGGCGTGTGTTCGGCAAAGATGTCGCGGATTTGCCTGCTGATTGCCTTGTAGACCTCGAAGCGCGGCTTGACAAAGATCAGATCGGGGCACTGCCGCTTCGCAGTCACGGATGGCATGGCAGAGCGAACACCGAACTTGCGGGCTTCATAGCTGGCGGCCGCGACGACGCCGCGTTCCGCAGAGCCTCCGACTGCGACCGGCTTTCCGCGCAGGTCCGGACTATCGCGCTGCTCCACGGACGCATAGAAAGCATCCATGTCGATATGGATGATCTTGCGGACGGGCGAGGCTTCGCCGGTCATCGTGTCGGATCCGGTCATGGAAGGATAATACAATTGAGAGAAGCGAAGCGCGAGGTGAGGGACGTTTCAGTTGTCGCTCTTCGTCACCACCGTGTTCGGCATCGTCTGGCTGAACTCAGCCGTATGGCCCGACGCTGCGCGACGCTCTGGAATGTATCGGATCATCAACGGGCA
The DNA here is from genome assembly GCF_023073535.1 of Bradyrhizobium sp. 179. Classification (NCBI taxonomy): domain Bacteria; kingdom Pseudomonadati; phylum Pseudomonadota; class Alphaproteobacteria; order Hyphomicrobiales; family Nitrobacteraceae; genus Bradyrhizobium; species Bradyrhizobium sp. 179. The sequence goes on along the minus strand of NZ_JADPJR010000116.1, from coordinate 146,483 downwards.
ATCTCAGGCTTGTGAGTGGCGAGCGCGGGCCTGCAATCTAATATAAGCCGGCGGAGGACAGCCAATGCAATACAGCTCCGAGCTCATTCAGACGATGCGGCAGGCGCTGGAGGCCGTGATGGCGAGCGTACCGGCCGATCAGTCGGTGTTCGGCCTCAAAGCGGCCGTAGCGGAATACGTCTTGAAGGCTGCGGCACACGGTCAGACGTCATATGACGGGCTGGTCTCGTCCGCCTCCGACCAGATCCAGACGATCGTCTCGATGCTGACCTAAGCGCCGGCATGAAAACGGCGACAAGGCTGGCGCACCCGACACGATTCGAACGTGTGACCTTTGCCTTCGGAGGGCAACGCTCTATCCAGCTGAGCTACGGGTGCAGTGAGCTTCATGTAGCCGATTGGGGAGGGGCGGGCAACCGCTTCTCACCGGCTCGCGATTAAGCCGATTTGCGCCGGACCGGCGCCGGAACCGGCTCGTCCTCCCGGCCAAGGTCGGCGAATTCGGCGAGCAGCCGTTCCGCGCAGATGACGCGGTTGCGGCCGAGCCGCTTGGCCGCATAGAGCGCCTGATCGGCGGCGCCGAGCAGCCGGTCCGGCCCGCCATCGGCTTCGCCGGGAATGTGGCTGGCGACGCCGACGCTGAGGGTGACGTGGTCGCTGGCGCCAGTGGCGCCATGGGCGATCCGCAAGCCCGTGACAGCGCAGCGGATCTCGTCGGCGACGGCGCAGGCGGCGTCGCAAGTCGTGTCCGGCAGGATCAGCGCGAACTCCTCGCCGCCATAGCGGCTGGCGAGATCGAGCGGCCGCACGGCGTGCCGGCTGACGGAAGCGGCGACCGCGCGCAGGCATTCATCGCCGGCCTGGTGGCCGTGGCGGTCGTTGAACAGCTTGAAATGGTCGACGTCGACGAACAGCACTGCCAGCGGCTTCTGCGTGCGCTGGGCGCGGGCCCATTCGCTCATCAGCATCTGGTCGAAGGAGCGGCGGTTCGACAGGCCGGTCAGCCCATCCTTGGTGGCGAGCTCCTTCAGCGCCATCTCGGCGCGCTTCTGGTCGGTGAGGTCGCGCAGCGTTTCCACCACCGCGATCAGTTGGCCGGCCTCGTCGTGGATCGGGCCGGCGTCGATGGCGAGATAGAGCTGGCTGCCTAGCTTCGGCATCACGCACCAGTTCTCCGCGGAAAAGCCGAGGCCGTTATGACCGCGCGCCGCATATTCCGAATAGAACTCGGGCAGCTGCTCCGGCCGGTCGAGCGCGACCAGGTCGGCGAGACAGGGGCGCTTGGTCTCGTAGAAGGCCTGCCAGTGCTTATTGGTGCCGATCACCTCCGAGGCGGCGACGCCGGTCAGCCGCTCGCATGCACGATTCCAGATCACGACGCGGCGCTTCGGATCGATCACGAAAGTCGGCACCACCAGATGCTGCATCAGCCGCACTGCGTAGGAGTCCGCGACGTCGACGATCTTGGAAGGACTCTTTGACTTGGTCATCACGCCACCGCCGCCACCGGCGCGGCATCGCCCGTGCGAAACAGCTTTCGCACCTCGCTGGCCGGCTTCGGCGCGCTGAAAAGATAGCCCTGCATCTCCGTGCAGCCGAGCTTGCGCAGCATCTCGCGCTGGGCCTCGGTCTCCACGCCTTCGGCGACCGTGGTCATGCTGCTGGCGGCGGCGATGTTCACCACGGCCTGCACGATCACCGGCGCGCCGTTCGTCTCGGCAATGTCGGCGACGAAGCAGCGATCGATCTTGATCTTGTCGAACGGGAAGCGCTTCAGATAGCTCAGCGAGGAATAGCCGGTGCCGAAATCGTCGAGCGCGATGCGCACGCCGATGGCGCGGAGCTGGTGCAGGATCGAGAGCGCCGCCTCGTCGTCGCGGATCAGCACGGCCTCGGTGATCTCGAGCTCGAGCCGGCGCGGGTCGAGCCCGGAGGCGGCGAGCGCGCCGGCGATCCGCAACGCCAGCGTGTCGCATTTGAGCTGCACCGGCGAGACGTTGACCGCAACCCGCACATGCGCCGGCCAGGTCGCGGCCTCGTTGCAGGCCATGCGCAGCACCCAGTCGCCGAGCTCGTTGATCAGGCCGGTGTCCTCGGCGATTGGAATGAACTCGGCAGGCGACACCATGCCGCGCTCGGGATGGCGCCAGCGCAGCAACGCTTCGCAGCCGGAGACTTCGCCCGAGCGTAGATCGACCAGCGGCTGGTAGTGAATCTCGAAGCCGCCGTTCACCAGGGCCTGGCGCAGATCCTGCTCCATGGTCAGACGCGCCTTGGCGCTGGCGTCCATCTCCGGCTCGAAGAAGCGGTGGGTGCGACGTCCTTCGGCCTTGGCGCCGTACATCGCGAGGTCGGCATTCTTGATGAGCTGATCGAGATCGGAGCCGTCCTGCGGTGCCAGCGCGATCCCGATGCTCGCGTCGGTGGAGAGCTGATGGCCGAGACAGTGATAGGGCTGCCGGATCGCTTCGTAGATCCGCGTCACGAACGACACCACGTCGGCGGAGGACTGGATCCCGGTCTGGATGACCGCGAATTCGTCGCCGCCGAGCCGCGCGATCAGGTCGCCCTGCTTCAGGCAGCCGCGTAGACGGCCCGCGATTGCCTTCAACAGCTCGTCGCCGACATGGTGGCCGAGCGAATCGTTGATGCCTTTGAACTCGTCGACGTCGATGTAGAGCAGCGCGAACTGCGCGCCGCCGGCGACCTCCGCCAGCTCGCGTTCGATCTGCTCGCGAAACAGCGTGCGGTTCGGTAGATCAGTCAGCGCATCGTAATGCGCCATGTGCGCGATCTTCTCGTCGGCGCGACGCCGCTCGGTGACATCATCGATGACATGAATGAGATAGCGCGGCTCGCCGGCTTCGTCATGGATGCCGATCCGGGTCGAAGTGATGTAGCGAAGCCCCATGCCTGGCATCTGCCAGGGATGTTCGTCCTTGAACAATCCCTTGGCCGATTTCAGCGCGCTGCTGTCGTCTTCGGTGATACGGGCGGCCGGCGCCTCAGGGAAGATGTCGAAAGCGGTCTTGCCGACGACATCCTGGCGAGACTGGCCGAACAATTGTTCGGCGACGCCATTGAGCAGCAGATATTGCCGCGTGCGCGCATCCTTCACCGTGATCTGCGAGGGAATGTGGTCGATGATCTCGCGCAGGAAGGTGTGGTTGCGGTCGCGCTCCTGCTCCAGGTTGCGACGCTCGGTAACGTCTTCGATCGTGGCAACCCATCCGCCTTGCGCCAGTGGCGTGTTGATGACCTGGAATGCGCGGCCGTTGGCTAGCTGATGAGTTCGCGTGGAGACCGTGCCTTCCGCCGCGATCCGCATGACCTCGGCGCAAAATTCCTCGACATTGCCATCGAACGCGCCGCGCTCCTTGCGGTGATACATCGCCTCGCGGATGTGGCAGCCGGGTTTGATGACGTCGTGCGAGAGACCGAACATGTCCGCGTAGCGGCGGTTGCAAATGACGACATATCCGGCGGCATCGTACAGGATCAACCCCTGCGACATGTTGTTGAGGGCGGTGTCAAGCCGCTGCCGCTCCAATTCGATTCGCTCCTGGGCCTCGCGGTTCTGCCGGTTGATCTGCCGGATGATCAGATACAGGATCAGCGCGATCATAACGGCCGAAAGCATCGCCGTCGTAACCATGAAACCGGTCTGCTGCCGCCAGTCGGCAAGCGCAGCCGACATCGTATTGGTGGCGACGATGACCAGGGGAAAATGGTTGAGGGACGCGGCCGAGCCCAGCCGCTCCTCGCCGTCGATCGGACTCCTGACGCGAAGCGTGTGCTGACCGCCGTTGGTCAGCGCCTTCCGCATCAGCGGGGCATCCTTGAAGCTCCGTCCGATCAATTCTTCGACGTGCGGATAGCGCGCCAGCATCTTGCCTTCGCGATCGAACAGCGAGATCGCCGTGCCCTCGGCAAGCGCGACAGATGCAAAATATTGCCGGTAGCTGTCGGGATCAATTCGCCGGACCATCGCGCCGAGGAAGGCACCGTCGGCGCCGTTCAGCCGCCGCGCGACGACCGTGGTCCATTTGCCGATGATGTAGCTGCGGACGGATTCCAGGATGACCGGCTCGGCCTTGGGATCGGATTTGAACGACTGGAAGTAAGCGCGAGAAGAGATGTTGATCTTCGGCAGCGGCTGGGCCCGCGACCAGTTGATCAGCTCGCCGTCGGCGTCGTAGATCGCGATGTCGCCAAGATAGGACACCGAACTGATCTTGCTGCGTAGCATCTGGTTGGTCGCGAGCCCGGACATGTGCTCGCGGAACATCGCGGGCGAGCTGATCTCCGGCAGGTTCATCTGCGCGATCACATCGGTGGCGACGACGTCGGAATCCTCGAATTGCTGATCGAAGTGCCGAGCGATCAGCTGCACCGTGTTTTCCAGCTCGCGTTCGCGGTTGGCCAGGGTTCGCTCGCGAAACTCGCCGACGGCCATGGCGGTCACGGTGAAGATGCCCGCGACCAGCAGCACGCCGCACAGGGTCAGCCACAGCACTGGCCCGCGCCGAATGGCCGCCCTCCAGCCGTTGCTCACGGCCTGCGACATTCGGGCAACGATCGTTGCAAATACCTGGCGCATTCCCCCTCCCGCAAGAGCAGGGATACACGACACAAATGGCCTATAGCTTAGGAAAGCCAGTTACCTGAGCATTAATGCCGTCGCGCGATCACGGCTGTGCGCAGCGAACCGCTGCGCTGCATCACTAACAGCGGCTTAATGCGAGGCGCTGCCGCTCTTGGCGCTGCCGGCGTTGCGCAGCCGTCCGACCACGCCGGTCGGGAAGAAGTACACGCTGGCGATGAACAGCAGCCCGAGCCACAGCAGCCAGCGGTCGGGATGCAACAGCCCCGGCAGCAGCGGCAGCCCGGCTTCCGACGCCGCCTTGGACGCGAGGCCCATCAGCGACTGCAAATAGTTCTGCGCGAGGATGAAGATGGCAGCCCCGATGATCGCGCCGTAGATCGTGCCCATGCCGCCGATCACGACCATCAGCAGGATGTCCAGCATGATGGAGAAGCTGAGGGAGGTGTCGGGCCCGGCATAGCGCAGCCACAGCGCATTCAAGATGCCGGCGCTCGCGGCGACCGATGCGGCGATGCAGTTGGCGTAGGTCAGGTGGAAGACGGTGCGGAAGCCCAGCGCCTCGGCGCGAAAACGGTTCTCGCGGATGGCCTGGAGCACGCGTCCGAACGGTGAGTTCACCACCCGCAGCAAAGCGAGGATCATCAGGGCGGAGATGGCGAATACCAGGTAGTAGGTGAGGATGCGGCCGTTGATCTCGAAGCCGAACAGGTTCTTGGAGACCAGCACCGTGCCGGGTCGCAGCAGCTCGGGCAGCTGAAAACTGCGCCCATCCTCGCCGCCGGTCAGCCAGGACAGCTGCGAGGCCAGCACCTGGAAGGCGGAGGCGACCGCGAGCGTGATCATGGCAAAGAAGATCGCGGCCACCCGCAGCGAGAACAGCCCGATCGCGAGCGCCAGCAGGGCCGCGAGCGGCAGGCCGATGACGATGCCGGTTGCGACCGCGGCCCAGTTCGGGCCCATCCCGTACAGCGCGATCGCGATCGCGTAGCTGCCGATGCCGTAGAACATGGTGTGGGCGAACGACACCGAGCCGGTATAGCCGAGCAACAGATCGTAGGATGCGACAAGGGCGGCGAAGACGCAGATCTTGGCTGCGACGTTGAGCGCCTTGGCGCCTGGGAACAGGAATGGCGTCGCCGCCAGCGCCAGGATGATGAGGACGAGAACAAGCGTGAGAACACGGCTGCGCGGCGGGTCGCCTGAGAGAATCATCATCGGCTGGTCACCGCATAGAGGCCGCGCGGCCGCCACATCAGAATGGCGACCATCAGCAGGATGTTGGAGACGAGGGCGAGCTTCGGCACCAGGAAGCCGCCGTAATTGGCAACCATGGCCACGAGGATGGCGCCGATGAAGCAGCCGCCGATCGACCCGAGCCCGCCGATGATGACGACGATGAAGATCAGCACGGTGAGCTCGTCGCTCATGGAGGCATGGACCTGCTCGCGATAGAGCGCCCACATCACGCCGCCGAGGCCCGCGAGCGCCGATCCCGTCATGAACACGCCCAGGAACAGGCGGCGGATACGATAGCCGAGCGCCTCGACCATCTCGCGGTTCTCGACGCCGGCGCGGATCAGGAGGCCAAGCTTGGTGCGGTTGAGCACGAGCTGGATCGCGATGAAGACGGCGAGGCCGATCAGCATCGCCAGCACGCGGTATTTGGCGATCGCGACTTCGCCGAGAATGAAGGAGCCGCGCAGCGAGGTGGGCAGCGGCATCGGGATGATCTGCGGTCCCCACAGCGCATACAGCGTCTGCTCGGCGACGATCAGGCCGCCGGTCGTCATCAGGATCTGCTTCAGATGCTGGCCATAAACAGGAAGGATCAGCACGCGCTCGACGACCAGGCCGAGCGCGCCGGACACCGCCATCGACAGCAGCGCTGCCGGCGCCAGCACCGCGAGGTTCACCCACAGCGAATCGGCCTGGATCGAGGCTGCAAACGGCGCCAGCACCAGGGTCGCGACGTAGGCGCCGACCGCGATGAAGGCGCCGTGGCCGAAATTGAGCACGTCCATCAGGCCGAACACCAGGGTCAGACCGGAAGCCATGATGAAGATCATCATGCCCATGGCGAGGCTGGCGGCGGTCAAGGTCAGCCAGGTGCTGGGCGAGCCGATCAGCGGGATCATGACAAGCGCGAGCGCGACCGGCAGCAGGATCGGTGCGATGTCGCGCTTCGGCTTCGGCAGCGGATCATTTGCGGCGAGGTCAGTCACTGATGCGCCTCCAGGCTCAGGCCGAGCAGTCGCTCTTGCAGCGGCATGTCGGCGGCCAGCGCCGCCATCTCGCCGCGATGGACGATGGTACCGTTGTCCATCACCAGCACGTTGTCGCCGAGCTCGCGGGCGGCAAAGAAATTCTGTTCGACCAGCAGGATCGTCGCGCCCCTGCGCTTGATCTCCTTGAGGCACTCGATCAGCGCCATGACGATGGCAGGCGCGAGGCCCTTGGTCGGCTCGTCAATCAAGAGTAGCTTGCGCGGCTCGACGATGGCCCTTGCGATCGACAACATCTGCTTCTGCCCGCCCGAGAGGCTTCCCGCACGCGACAGCCAGAACCGGCGCAGCGCCGGGAAGAAACCAAAGATCCAGTCGAGTTGGGCATCGTCCAACGGACCATCGCGCGCCGCCAGAACCAAGTTCTCTTTCACCGTGAGGTCGGAAAACACGGCCATGCTCTCAGGCACGTAGCCGACGCCGAGCCGCGCGATGTCGGGCGTGGCGCGGCTCTCGATCCGCTCCCCGGCGAAGCTGATCTCGCCGTGCGAGGCCCGCCAGAGCCCCATGATGGTGCGCAGCGTCGTGGTCTTGCCGGCGCCATTGCGGCCGAGCAGCATCGTGGTCTGCCCCTGCGGAACCGCGAGATCGATGCCCTGGAGAATGTGATAGCGGCCGATATGGGTGTGCACGCCGGAGAGTCTTAAAAGGTCGGTCATGCTGCACTCCCTGCAGCCGTCTTGGGCGCCACGCCGAGATAGGCCTCCTGCACGATCGGCGAGGCGATCACTTCGGCAGGCCTGCCGTCGGCGACGAGCTGGCCGTTATGCAGCACGATGATGCGGTCGGCGAGCGAGCGCACCACGTCCATCTTGTGCTCGACGAGCAGGATGATCTTGTTTCGGTCCTGTTTGAGCTGCGCGATCAGGTTCAGGACGACGGGCACCTCGTCGATGCTCATGCCGGCGGTCGGCTCGTCGAACATGAAGACCTCAGGCTCCAGCGCCATCATCAGCGCCACCTCGAGTTTGCGCTGGTCGCCATGCGACAGGGCGGTCGCGGCGACCCCGCGCCGGCTGCCGAGCGCGACCTGGTCGAGGATGCTGTCTGCGCGGGTGATCAGGTCGCGGCGGACCATCCAGGGCCGCAGCATGTCGTAATGGGTGCCGTTCGAAGCCTGCACCGCGAGGCGGACGTTCTCCTCCACCGTGAGGTTCGGGAAGAGATTCGTGAGCTGGAAGGCACGCCCAAGGCCTGCGCGCGTCCGCATCGGGGCGGACTGCCCCGTGATATCGATGCCGTCGAACAGGATGCTGCCGCTGGATGCGCGCAGCTGACCCGAGATCAAATTGAAATAGGTGGTCTTGCCGGCGCCGTTCGGCCCGACGATCGCGGTGAGCTCGCCCGGGCGGAACGTGCAGGTGACGTTGTTGACCGCGACATGGCCGCCGAAGCGGATGGTGAGGTCGCGAGTTTCGAGGGTCAGCGGCATTGGAGTCCGGCGAATGATGGGAACGGAAATATATCCGCGATCACGCTGCGCTCCCTCCCCCGCTTGCGGGGGAGGACTGGGGAGAGGGCTGTTTCGACAATCGAGAATCCCTAACAGGAAAAACCCTCTCCCGGCCTCTCCGGCAAGCGGGAGAGGTGAAGCACCACCGCCCTACCGCTTGTTGCGGACCGGCACGTCCATGTCATCGATCTTCAGCTCGCGCACCGGCTCGAGCACGGCCCAGGCGACGTTCGGATCGACCTTGACCTTGAAGTGATACATGCTCTGGAGCGCTTGATGGTCCTCTTTGCGGAACACCATCTTGCCCTTCGGCGTGTCGAACTCCAGGCCTTCCATTGCCGTGATCAGCTTCTCGGTGTCGGTCGACTTCGCCTTGGTGACGGCGGCGACGACGGACATCGCGGCGGCAAAGCCGCCAGCGGTGAAGAAGTCCGGCGGCGCTTTGAAGCGCTTCTGGTGCTCGGCGACCAGCCAGTCGTTCACCGGGTTCTTCGGGATCTCGTAGAAATAGTAGGTCGCGCCTTCCATGCCGGGCAGGCCCTTATAGGCCGCGAGCGCCGGCAGGATGTTGCCGCCGGTCGACAGCTCGATGCCGTAGCGCTTGGGATCCATGTCCTGGAGCTTGGCCAGCGGATTGCCCGCGCCGGCCCAGATCACCCAGATCACCTTGCGGCCCGGCTTGTCCTTCAGCGCGTCGAACAGGCGCTGGCCGACGGCGGTGAAGTCGGTGGTCGAGGTGGGCGCGTATTCCTCGGCGGCGAGCGTCGCGCCGGTCTTGGCGAGCGCCTCCTTGAAGGCGGCGACGCCGTCACGGCCGAAGGCGTAGTCCTGCGCCAACGTCGCGACTGTGACGCCCTGCTTGCCGATGGCGACGGCGTTGGAGATCGCGTCCTGCGAGGAGTTGCGCGCGGTGCGGAAGATGTAGCGATTCCACTTCTCGCCGGTAATCTGATCCGCGACCGCGGGCTCGACGATCAGGATCTTCTTGTTCTCCTCGGTCACGGGAAGGATGGCGAGCGCCGCGGCCGATGAGGTCGTGCCGATCGCGATGTCGGCCTTGTCGTCCTGATAGGCTTCCGCGAGCGCGGCCTTGGCGAGATCGGGCTTGCCCTGGTCATCCTTGGTGATGACGACGATCTTGCGGCCGTCGAGCGTCATGGTGCCCTTGGTGGCGTATTCAAAGCCCATTTGCAGACCGGTCTCGGTCTGCTTGGCATAGGCCTCGAGCGGACCGGTCTTGCCGTAGATCAGCGCGATCTTGAGATCGTCGGCCCGTGCGGACGCGCCCGCGGCGAGCGCGAGGACGGCTGTTGCTATGATAAATGATCGACGCACGATATTCCCTCCTGATTTAAAGCTTCTGGCAACAGCGATTTGCACACGCCGAGAAACTTTGCAATTCCACCTTACGGTGGTCTGGCGCGTGAGACCATGTGTGAGAGCGACTTGATCGCCGGTTGCGGCCTGCCCAGGAAATCGGCAGAGCAGATCTTACAGGTGCGCCGCGATCATCTCGGGATCGGGTTACCGGGTTTTGAATCTACCGCCTGAAAGCAATCCTTATCGCCGGTACCCGCTCGCCCGCGAATAGCCTTGGCGGTTCTGCTGCGTCGGGCGGCTCACCATGTTGACCCGCGCTTCGCTGGAGATTGGCGTTACGAGCTTCAGCTCCTCCAGGAAGATCGGCCGGGAGAAGTAATAGCCCTGCGCGTAGCGGATCTTGGTCGCGGCCTGGAGATAGGCCAGCTCCTCGTAGGATTCGAGGCCTTCGGCAATCACGGTCATGCCGAGCGCTTCGCTCAAGGATTCGATCGCGCGCAAAATGCCCTGGCTGCGCGGACGCTTATGGATGTCAGTGATGAAGGAGCGATCGATCTTGATCTCGTCGGCGGTGATGTCGGCGAGCGCCGAGAGGGAGGAATAGCCGATGCCGAAATCGTCGATCGAGATGCCGACGCCGAGCTTGCGAAACATCGGCAGGATTTCGGCCTGGAAATGATTCTTGGCGACAAAGGCGTCTTCCGTTACTTCGATCATGAAGCGGCTGGGAAAGCCGGTGTCGTCCAGCGCTTGCGCGAAGCTGCGCATGAACTCGGGGTTGCCGGCCTGCTTGGCGGCGACGTTGATGCTGATGGTTGCTTCTGCGCCGAAGGTCTCGTTGATCAGGTCGATCGACTTGACGATCTCGGCCAGCACGAGATGGGTCAGCTCGTCGATCAGTCCGAGCTCGCTGGCGAGATTGATGAACGAGCCGGGCGCCTGGATCACGCCTTCGTCGTCACGCAGGCGCACCAGGGCCTCGATGCCCGTCACGGCCTGCGTCCTGATGTCGACCTTGGATTGGAATGCGCAGCAGAAGCGCTTCTCCAGGATGGCAAGTCGCAGCGACTGCTCGACCTTCATCCGCGCCAGCGCCTCTCGCTCCATGCTGGAATCGAAGAAAGCCGCCGACCCCTTGCCTTCGTTCTTGACGCGGTACATCGCGATGTCGGCGTTCTGGCGCAGGGTTTCGAAGCTGCGTCCGTGATCGGGGTAGAGGCTGATGCCGACCGAGGTGGAGGCGAAGACTTCCGAAGTGTCGATGAAGAACGGCGCGGTGAGCCGCTCCAGGGTCGATTGCATGAATTCGGCGACTTCCTCCTGGCTCTGGATCGGCGACAGCAGCAGGAGGAATTCGTCGCCAGAGATGCGCGAGAGCATGTCGGAATCGCGCAAGTCGCGTCCGAGCCGCTTCGACAGCTCGACCAGCAGCGCATCGCCGACGGCGTGGCCGTAATAGTCGTTGATGTGCTTGAAATTGTCGACGTCGAGAAAGGCCAGCGCAAACCGCTCGCCGCCATCGCGCGCGAGCAGGCCGTTGGCGTGATGCTCGATCACGCGCCGCGAGGGCAGCCCGGTCAGCTCGTCGAAATAGGCCGAGCGGAACAGTTGGTCCTCGAAGTTCTTCTGCTCGGTGATGTCGGAGGAGGCCGAGATCAGGAGCTCGCGTCCGGCGAGGCGGACGGGACGATGGGTCGTGAGCAGCACCTGGCGCGCGGCGCCGTTGTGAATGGCTTCTTCGATGACGACTGCCTGGCCGGCGCTCAGCGCCTGCCGACAGGCTTCGCGGCGCGGCGACAGATCGGGCGAGGGACGGCTGCCGTCCATGCCGAGCTGGGCAGCCGCGGCGTCGTTAACCAGCAGCAGCTCGCCGTGCGCGTCCTGCACGGTCAGGCCGGCCGGCAGCATTCTAACGATTTCCTTGAGAAATCCGAGCTCGGCTTCGCTCGCGCCAGAATATCTATTGTCGTTCATAGAAGTCATGAATCTTGTTGTTTCAGCGCGCTTTTGCAATGGGCGCGATCTTGCGCGGTTCCCTCTTAGGTTTGGTTAAGGGGTCAGAAGAAATACGGGGGTGTTTTGGCCGAAACTTGCGACGATGCGACGCGCGATGTCGATCGTCATTAACAGAGCGTCAATGCGCCCAGGGAAACTGCAAGCAGAGTGCGCGATCCACTTTCGCTTGTATCGAACCGGATCGCGATGAGCTTTGGCTGAACCGATGCGAGCCTCGGGCTCGATCACCTCTCCCGTAGGGAGAGGTCGGATCGCATCGCAAGATGCGATCCGGGTGAGGGGTTAAGCTCTCACTGAACGCTGCGGCCCCTCATCGGGATTGCTGCGCAATCCGACGTGTCCCCGCCGGGGAGAGGTGGCCCGATCGACCGAGCTTTGTTGTCTGTCAGCCGCTCTTGGGGATACGGCATTGCATGATGCAATGAAGGCCGGTCTTCAAGAATGAGAGCTCGGTCTTGCCGTCGAAGGCGGTAAGCGCCGACTTCAGCAATTTGGTGCCGAAGCCCGGTGCCGACACCTCGCCGATGCTCGGCCCCTCGGTCTCATCCCAGGTGATGGTCAGGCGATCGCCGGTGACCGTCCAGGACACCTGCAACAATCCGCGCGGCGCAGAGAACGCGCCATATTTGCCTGCATTGGTGGCGAGCTCGTGAAACATCAGTGACAGCGTGACCGCGAGCTTCGGCGGCAGGAACAGCCGGTCGCCGTTGAGGGTGAAGCGCACATGGCCGTAAGGCCCGAGCTCCGCGATCAGGAGGTCGCGGATATCGCAGCCCGCCTTGTCGATCCGTGAGATCAAATCGTCGGTGCTGGCCAGCGACCGCAGCCTCGGATCGATCCGGGCCCAGACCTGCGGCTGGTCGTGCAGCACCTGATGCAGCACGGCGTGCACCGTCGACAGCTTGTTCTTGAGTCGGTGCTGGAGCTCATCGACCAGCAGCTTGCGATAGTCTTCTTCCTCGATCAGGCGTTTGGAAATCCGGCGCTGCTCGATCAGCAGGGTGCGATAGTGCTCGACACCCCAGATGGTGAGCGCACAGACCACCCAATAGAGCGTCAGCAGCGCAAACCGGGCGCGGTCGGCAGAGGCATCGCCGAAATTGACGATCACGCCGAGCACGCCGCCGAAAAGTGCCGTCACGATGCCGATCCGGAAGCCGCCGAACGCGGCGGCGAAGAACACGGCTGGGAAATACGGGGTGAAGTAGACGTCTGGCCGGATATGGGCGAGAGCCCAGCGCGACAGCGTCGCGAGCAGCAGGCAGGCGACCGCGAAGGCGATGCTCAGACCGAGCGATGGCGGTGCCACGCCCTGCCAACCCTTGCGGAACTCGTCGATCAGCTTCCCCATGCCCAGCCCGGTCGCGATGCCCGTCCGAAAGTCGAGCCATGGGTGCGAATGTTACGCATGTCGGACACGCAAGCAAAGCTTGCCTTGCCGCGGGCCGGCGGGAATAGTGACCGTCGCGGCGCCGTCATCTGTCAGTGTCCGCCATCTGAAAATCAAATCATTCGAAAACGGGAACATTCCATGGGCAGGTTGGACGGCAAGGTTGCGATCATCACCGGCGCGACGAGCGGGATCGGATTGCGTACCGCGGAAGTCTTCGTTGCCGAAGGTGCCAAAATTGTGATCGCCGGCCGGCGCGTCGCCGAAGGCGAGGCGCTGGCGAAGCAGCTCGGGCCGACGTGCGTCTTCCGCCAGACGGACGTGACGGTCGAAGCGCAGATGCAGGCGCTGATCGCGCTCGCGGTGGACACATTCGGCAACATCGATTGCCTCTTCAACAATGCCGGCGGTCCGGCGCAGACCGGCGGCATCGAAGGCCTCGAGGTCGAGCGGTTCGACGCGGCGATGGCGACGCTGGTGCGCAGCGTCATGCTCGGCATGAAGCACGCGGCGCCCCACATGAAGAAGCAGGGTTTTGGCAGCATCATCAACAATGGCAGCATCGCCGGCCGTCTCGCCGGGTTCTCGTCCTCGATGGTCTATAGCGCGGCCAAGGCGGCGGTGATCCATCTCACCAAATGCGTGGCGATGGAGCTCGGCGAGTCAAACGTGCGCGTCAACTCGATCTCGCCCGGCGCGATCGCAACCGGCATCTTCGGCAAGGCACTGGGGCTGTCGACCGACGCCGCCGAGAAGACGCCGGCGGTGATGCGCGAGGTCTACAAGACCGCGCAGCCGATCCCGCGCGCCGGTCTCCCTGATGACATCGCTCAGGCCGCGGTGTTCCTGGCGAGCGACGAGTCCAGCTTCATCAACGGCCATGACCTCGTCGTTGACGGTGCAATGACCGGCGGCCGCAACTGGAGCCAGCAGCAACAGGGTTACGTGGCCTTGCGCAAGGCGTTCGATCAGGGGGCGTAGCGGCGAGCGGGCGGCGAAGCATCCAGCCTGTTTCCGCGGAGATAGTCTGGATTGCTTCGCTTCGCTCAATGACGGTGTGGCGCTAAATCGCCTTCACCCGCACCTGCAAGCCGTCCCGCGGCTTCGGGATCGGCCACATCTGCCAGTCCGGTTTGTAGCCCGGCTCCAGCGACACCTCGATGTTCTGCAAAAAATGCCGCGCGAAGCATTTCGCCTGCATATAGGCGAAGTGCAGGCCGAGGCACATATGCGCGCCGCCGCCGAACGGCACAAAGGCGAAGCGGTGGCGATTGCGCTGGGCTTCCTCGGTGAAGCGCAGAGGATCGAAACGGTCCGGCTCCGGCCAGATGTCCTTCATGTGATGTGTGTAGAGCGGATTGACGCCGACAGCGGTGCCGGCCGGGATCGTAAAGCCCTTGAAAGTGAAATCGCGCATCGCGCGGCGCGGCATCGATGGTACCGGCGGCTTGATCCGTAGCGCCTCCTTAAACGCCATCTCCGACAGCGACATCTTTTCGAGATCGTCGAAGCTGCTCGGCGCATTCGGAGCGAGCCCCAGCGCGAGGATCTCCTCCCGCAGCCTGTTCTGCCAGCCCGGATTTGCCGCGAGCTCGCCGATGAAGGAGGTCAGCGACGAGGTCAGCGTGTCGTGCGCCGCCATCATCAGGAAGCTCATATGGTCGACGATATCCTGCTCCGACAGCAGCGCGCCGTCTTCATGGGTGGCGCGGCAAAGCTGCGAGAACAGGTCGTCGCCGCCGTGATTGCCGCGTCGCAGCGGAATCTGCTCGCGGAAATAGGCGACGATGCGTTTGCGTCCCTTCACGCCTCGCGCCATCTGGGTGCCCGGCAGGGGGCGGCGGATCGGGGCGACGGCGGCCGCGACCATGTCGACGAAGGCACGGTTGATCTCGTCGACTTCCGGTCCGATGTCGGCACCGAGGAACGAGGCCGCAGCGAGATCAAGCGTGAGCTGCTTCATCGCCGGATAGAGCTGCATCTCGCCGGGCTTGGCCTTCACTGCGCGACGCGCGCGGAAATGCCGCGATCGAGATCGCGCAGATACGACTTCATCGGACCGGACTTGAACGCGACCGATAGCGCCTTGCGATGCAGGCGGTGCTCATCGAAATCGAGCAGCATCAGCCCGCGCGGAAATAACAGACCGAGCACCCTGTTCCAGCCGTGTGTCGACGAGAACAGCTTCTGCTGGTCGAACAGCACGAGCTCGTTCGCTTCCGGACCGAGCAGCACGACATTGGTCTCGCCGAAAATGTGCGTGCGGTAGACCGGGCCGTATTTGGCGCCGTTCGCCTCGACGTGGCCCTTGGGGTCGGCGAGCACCTGAAAGGTCTTGCCGATAATCGGCCAGCCCTCGTCGCCGGGGATGTGCGTCAGCTCATTGCGCCTCGGTGGGCTGACGGCAAGCGGAGGGGCGGCCACATTCTGCATCGACATGACGATCGCTCCGGTTGGCGGACACGGTCAGCATAGCACAGCCGATTGCGGTGACGCGGCGGTCGTTTGCGCACAAAATCGTCACACGCACGTCGTTGTCGTCCCGGCGAAGCCGGGACAATCGCATTTGAGAGCGGTCCTTGCGACCGATCCTTCGAGACACCCGCCTTTGGCGGGCCCTCAGGATAAGGACTGAGCTCGCGGCAGCAGATTCGGCGGAGGCCGATGCCGCTTAGCCTGATCCCGAGGAGACCGCGCAACGGTCGTTAAGGACGAGGCGCTCGCTCAGGCGCCGCCAAGTATATGAGATAGCGCTCTGCGGGAGTGCGCCTACCGCTTCGCCGCTTCCTTCTGCAAATCCGGTGCGTTGACGGCGGGAATCGCGACGCGGCCGGGGCCGGTCACCTTCAGCGCCTCGGCGGCCTTCTCGTTCTCCATGATCTTGGCCATCACGGCCTGGCCCGCGCGCTCGAAGATCGCGCGATTCTCGATCACGAATTTTTGCGACCTGCGAAGACCGTCGATATAGCCGTTGATCTCCGGCACGACGTAGCGCGCGACCATGTCCCAGCTGCGGCGCGTATTCTCCGGATTGGCCCAGTCATGCACGAAGCCGATGATGGCGCCGACGCCGCCGGACACTTGCATCACATTCTTGATGGTTTTGACGAGATCGTCGGGCGTGCCGATGGTGGATGCCGCGCCTTCGACGAAGGCGGTCTTGTCCACGGCCTCATCAGGTGAGGAAAAAGCCGTGAGGCCCGGACGTTGCAACGTGCCGACATTATATTCGTTGTGCCAGCGCATCAGCCCTGCACCGGCCTCGCGGCGCGCCTGCTCGCGTGTCTCGGCGATATGCCAGGTCAGGAGCACGCGCCAGTCGGCGCGGCTCACATTGGTGCCGTGTTTTTTCGCCGCGTCCTCGGCGAACTGCCATTGCTGCTGCAGCGACATCAGTCCCTGCGTCGTCATCGAGCCCAGCGAGATGATGCCGATGCCGTATTTTCCGGCGAGCGTCATGCCGGAGGGAGAGATCTGCGAGGCCACTACGAACGGCATCTCCTCCTGCAAGGGCAGGATCTGGAGCGCGGCGTCGTTCATGGTGAACCAGTCGCTCTTCGCGGTGACGCGCTCGCCGTTGAAGAGGCGGCGGATCACGCCGATCGCCTCGTCCTGGCGGTCGCGCTGCGTCATCGGGTCGATGCCCAGCGTGTGCGCGTCGGACGCCAGCGCGCCCGGGCCGGAGCCGAAGATGGCGCGGCCGCCGGTCATATGGTCGAGCTGCACCATGCGCTGGGCGACGTTGAAGGGATGGTGATAGGGCAGCGACACCACGCCGGTGCCGAGCTTGATCCGCTTGGTGCGCTCGCCGGCCGCGGCCAGGAACATCTCGGGCGATGCGATCATCTCCCAGCCGGAGGAGTGATGCTCGCCGCACCAGAACTCGTCATAGCCGAGGCTATCCAGCTGCTCGACCAGGTCGAGGTCGCGCCGGAACTGGAGCATCGGATGCTCCCCGATCGGATGATGCGGGGCAAGAAAGGCTCCAAACTTCAGGCGTGCCATGGCGTTCTCTCCGGCTTTGATTTTCTGTTTGTTGAAGCGGCGAGGCTACGTGCTCGCGGAAGCGAACGCAATCGCACGATGTCCCGCATGGCGGAATGCACGCATGCGTCTGTCTTTTTCCTCTCCCATTCTTGCGTGCAGGCGCTTACGGCCGGGCTTGTCCCGGCCACACCCGCGACCTTTGTCAGGGAACGAAGAACGTAGATGCCGTGCTCTGCGCCGGAAGGCGATCGCGTTTGATCATTCACAGGAGATCGTCATTCTCCGACGGTGGCTGGCGCAGGGCGCGACCGCCGCCTTGATGGTGCGAGCAGGTGCCGGCGATGTTGCATCTGTTGGTCACCCTAATGGGGCTGCCGGGCCTTCAGCGCGCAGGATTTCTCGTCTCGCTTGGGCTGTCTGTCACATTCACATGATCTGCGCCGCATTTCTGGCGTGAATGCGCCCCGCATCGGCACGAACTCAGGGCATTGCGGTTAATGAGCGCAGATTCCACGGGAAATCCTGTCGATTCTGCAGGATTGACAGCACACGGCCTTTTTATTTCGCAACGCAGCAACTATCTGGTTTGGCTGGAGTTGAACCTCGCTCATCAGGAAGTTGCAGTGTCGTTAGCCAGAAATGTCGATCTCTTGAGACGTCTGCCAAAGCTGGATGGTCTGCGCTTTGCCGAACTCGGCCGCAGCGCAGATTCATCCAGCCCACTGCAAGAGGTCACGGGCTTCGGTGTCAATCCCGGGGCCTTGCGCATGTTCGCGTTCGTGCCGGCGCAGCTTCAGCAGCCGCGCGCGCTCGTCGTCGTGCTGCACGGCTGCGGCCAGACCGCTTGCGGCTACGATCTCGGCGCCGGCTGGTCGACGCTGGCGAAGCATTACGGCTTCGCGCTGCTGATGCCCGAGCAGCAGCGCATCAACAACGGCAACACCTGCTTCAACTGGTTCAATCCGGAAGACACCGCACGGGACAGCGGCGAGGCGTGTTCGATTCGCGAGATGATCGCGCACATGGTGGAAGCGCATCGCATCGACCCCAGGCGCATCTTCATCACCGGCCTGTCCGCCGGCGGCGGCATGACCTCGGTGATGCTCGCGACCTATCCGGAAGTCTTCGCGGCCGGCGCGATGATCGCCGGCTTGCCCTATGGCATTGCCTCGAACCTGCGCGAGGCGCTGGACGGCATGTTCCATTCCCCGGCGCGTCCGGCGCGCGAGCTCGGCGATCTCGTGCGCCGCGCCTCTGATTATCGTGGTCCCTGGCCGAAGGTGTCGGTGTGGCACGGCAGCGCCGACCGCACCGTCAACCCCGGCAATGCCAACGAGATCGTCAAGCAATGGCTCGATTTACACGATCTGCCCGAGGTGCCGATGGCGGAGACCATTGTGGACGGCTATCCGCGTCAGGCCTGGTGGAACGAGGACGGCGAGACGCTGGTCGAGTCCTACGCCATCACCGACATGGCGCACGGCACGCCGCTTGGTCTTGCCGACAACGATCAGCGCTACGGCATGGAAGGCGCATTCCTGATCGAGGCCGGCATCTCCTCGTCCTATCACATCGCAAAGTTCTTCGGTCTCACCGGCTGGATTCCGGAGGCGAAGAAGGCGCAAGCCAAGTCATCGAAGCCGGCGCTGACGCCCGCGCCGCATCTCGCCCGCTCGATCCTGACCGCTGTCGCCGAAAAGCCGGCCGAGCCGAAGCGCGAGAGAACACGCAGCTTCGATCTCGGCCAGATCATCACGCGCGCGCTGACGGCGGCGGGGTTGATGAAGTAGTTTGTCGCGCAGGCAGGTGATACTCACTACGCCGTTGCGCCAATCATCTCGATCGGCGTCACCGTGACCTCGCCGCCGGCCACCTTGCGCGTCATCTCCTGATAGGCTCGAAAGAAGTCGCGCGATTGCAGGGTTTTTTGCGCGGTATCGTCCATGACGCTGGCGAGGTGGATATAGCTGCCGTCGTCGCGGTGCTTCAGGACACGATAGCCGATCCGCCCTTTCAGCTCCGGATCGCCGTCGATCGCCTTGATGAAACGGCCGACCTCCTGGTGCCAGGCCTCCGTCGTGCCGCTCCTGAATTCATACTTGATCATGAAGTGCTTCATGTGACGCTCCCTGTTCGTCATGTGCGTCATCATCTGCGCCTTGCAAGCGATCCTGCAAGTATGGACAAAATTGATAGTATGGATTTTTTCGGCGCCGCCCCTATTCTCGTCAAGCTGGATGCGCATGGAGGAGACGACATGGCCACGGCAATGGTGAAGGCAACAGCGAACCCGGCGCGCACCTGTCCGGTCGCGGCGTTTCAGAAGATGATCAGCGGCAAGTACAAGCTGCGCATCGTCTGGGATTTGAAGGATGGTCCGCGCCGCTACGGCGAGATCAGGAGCG
The DNA here is from genome assembly GCF_023073535.1 of Bradyrhizobium sp. 179. NCBI lineage: Bacteria > Pseudomonadati > Pseudomonadota > Alphaproteobacteria > Hyphomicrobiales > Nitrobacteraceae > Bradyrhizobium > Bradyrhizobium sp. 179. The sequence continues at coordinate 127,024 of NZ_JADPJR010000116.1, read as the reverse complement.
GTCTGCTCCGCGGTACGGAAGGCAGCGCGGAGATCACCCCGCGCGTGCTCAGCCGCGAATTGAAGGCGCTGACGGCGAGCGGCCTGATCGACCGCAAGGATTTTGGCGAGGTGCCGCCGAAGGTCGAGTATCGCCTGACCAGCAAGGGCAGGAGTTTTGTGCCGGTCGTCGCCGCGATCCGGGAATGGGGCGACCGTAACCTGAGCGAACCCGCGGCGCTGGCGGACGCCGCCGAGTAGAACCTTACATCTCGCCGGTGATGAACGGATTGGTCATCCGCTCCTGGCCGATGCTCGAGCCGGCGCCGTGTCCGCAGATGAAGCCGACGTCATCGCCGAGCGGCAAGAGCTTGGTCTTTATCGAGTTGATCAGCGTGGCGTGACTGCCGCCAGGCAGGTCGGTGCGTCCGACCGAGCCGGCGAACAGGACGTCGCCGACATGCGCAAAACGCAAGTCCTTGTTGAAGAACACCACACTGCCGGGCGAGTGGCCGGGGCAGTGCAGGATGTCGAACTGCAAGCCGCCGATCGAGACGCTGTCGCCTTCGTCGAGCCAGCGGTCCGGCGCAAAGTTGCGCACCCCCGTCATGCCGAAGCGCGCGCCGCTCTCGACCACATTGTCGAGCAGGAACTTGTCCGCTTCATGCGGGCCCTCGATCGGCACCTTCAGCGCCGCGCGCAGATCGGCCGCGCCGCCGACATGGTCGATATGGCCGTGGGTCAGCCAGATCTTCTCCACGGTGACCCCGGTCTGCTTGATCGCATCCAGAATCTTCGGCACGTCGCCGCCGGGATCGATCACCACGGCCTTTTTGGAGGGCTCGTCCCAGATGATGGTGCAGTTCTGCTCGAACAGCGTCACGGGAACGATGATCGCCCCGGCTTTGGCTTTGGTGTCATTTTGCTCGGTCATGGCCTCACAATGCCGATTTTTGCCAGGCCGCCAAGCAAAAGATTCGGGCCAAACAGCCGGAACGAGTCCGGGAACAATCGTCACACGGCGGTCCCAATTGATCTGCCAATTTGAACCGGGGCGTCGCTGTCGCGTTCTCCCGCGCGAGGGCGCAGATTTGGGTGGTCTTTCGGCATGGCTCAAGGCAATGCGAATTGGTGGCGCGACGGCATCTTCTATCAGATCTACCCGCGCTCGTTTCAGGATTCGAATGGCGACGGCGTCGGCGATCTCGCCGGCATCCTCAGGCGGCTGCCTTACGTCAAATCGCTCGGCGTCGACGCGATCTGGCTGTCGCCGATCTTTCCCTCGCCGATGGCGGATTTCGGCTACGACATTTCCGACTATACCGGCATCGAGCCGCTGTTCGGCACGATGGACGATTTCGATGCGCTGCTCGCGGCCGCCCATGACAACGGCCTGAAGCTGATCCTCGATCTCGTTCCCAACCACACCTCGGACCAGCATCCCTGGTTCATCGAGAGCCGGTCCTCACGCGACAATCGCAAGCGCGACTGGTACATCTGGCGCGATCCGGCGCCGGATGGCGGCGTGCCGAACAACTGGCTGTCCGAGTTCGGCGGCAGCGCGTGGCAATTCGACGAGACTACGGGCCAATATTACTACCATGCTTTCCTGGCCCAGCAGCCGGATCTCAACTGGCGCAATCCGAAGGTTCGCACGGCGATCTACGACGTGATGCGGTTCTGGCTGGAGAAGGGCGTCGACGGCTTTCGCGTCGACGTGATTTGGCACCTGATCAAGGACGCCGAATTCCGCGACAATCCACCGAACCCGCACTACGTCGAGGGCCGGCCGCCGAACGAGAAGATACTGACGCAATACTCGACCGATCAGCCGGAGGTGCATGACGTAATCGCGCAGATGCGGCGTGTCACCGATGCCTTTGGCGCGCGCGTCTTGATCGGCGAGATCTATCTGCCGCTGCATCGCCTGATGGCCTATTACGGCAACGATCTGACCGGCGCGCAGATGCCGTTCAACTTCGCGCTGCTCTCGACCTTCTGGAGCGCGCGCTCGATCGAGAAGATCATCGAGGATTACGAGAAGGCGCTGCCGCGCGGCGCCTGGCCGAACTGGGTGCTCGGCAATCATGACCGTCCGCGCGTTGCCAGCCGCGTCGGTCCCGAGCAGGCGCGTGTCGCCGCCATGCTGCTGCTGACGTTGCGCGGCACGCCGACGCTCTATTACGGCGACGAGATCGGCATGCATCAGCTCGCGATCGCGCCCGAGTACGTGCGCGACCCCTTCGAGAAGAACGTGCCCGGCCTCGGTGTCGGCCGCGACGGCTGCCGCACCCCGATGCAATGGGATTCCTCCAATTTCGCCGGCTTCTCGGAGGTCCGGCCGTGGCTGCCGCTGCCGGAAGATCACATCCGCGAAAACGTCGTCAGTCTCGAAGCCGATCCACGCTCGATCCTCACGCTGTACAAGCGCCTGATCGCGTTGCGGAAAGCCTCCCCGCCGCTGGTCGCGGGTGATTATCACCCGATCTCGGCGCAAGGCGATCTCCTGATCTATTGCCGCGAGGCCGGCGGCAAGGCGGTGATCGTGGCGCTCAATCTCGGCGCCGATCCGATCGCTGTCACCACCAGCGCCATCCGCTTCGGCAGCGAGATCCTGCTGTCGACGTTTCTCGATCGCGAGGGCGAGCAAATCGAAGGCGTGCTGAATCTGCGTGCCAATGAGGGCGTGGTGGTGGCGCCGTCTTCGTAGCCCTTGCCTTCGGCAGAAGAACGGTGGAGGAGATGACCACCGCTATCTCCTCGTCATTGCGAGCGCAGCGAAGCAATCCAGAATCTTTCCGCGGAGGCAGTCTGGATTTGCTTCGCTGCGCTCGCAATGACGATCGTTGAAACGGCGGAGCAAACTAAGGCATCCCCGCTTACCCCGGATGCTTCTTCGCCCGCACCGTACTCCCGTCGATGTCGCTCCGCTTCAACAGATAATCCAGCCCGCCGACGCGATACCAGCGATAGCCGTAGGGCTCCAGCACGACGCGATGCTGGCCGCGCTTGTCGGCGTGGCTGTGGTCTTCCGCGAGCAGATTGATGAGGTGCGCGCCGGCCCCATCAGGCAATCCGGCCGAGAACGCGATCTCGCGCGGCTTCTCGTCGAGATTGTGCACGAACAGCACCGAATTGTTGCGCCAGTCATAGCGCATGATGAACACGGCGGGATCGCGCACAGGAATGATCGCGAAATCGCCCCAGCCGACTTCCGGCACCTCCTTGCGCATGCGCACGATGCGTTCGGTCCAGTTCAGCATCGAGTTGGGATCGCGCCGCTGCTTGGCAACGTTGACGTGGTCGTAGCCGTAAGGGCCCTTGTCGATGACGGGGCATGCCGGCTTGTTGCTCTTGGTGAAGCCGCCATGCGGCTCGGTCGACCATTGCATCGGCGTGCGCGCGCAGTTGCGTTCGGGCAGCGAGAGATCGTCGCCCATCGCGATCTCGTCGCCATAACGGATGACGGGCGTCCCCGGCAACGTGCACATCAGGCTGTAGGCGAGCTCGAGCCGCCGGCGGTCGCCGCCCAGCATCGGTGCGAGGCGTCGCCTGATGCCGCGGTCGTAAAGCTGCATGTCCTTGTCGGGACCGAAGCATTTGAACACGACCTCGCGCTGTGCCTTGGTCAGGCGGCCGAGATCGAGCTCGTCGTGATTGCGCAGGAACAGCCCCCATTGCGCGGTGGCAGGCCGCGGCTTGGTCGCCTTGAGCGCCTTCGCCAACGGCCGCGAGTCGGCCGAGGCCAGCGCGTAGAACAGGTTCTGGTTGACGTGGAAGTTGAACATCATGTGCATGCGATCGCCGTCGCGCCCGAAATATTCCATGTCCGTCTTCGGCAGCACGTTGGCTTCGGCAAGAATGATGGCGTCGCCCTGGCGCCATTGCAGGAATTCGCGGAAGGCGCGCAGCATGTCGTACTGCTCGACCGGCTTCCTCACCTTCGCGCCCTTGGTCGCGATCACGAAGGGCACGGCATCCATGCGGAAGCCGGAGACGCCGAGCTGGATCCAGAACCCCATGATCTTGAGGATCTCGGCCTGCACGCGCGGGTTTGAGGTGTTGAGATCGGGCTGGAAATCGTAGAAGCGATGAAAGTACCAGGCACCGGCTTCCTTGTCGCGCGTCCATGTCGATTTCTGCACGCCTGGAAACACCATGCCCTCGTTGGCGTTGGCCGGCTTCTTGTCGGACCAGACATACCAGTCGCGATAGGGCGAGTTCTTGTCGCGCCGCGCTTCCTTGAACCAGGGATGCTGATCCGAGGTGTGGTTGACCACGAGATCGATGATGATTCGGATGCCGCGCTGCTTGCAGCCATGGGCGAACTCGACGAAATCGCCGAGCGTGCCGTAGCGGGAATCGACGCTGTAATAGTCGGCGATGTCATAGCCGTCGTCGCGGCCCGGTGAGGTCTGGAACGGCATCAGCCAGATCGTGGTGATGCCAAGCCCGTGCAGATAGTCGAGCCGGCGGAGCAAGCCCTTGAAGTCGCCGATGCCGTCGCCGTTGGCGTCCATGTAGGAGCCGACGGACAGGCAATAGATTATGCCGTTCTTGTACCAGAGATCGTCGATCATGCGCCGCAGCCTCGATGGATCCGCCCGGGCGCGGCGGCTGCGTGATAAGTGTGAAGGAGAAGGGAGGTTCCGCCTTCTCGCCTCACACTCGCTGTCGTCCGGGGCGCGTAGCGAGCCTGGGACCCTTAACCCCAGGAAGAAGCCTGACGAAGATTCGGAGTGACCGTTTTGGCTAAGCAACCACTCCCTGTGGTTATGGATTCCGGGCTCGCACCAAGCGGGCGCGCCCCGGAATGACGGGTGGGGAGACAGTGTCCGTCCCTCATGGAATCGGCTATCCTCCTCCCATGGACAACACCGCCCGCAACATCGCCTTCGTACCGCCGCCGGACCGTCGCCAGTCGGAGACGGCGCTTGCGATCGCGCGCGGGACGGCGCGGCTGTTGCGATCGCTCGGCTTCTCATGCATCAGCGAATTGCCGCTGCCGTCGGGCCGCCGCGCCGATCTCGTAGCGTTGAACGAACGCGGCGAGATCTGGATCGTCGAGATCAAGTCGTCGGTGGAGGATCTGCGCGCCGATCAGAAATGGCACGAATACCGCGCCCATTGCGACCGGCTGTTCTTCGCCTTCACGCAGGATCTGCCGTGCGAGATTTTTCCTGAAGGTACCGGCCTCATCATTGCCGACGCCTACGGCGCGCACATGCATTGCGAGGCGCCCGAGCACAAGCTTGCTGCCGCCACGCGCAAGCAGATGACGGTGCGCTTCGCGATGGCGGCAGCGCTGCGGATCAACCGCCTGGTCGATCCGCAGGGACACGCGGATTTCTGGGAGTAGCGGCGCTACGAGCAGGCGCCGTAGGGTGGGCAAAGCGTAGCGTGCCCACCATTCAACATCAGAATTGAGGCAGAAGCAGTCGGCACGACGCTACGCGCCTTTGCCCACCCTAGGAGACCATTACCTCGGCGCGCGCTTGGCCAAAATCCGCTGCAACGTGCGGCGGTGCATGTTCAGCCGGCGCGCCGTCTCCGAGACGTTGCGGTTGCACATTTCGTAGATGCGCTGGATGTGTTCCCAGCGCACGCGATCGGCCGACATCGGATTGGTCGGCAGTTCGGATTTCTCCGCGCTGGTCGAGAGCAGCGCCGCGACGACGTCGTCGGCGTCCGCGGGCTTGGAGAGATAATCGATCGCGCCCATCTTTACCGCGGTCACGGCGGTGGCGATGTTGCCATAGCCGGTCAGCACGATCGCGCGCGCGTCCGGGCGCTTCTTCTTCAGCGCCGAGACCACGTCAAGGCCGTTGCCGTCGCCGAGCCGCAAATCCACCACGGCGAAGGCCGGTGCCGATTTGCCGATCTGCGCAAGACCGTCCGAGACGGTGTCGCAGGATGTCACGGCAAAGCCCCGCGTCTCCATCGCGCGCGATAGCCGCTCCAGAAACGGCTTGTCGTCCTCCACGATGAGAAGCGAGCGGTCGGTCTGTTCGTTCAGTTCGGCGATGGCGTTCAAGGTGTTGTCCTCTCTCCAGCGCATTGACATATGGCGTCGCAATCGTTCGGTGCCAAGGCGGCAAATAGTCGATCGGCCCCGTTGTGCGACGCAAGGTCGCGGCCTATCCTATTGTTTCTTCAAGCGTCTCGATAGCCTCAAAACGCTCTCGCGGCCAATTGATCTGGACCACCGCGCCGTGATCCGGAAAGGTCCGGTTGGTAAACGAGACCTTGGCGCCGGTGCGTTCGAGCAGCGTGCGCGCGATGAACACGCCGAGACCGAGGCCGCGCCGGTCGCCGCCGCCTTCATCCTGGGTGCGCCGCCGCGACAGATAGGGCTCGCCGATCCGGTTGAGGATGTCGGGCGGGATGCCGGGGCCGTCGTCGGAGATCACGAGTTCGATATGGTCCTTGTTCCACCAGGCGTTCACCTCAACGGTGGTGCGAGCGAAATCGACTGCGTTCTCGACGATGTTGCCGATGCCGTAGAGGATCGCGGGGTTGCGTGAGCCGACCGGCTCGGCCGCGACGGCCACCGCGATCCGCACCTTGATCTCGACACCGAAGTCGCGATGTGGCGCAACCACCTCCTCGATCAGCTCCGACAGCTTCATGCGGTCGAACGGCGCGCCGGTGGAGGACAGCTGCGTGATCTTGCTCAAGATGTCGCGGCAGCGCTGGGTCTGCTCGCGCAGGGTTTTCAGGTCGGCGGCGATGGCCGGATCGTTCACCGTCTTTTCCAATTCGCGCGAGATCAGGAAGATGGTCGCAAGCGGCGTGCCGAGCTCATGCGCGGCTGCGGCAGCTAATCCGTCGAGCTGGGTCAGATGCTGCTCGCGCGTCAGCACGAGCTCGGTTGCAGCCAGTGCGTCCGCAAGCTTGCGCGCCTCCTCGGTCACCTGGAAGGAGTAGAGGCTGGTGACGCCGATCGCGAGCGCGATCGAGAGCCAGACGCCGATCAGATAGATCGGCGGCAGCACCAGGGGATCATCGGAATCCCAGGGCAGCGGCAGATGAAAGAAGAACAGGATCGAGGCGCAGGCAACGGCGAGCAGGCCGAGGCCAAAGGTGAAGCGGGCGGGGAGCGCCGTGGCCGAGATCAGCACGGGTGCGAGGAACAGGAACGAGAACGGGTTCTGGAGGCCGCCGGTGAAGAACAAAAGTCCAGCCAATTCCACGATGTTGAGCGCCAGCAGTCCGGCCGCCTGCATCGGCTCCAACCGCTGCATCGGATTGGCCACCGTCTGGAGCGCCAGGTTGAGTGCTGCCGACAGGAAGATGATGCTGACGCAGGGGACGATCTCGACGTCGAATTCCAGCCCCTGCGCCACGATGAAGATCGCGGCGAGCTGCCCCAGCACCGCGAGCCAGCGCAGCCGCAGGATCGTGTCCAGGCGGATATGCCGCTGCGCGTGGCGAAAGCCGGAATCGGCAATTTCGGTCATGTCGGCCAATGTGCAGGTGCCTTCTCGATCACAAACGCTGGGCTCACGGAACCACCCAGGAATTACAAGCCTTGCGCTATCGGCTGCAATAGCAGAAGAACGGCCAGCATGACTGAGATTGACAAGGCTTCAAGTCGGCCGACTGTCGCGGATCGCAGCGCACCTGCGGCGATTGCGGTCGATCATCTCGTCAAGGTCTACAAGCAGACCCGCGCCGTCGATGATATCTCCTTTTCGCTGCCGCGCGGCAGCATCACCGGGCTGCTCGGCGGCAACGGCGCCGGCAAGACCACGACCATTGCGATGATCATGGGCCTGGTGCTGCCGACCTCCGGCCGTGTGCAGGTGCTCGGGCGAAGGATGCCTGAGGAGAGCGCGTCCGTGCTGGGGCGGATGAATTTCGAGAGCCCCTATGTCGACATGCCGATGCGGCTCACGGTGCGACAGAACCTCACCGTGTTCGGCAAGCTCTACGCGGTGAAGAACCTGTCCGAGCGCATCGCCGAGCTCGCCGATGATCTCGACCTCGGCGATTTCATCGACCGTGCCAACGGCAAGCTCTCCGCCGGGCAGAAGACCCGCGTCGCGCTGGCGAAAGCGCTGATCAACCAACCCGAGCTGCTCTTGCTGGACGAGCCGACCGCCTCGCTCGATCCTGACACCGCCGATTGGGTGCGGGCGCATCTGGAGCGCTATCGCCGGCACCACCACGCCACCATCCTGTTGGCCTCGCACAACATGCTCGAGGTCGAGCGGCTATGCGACCGCGTCATCATCATGAAGCGCGGCCGCATCGAGGACGACGACACGCCCGAGGCGATCATGGCCCGCTACAACCGCACCACGCTGGAGGAGGTGTTTTTGGACGTCGCACGCGGGCGGGTGAACGGTGCGCGAGAGGAGGCGGCGAAGTGAGACGGCAGCGGGTGCTCCTTTCGTCATTGCAAGCGAAGCGAAGCAATCCAGAATCTTTCTGCGCAAGGACTCTGGATTGCTTCGTCGCATCAGCGCAAAATTGCTGCACAATTTTGTCGCGAGCTCCTCGCAATGACGTCTTGGATAGATCGTGCGCGGCATTTCCATCGCTATGCGGGAGGGTGCCATGAGCGAGCTCTCCCTCCACCGCGGCATCTCCGCACATCGCATCGGCGCGATGGTCCTGCGCTATTGGTATCTGTTGATGTCGTCCTGGCCGCGGCTGCTCGAGCTGTTGTATTGGCCGGCGCTGCAAGTCATCACCTGGGGCTTCCTCCAGCTCTATATCGCCGAGAATGCCAATTTCTTCGCGCGCGCCGGCGGCACGCTGATCGGCGCCGTTATCCTCTGGGACATCCTGTTCCGTGGGCAACTCGGCTTCTCCATCTCGTTCCTCGAGGAGATGTGGGCGCGCAACATCGGCAACCTCATGATGAGCCCTTTGAGGCCGATCGAATTTCTGCTGTCGCTGATGGTGATGAGCCTGATCCGGCTTGCGATCGGGATCATTCCGATGACGCTGCTCGCGCTGTTCCTGTTTCACTTCAATGTCTATGCCCTCGGCCTGCCGCTGATCGCCTTCTTCTGCAATCTGATCTTCACGAGCTGGTCGGTCGGCATCTTCGTCTCGGGCCTGGTGCTGCGAAACGGCCTCGGCGCCGAGAGCATCGTCTGGACCTTGATGTTCGCAATCCTGCCGCTCGCCTGCGTCTACTATCCCGTCAGTGTGCTGCCTGCCTGGCTGCAATACGTCGCCTGGGCGTTGCCCCCGACCTACGCCTTCGAGGGAATGCGCGCGCTCCTGATCGAGCAAACCTTTAGGACCGATCTGATGCTGGAGGCGTTGGCCATCAACGCAGTGCTGCTGGTCGCATCTTTTGGGGCATTCCTTGCCCTATTGCGAAGCGCCAGGAAGCACGGTTCGCTGCTCTCGGCTGGCGAATAACGTCACTTTCCCGTGGATTCATGCTGGTTTTGGCGTTTCCGCTACGTAGATGTACGGAACCATGCATTGACGCAATATTGCGCATTCGGCAGTATGCTGCGATGCGAAGAGGAATATAAGCGATGCCTATTGGTGAGTTTGGCGGCGCGCCGCCCCTGGCGGCTGAAGGCAGTCCGGTCCTGACGACGCCGATGTACTGGATGTACGAGATGGCGCAAGCCTCTCTCAATCCGGCGCGCGCGGTCACCGATGCGACCAAGCTCCTGTTTCAGAATCCTCTCAATCCCTGGGCGCGGACCGAGGTCGGCAAGTCGGTCGCCGCGGCCTGCGAATTGTTCGAGCGCACCACGCGCCGCTACGGCAAGCCGGAATGGGGCCTCAACGACACCGAGGTCAATGGCATCCGCGTCCCCGTCGAGATCCGCTCGGTCTGGGAAAAGCCGTTCTGCAAGCTGCTCTACTTCGATCGCAAGTTCGCTCGCCCCTTGCGCAGTCCGCAGCCGCGCGTGCTGATCGTGGCACCGATGTCCGGCCATTATGCGACGCTGCTGCGCGGCACGGTCGAGGCCTTTCTGCCCGCGCATGAGGTCTACATCACCGATTGGGCCGATGCCCGCATGGTGCCGCTCAGCGAGGGCCGCTTCGATCTCGACGACTACATCGACTATGTCATCGAGATGCTGCACGTTCTCGGCGGCAACACTCACGTCATGGCGGTGTGCCAGCCCTCCGTCCCCGTCGTCGCCGCCGTCTCGATCATGGAAGCACGGCGTGATCCCTTTGTGCCGACCTCGATGACGCTGATGGGCGGGCCGATCGATACCCGCCGCAATCCGACCGCGGTGAACAACCTCGCCCAGGAGCGCGGCATCGACTGGTTCCGCAACCACGTCATCACCAAGGTGCCGTTCCCGCATCCGGGCATGATGCGCGACGTCTATCCGGGATTCTTGCAGCTCAACGGCTTCATCAGCATGAATCTCGACCGGCATATGGATGCCCACAAGCAGCTCTTCGCCAATCTGGTGAAGGGCGACGGCGATCTCGTCGACAAGCATCGCGAATTCTACGACGAATATCTCGCAGTCATGGATCTCTCCGCGGAGTATTATCTGCAAACCGTCGACACGGTGTTCGTGAAGCACGCACTGCCGAAGGGCGAGATGACCCATCGCGGAACACGCGTCGATCCTTCGAAGATCACGCGCGTGGCCTTGATGACGGTCGAAGGCGAGAAGGATGATATCTCCGGTCTCGGTCAGACCGAAGCAACGCACACTTTGTGCAGCGCGATTCCCGATCATCGCCGCGTTCATTACGTCCAGAAGGGCGTCGGACATTACGGCGTGTTCAACGGCTCGCGTTTCAAGTCGGAAATCGTGCCGCGGATCCATGATTTCATGGTCTCGGCGGCGAATCCGACCTCGCTGCAGGCGCTCGCGGCCGAATAGTCGCGTATTTCGGCTTTCCCGTCGAAAATTCAGGCCCTGTCGGAGCCTCCTGGAGAGCACGGTTCCGTCCAGATTCGCGGTATTGAGGTAGCCTCATAGGAGTGAGTCGCCACTCACCCCTTGGGGGCGCCTCATGCGTCCAGCGGGGGCGAAAATTGATGGTTCCAACCCCAGTCTGTAGGGTCTCCCGGACGCCTGACCGCTGTATATTGGGCAAATGATTTGTTTTTGCGCCGAGCGCTTCCCATGGCGGCGGTTATGGCAGAATCCGGGCGCCCTCCTGCCCCCCGGACTGACAGACATGGCCACTCGCGCGCTCCTTTATCGGCGGCCCCACGAACCAAAGACCCTCGTCATCACCCACGGCTCGCAATTTTTTGCGATCCGGCTGCGCCGCCACAGACGCGCGCGACGCTATACGCTCAGAATCCATCCGAGCGACCGCGAAGCCATCCTCACCATGCCGCCGCGCGGCACGCTCGCCGAAGCAAAAGACTTCGCGCAGCGTCACGGCGCATGGATCGCCGCACGCCTCGGCCGGTTGCCGAAGGCGGCGCCGTTCCAGCCAGGCACGGTGATACCGTTGCGCGGCACGCCCCATCGCATCGTTCATCGCGCCGGACAGCGCGGCACGGTGTGGACCGAGATGCGCGAGTCCGGCGAACGCATTCTCTGCGTCGCCGGTGGTCTCGAGCATGTCGACCGCCGCGTCAGCGACTTCCTCAAGCGTGAGGCGCGCCGCGATCTCCAGCGCTCAGCCGAGGCCTACGCGGCCGAGCTTGGCGTCAGGGTCAAGCGGCTCTCGATCCGCGACCAGTCCAGCCGCTGGGGCTCCTGCACCTCGGCGGGCTCGCTGTCGTTCTCCTGGCGGCTGATCCTCGCACCGCCCTTCGTGCTCGACTACCTCGCTGCCCACGAGGTTGCCCATCTCGTCGAGATGAACCACTCGGCGCGGTTCTGGCGCGTCTGCGGTAAGATCTGCCCGTCAATGGAACGCGCCAAGAAGTGGCTCGACACGTACGGGAATGATCTGCACCGGTATGGGGTCGAGGATTAGGCCCTGCTTTTGTCGGGCGCTCGCGCACTGGAGCGGGCGATCCGGTATTCGAGAGGCAGTGATTGTTTGGTCGAGAAGCTGCTGCGCTGGATCAAAGCCCAGCCAGCATCGGCCTCGCCGAACGCTGCTGTTTTGAGCCGACGTGTCAAATGGTCTTGCCGCCAGCGTCGGCTGTTCTGCGATCCGCGTAAGCCGTTGATTCCTCTATCACCGGCTACTGTGCATGGGGTTGTTTTCGCAGTTTTGTTTTGATGCGCTCAGGACCTCAACCCGAACCTATCGATTTCCGCCGAACAGCCGGTCCATCAACCAGCCGTCGAGCCCTGCCGCCGCCTCGGGGCGTACGTTGGCGCGCGTCGGAGGCGGCGGCCGATAGCCGCCATTGTTCGTCGGGGCCGGTCCGGCCGAGGTCGGCGCGGAGACCTGCGAGGCGGCCTGCGCAAGGTTCGAAAGGCCCCAGCCGCCTGGTGAGCTCGGCAAGGCGGCCACCGGCACACCCTCATGTGCCGTGCGCATGAAGCGCGTCCACACTTCCACCGGCAGCCCGCCGCCGGTCGCCTTCTTGGTCGGCGAGTTGTCGTCATTGCCGAGCCAGACGCCGGTGACGAGGTTGGCGGTGTAGCCGATGAACCAGGCGTCGCGGTAATCCTGGCTGGTGCCGGTCTTGCCGGCCGCCGGCCAGCCCGGGATCTCGGCCTTCTTGGCGGTGCCGTTGATCAAGGTCTCCCGCATCATCGTGTTCATCATGCCGACATAGCGCGGGTCGATCACCTGGTTGCGCTCGTCCGGCTGGCGCATGTAGAGCAGCTTGCCGCCGAGCGTCTTGATCCGCGTCACGACATGCGGCGCCACCGCGAGGCCGCCATTGGCGAACGGCGCATAGGCGCCGACCAACTCGACGACAGAGACTTCCGATGTTCCGAGCGCGATCGAGGCGTTCGGCTCGAGCTTCGAGGAGATGCCGAGCCGGTGCGCCGTGCGCACCACGTTCTTCGGTCCGACCTCGAGGCCAAGGCGGATCGCGACCGTGTTGAGCGACATCGCCAGCGCCTGCGTCAGCGTCACCGCGCCGAAATATTCGTGGGTGTAGTTCTCAGGCCTCCAGCCCTTGACCTCGATCGGGGCGTCCTGGCGCACGGTATCCGGCGTCAGCCCCTGCTCGAGCGCCGTCAGGTACACGAACGGCTTGAACGAGGAGCCCGGCTGGCGTTTTGCGGTGACCGCGCGATTGTATTGGCTGTCGGAATAGTTCCGCCCGCCGACCATGGCGCGCACCGCGCCGTCAGGCGTCATCGCCACCAGCGCACCCTGGCTGACGTTGAACTTCACGCTCTTGGCCGCGAGCTCGTCGATGATGGCGGCTTCCGCCACGCTCTGCAGCTTCGGATCGATCGTGGTCTCGACCTTGATGCTCTCGTCGATCTGGCCGACGAGATCGTCCAGCACCTCGCCGATCCAGTCGGCAACGTAATTGACCGTTCCGGCGCCGACCGGCTTCACGTTATAGGAGGGGTGGCCGATCGAGGCCTTGGCTTGCGCGTCGGTGATGAATTTTGCATCCGCCATCGCCGCGAGCACGATTTGTGCGCGCGCTTCCGCGCCCTCGGGATTGCGGTTCGGCGCAAGGCGCGAGGGCGATTTGACGAGGCCCGCCAGCATCGCGGCTTCGGCGATCGTCACGTTCTTGGCCGACTTGCCGAAATAGCGCTGCGCCGCGGCCTCGACCCCATAAGCGCCGGAGCCGAAATAGACGCGGTTGAGGTAGAGCTCCAAAATCTCGTTCTTGGAATGCTTGCGCTCCAGCCAGATCGCGAGCTCCGCCTCCTGCAGCTTGCGCTGCATGGTTCGCTCCTGGGTCAGGAACAGGTTTTTGGCGAGCTGCTGTGTCAGCGTCGAGCCGCCCTGCGAGACGCCGCGATGGAGCACGTTGGTGACGAGGGCGCGCAGGATGCCGACCGGGTCGATGCCGAAATGGGAATAGAAGCGGCGGTCCTCGATGGCAATGAACGCCTTGGGCAGATAGGGCGGCAGGTCCTTCAGCGCGACGTTGGCGCCGGCCATCTCGCCGCGCTGTGCCAGCATGCTGCCGTCGATGCCGACGATCTGGATCGTCGGCGGGCGCTTAGGGATTTCCAGCGACTGGATCGGCGGCAGATGGGCGCCGACATAGATCACGACGCCGATCACGGCGATCACGCCCCACAAGCTCAGCACCGCGCTCCAATAGACCAGACGGCCGAGGCTGAAGCCTCCGCGCGACTTTGGCCGCCGCTTGGCGCCGCTACGGCCGGCCGATGCCTTGCGTTCGCGCGGCGGCTCGTCGCCGGCATCGTCGCTCTTGCGCTTGGCGGATGATTTCGCTGATTTCTTGGGCTTGTCGTCGCCACCGGGAATGCGGTCCGCCGCGGTCAGGCGCAGGTCGGCGAGCGCCGCAGGCAAGCCGAATAGCGGCTCCTTCCGCCCACCCTTCTTCTTTCCCCACGCCATACGCCAAACGCCCGGTCAGCCCGCCCCGCCGCACGCTAGCGGTTGCTGTTTAAGGCCCGGTTAACCAGAGCTTAACGCGCAATTAGGAGGTGCGGCATTCGCCGGCCGCAGTTCCGCTTCTGGAGCGCCAGAGCTAGGATCGCTCGCATCAAGAAAAAGGAAACTCGCATGGGCCATATCGATCCGACCAAGGAGATCTTCGCGCAATTCCGGGAGAACGACCGCCCGGGCCCGATCCACATGCTCAATCTGGTGCGGCTGCGCAAAGAGGCGGCCTATCCGGACGGCCGCAAGTCGAGCGGCGCCGAAGCCTATGCGGCCTATGGCCGCGAGAGCGGCCCGGTGTTCGAACGCCTCGGCGGCCGCATTGTCTGGCAAGGCAAATTCGAGCTGATGCTGATCGGTCCCCCGGAGGAGCGCTGGGACCATTGCTTCATCGCCGAATATCCGAGCGTCTCAGCCTTCGTCGAGATGATCCGAGATCCCGTCTATCGCGAGGCGGTGAAGCATAGGCAGGCAGCGGTGGAGGATTCGCGCCTGATCCGACACGCGGTGTTGCCGGTGGGGAAGAATTTTGGGGAGATACCGGAGTAGGCCCCGTCATTCCGGGGCGATGCGAATGCATCGAATGATGGTGCGCACTTGCGCACCTGAGAATCTCGACATTCCGGGTCTGGCGCTTGCGCGCCATCCCGGAATGACCGTTTAGCCTAGCCCGACGGCCCCGTGTCCTCGATGACCGGCCCGAACAGCTCCCAGCGTTCGCCGTTGAATTTCATCATCTGCATCTGCTTGTTGACGCGGTAGTCGTTGGGACCGGTGGTGATCTTGATGCCGGGCAGCGCCAGGCTCGGCGTATAGCCCTTGATGTTGGCGACCTGCTTCATGACGTTCTCACGCGTCAGGTCGTCGCCGCATTGCTTCAGCACCTGGACCAGGAGCTCCGCCACCGAATAGGCATAGGTGTTCACGGTGTTGAGCTTGTCGCCTTCCGGGAAATACTTGTCCATGAAAGCGAAGAAGGCCTTCACACCCGGATCGTCCTTCCACTGGGGATCGCCGGGGTCCTTGCCGTAATTGGTCGAGATGATGCCCTTGGAAATATCGAGGCCGGCCGGCTTCAGCGTCGCCGACACCGGGCTCGCATTGATGTCGAGGATATGCACCGGAGACCAGCCGAGGTCTGCGAGCTTCTTGATCGCCTGCGCCGCGAATTTTGGCGTCGAAGCGTCATAGAACAGATCGACGCCCATCGACTTCAGCTTGACCACCTGGGAGTCAACGGTCGGATCAGTGACCTCGTAGGAGACCTCGCCGACGATCATGCTGGCGGCCTTGTCACCGAGGCCGCTCTTGAGGCCCGCGAGATAGTCGCGGCCCATGTCGTCGTTCTGGTAGAGCACGCCAATCTTGGCATTGGGGTGATTGGCGAGAATGTACTTGGCGTAGATCCGTCCTTCGGACACGTAGTTCGGATTGTAGGCAATGGTCCAGGGAAAGTTCTGCGGATCGTTGAAACGCGCGGCGCCGGTGGACGCCAGCAGTTGCGGCACCTTCTTGCCGTTGAGATATTTTTGCACGGCGGCATTGGCCGCGGTGCCGATCAGCTGGAAGGTGAACAGCACCTCGTCGCCTTCGACCAGCTTGCGGACCTGCTCGACCGTCTTCGGCGGCGAATAGGCGTCGTCATACTGGATCAGATTGATCTTGCGGCCGTTGATGCCGCCCTGATCGTTGATCATCTTGAAATAGGCGGCCTGGGTCTTGCCGATATTGGCGTAGACCGAGTAGGCACCGGAGAACGGAACGGTCTGGCCGATCTTGATCTCGGTGTCGCTCGCGCCGGTGTCGTATTTCTTCTGGGCGAGGGCTTGGCTCGCGGAGAATGCGAAGGCGAGCGCCGCCGTGGCAGCTAGGAAGGCTCTGCGATTGTTCATGTTAGTTCGTTCCTCCTGACGGAATTATCGATCGATGGTCTTTGTCCGTTGATTGCAACGGTCGCCATCGCTGCCAAAGATTGTGGAGGAACGTTCGCCGCCGCGCAAGGATCACGGCGCTGCGCCGTAGCGTCTCAGGCTAAAAACTAGGCCAGGAACAATGCCATCAGCGCAAACCGTCGCCGGCCACGTCACGCACAGCTTTGTCCGGAAACGCTAAGGTTGGCGATCAAAATCAGGTTGGCTCCCCCAAAGCGTCAGCTTTCGGGTGGACGATAGTACGGCCGGCGTGGCAAGTCCGGCGGCGTGTTTCGATGCAATGGTGCCGCAATGCCCGCTGGACCAACCAAAACGCCTGAACGCTTTGGTCTCGATCGCCTGGTGACGCCGATCGGGATCGCCCTGCTCGTCACAGATGCCGATGGTGCCTTGCGCGCGCTCGACTGGGCGGATTACGAGCACCGCATGCGCGAGCTGTTGCGCCTGCATTATGGGGTGGTGGATCTGAGCGATCAGCCTGCGCCGACGCAGATGCGGGCTGCGCTGTCGGGCTATTTTGAAGGCGATCTCGGCCAGCTCTCGGGCGT
This sequence comes from Bradyrhizobium sp. 179, assembly GCF_023073535.1. Classification (NCBI taxonomy): domain Bacteria; kingdom Pseudomonadati; phylum Pseudomonadota; class Alphaproteobacteria; order Hyphomicrobiales; family Nitrobacteraceae; genus Bradyrhizobium; species Bradyrhizobium sp. 179. Next base: position 110,146 of record NZ_JADPJR010000116.1, on the reverse strand, counting down.
CGCATGGCGTATCGGCGGCACGTCGTTCCAGCGGAAGGTCTGGACCGCACTTGCGCGGATTCCCGCCGGCACCACGATGAGCTACGGCGCACTCGCGGCAAAGATCGGCATGCCCAAAGCCATTCGCGCCGTCGGCCATGCCAACGGCTCCAATCCGATCAGCGTGGTGCTGCCGTGTCATCGCCTGATCGGCGCCGATGGCTCGCTGGTGAAATACGGCGGTGGGCTCGAGCGCAAGCGCTGGCTGCTGCGGCATGAGGGGGTGGAGCTTTAGGTCTCTCCTTTTCGTCATTCCGCGGCACCCCGGAACAACGGACGAGATCACGCCGCCGGCTGCACCGCCTTGTCGCCGGCCATCACATGGGTCAGCGCGCTCTTGATCGCGGCCTGGCGGGTCGGCGCGTTGATCTGTGCGCCCAGGAGGTCGGTGACGTAGAACACGTCGCGCGCGCGCTCGCCGAAGGTCGCGACATGCGCCGAGGCGATGTTGAGGTTGAGCTTGGAGATCGCGGTGGTCAGCTCGTAGAGCAGGCCGGGGCGGTCGAGGCCGGAGACCTCGATCACGGTGTAGCGGTCGGACCATTGGTTGTTGATGGTCACTTCCGGCTCGATCACGAACGGCTTCGCCTTGCTGCGCACGGTGCGCCGCGCCACCACTTCCGGCAGGCGCAGCTTGCCTTCCAGCACGTCCTCGATCATCTCGCCGATCCGGGTGGCGCGCCGTCCCTCGTCCTCGTCGCGGTCATACTCCCGCGAGATCGAGATCGTGTCGAGCGCACGGCCGTCGGTGGTGGTGTAGATCTGGGCGTCGACGATGTTGGCGCCGGCCGAGGCGCAGGCTCCGGCGATGATGGAGAGCAGCCAGGGATGGTCGGCGGCGAAAATCGTGAGCTCGGTGACGCCACGCACCTCGTCGAAGCCGACATTGATCGCGAGCTTGTGGCCGGCCTGCTCGCTGGAGCGGACGAAGCGGGCATGGCGGATTTTTCGCGGCAGCTCGACCTTGAGCCAATAGGCTGGATAGTGCCGGCCGATATAGGCATCGAGCTCGTCAGCCGGCCATTCGGCGAAGGCCATGCGGAATTCGGCGTACGCAACGGCGAGGCGCTTTCCGCGGTCGACCTCCGAGAAGCCGCCGGTGAGCACCGGCTCGGTCTCGTAATAGAGCGAGCGCAGCAGCTGCGCCTTCCAGCCGTTCCACACGCCCGGGCCGACGCCGCGGATATCGGCGGTTGTCAGGATGGTCAACAGCTTCATCTGCTCGACCGATTGCACCACCGCGGCGAAATTCTCGATCGTCTTGCGGTCCGAGAGGTCGCGCGACTGCGCGACCGTGGACATCGTCAGATGCTCCTCGATCAGCCAGGCCACGAGCTCGGTATCGGCCGGGCTGAAGCCGAGCCGGGGGCACAGCCGCCGCGCCACCTTGGCGCCGGCAATGGAGTGATCCTCGAGGCGGCCCTTGGCGACGTCGTGCAGCAGCGTCGCGATGTAGATGACAGGCCGGTGCTCGGGCCTGATCTTGCGGAACAGGTCGCTGGCCAGCGCGAACTCCTCGATCCCGCCGCGCTCGATGTCCTGAAGGAAGCCGATGCAGCGGATCAGGTGCTCGTCGACCGTGTAGTGATGATACATGTTGAACTGCATCATCGAGACGATCTTGCCGAAGGCGCGGATGAAGTGGCCGAGCACGCCGGTCTCGTTCATCCGCCGCAGCACGATCTCGGCATTGTCGGAGATGAGGATCTCCATGAACAGCCGGTTGGCCTCGGGATTCTCGCGCAGCTGGGCGTTGATCAGGCCCAGCGAGCGCGTCACACCGCGCATCGCATCCGGATGGAAGGCGAGGTTGTTCTTCTGCGCCAGGCGGAAAATGCGGATCAGATTGACCGGATCGTGCTTGAAGACGTCGGGCGCGGCGATGTTGATGCGATTGTTGTCGACGATGAAGTCGTCGCTGTCAGGCACGCGCCGCTTCACGGTGCTGGGCCGCAGCCGCGCCATCATCCGGCTCAGCACCGGCGCGGGCTTGGCCTGCTGGTCCTCGAGCTTGGCGCAGAGAATGGCGGTGAGGTTGCCGACTTCCTTGGCGACCAGGAAGTAGTGTTTCATGAAGCGCTCGACGTCCTGCATGCCGGGATGCGAGGTGTAGCCGAGCCTGACCGCGATCTCGCGCTGGAGGTCGAAGGAGAGGCGCTCTTCGGCGCGATTGCAGTAGAAATGCAGATTGCAGCGTACCGACCAGAGGAAATCGGCGCAGCGGCGGAAGCTGCGATATTCCTGCGCGTCGAACACGCCGCGCTCGACCAGCTCGTCGGTATCGCGGACGCGATAGACGTACTTTGCGATCCAGAACAGCGTGTGCAGGTCGCGCAGGGCGCCCTTGCCGTCCTTGACATTCGGTTCGACAAGATAGCGCGACTGGCCGCCGCGGCGATGCCGCTCCTCGCGCTCGGCGAGTTTTGCGGTGACGAATTCGGACGCGGTGCCCTGCACCACGTCCTTGTCGAAGCGCTCGACCAATTCGTCATAGAGCGGCTTGTCGCCGGTCAGGAAGCGCGTCTCCAGGATCGCGGTGCGGATCGTCATGTCGCCGCGCGCCTGCCGGATCGACTCGTCGACCGAGCGCGTGGCGTGGCCGACCTTCAGCCCCATGTCCCAGAGGCAGTAGAGGATGGCTTCAGCGACCTGCTCGCCCCAGGCGGTCTGCTTGTAGGGCAGGATGAACAGCAGATCGATGTCGGATTCCGGCGCCATCAGCCCGCGGCCATAGCCGCCGGTCGCCACCACCGCCATGCGCTCGGCGCCGCTCGGGATTGGCGAGCGGTAGAGATGCCGGGTCGCGGCCGAATACAGGATGCGGATGATCTCGTCCTGGACGTGGCACAGTCGCTCGGCGCAGCGCCTTCCGTGGCGGTCCTTGAGCAGGATCGCCTGTGCGGCGGCGCGCGCCGCGATCAACTCGGCCTTGAGCAATTGCGCCATGGCGGTGCGGAACGCGTCCTCGCGGCCCTCGTGCTTTTCGGCGAGCGCATCGACCGCGGCGGTGATCCGCGCGCTGTCGAAGCGGTCATCCGTTTCGGGCTTCTGCTCAGTCGCGATGCTGTCCATGCCTCACCGGATATAAGAGGCGGCAGGCGCTGTCACCCGCGATTCTCTGGCAATAGTCGTTCCATGCTGGAAAGCTGCGGCTTTGGGCAAATCTGTTCTCGGGCTGCGCGCTTGCAAGGGACGGATTTTCTCGTTGACCTCTAGAAATAACTCCTTGAAAAACAATGAAATTTTGGAGGAGCTGGGCATGACCAGGATTACACGACGCATTCTGTTGGCGGGAGCCGTAGCGCTCGCATTGACCCCTGCGGCACGGGCGGCGGATCCGCTCAAGGAGATCCGCATCGACTGGGCGACCTACAATCCGGTGTCGATGGTCCTGAAGCAGAAGGGACTGCTGGAGAAAGAGTTCGCCAAGGACGGCATCACGATCACCTGGGTGCAGTCCGCCGGCTCGAACAAGGCGCTCGAATTCCTTAACGCCGGCTCGATCGATTTCGGCTCGACCGCGGGCTCGGCCGCGCTGGTCGCCCGTATCAACGGCAATCCGATCAAGTCAATCTATGTCTATTCGCGTCCGGAATGGACGGCGCTGGTGACATCAAAGGATTCCAAGATCGCTGGCGTTGCCGATCTCAAGGGCAAGCGCGTTGCGGTGACGCGCGGCACTGATCCGCACATCTTCCTGGTCCGCGCGCTGCTTGGCGCGGGTCTCACCGAAAAGGACATCACGCCGGTGCTGCTCCAGCACGCCGACGGCAAGACCGCGCTGGTCCGCGGCGACGTCGATGCCTGGGCCGGTCTCGATCCGATGATGGCGCAGGCCGAGGTCGAAGAGGGCGCAAAGCTGTTCTACCGCAAGGCCGATGCCAACACCTGGGGCATCCTCAATGTGCGCGAGCAGTTCCTGAAGGATTATCCGGACACTGCTCGCCGCGTCCTCGCGGTTTACGAGGAAGCGCGGAAATACGCCCTGGCGAATTACGACGAGCTGAAGAAGACTTTCATCGCGGTCACAAAACTGCCCGAGGCGGTCGTCGACAAGCAGCTCAGGGAGCGCACCGAGCTCACCCATAGCCGCATCGGCGCGCCCCAGCGCGAATCGATCCTCGCCGCGGGTCTCGCGCTCCAGCAGGCAGGCGTCGTCGACGCCAAGGTCGACGTCAAGGCGACGCTGGATGCCCTGATCGACGACCAGGTTCCGCTGCCGACGAATTGAGGCTCCTTGCATTCCCCGACCAGACGCGCTTGCTATGGCCATGATCTCCGACGCGCCAGTCCTGCAACAATCCTCGGAGCCGGCCGAAACCGCGGCTGCGCCTTCGCGCATCGCCCGCTACGCGCGGCCGGTGCTGGGTGTGCTGCTGCCGCTGATGCTCGCGCTTGGCTGGGAGCTCGTGGTCTGGCTCGGCTGGTCCAACGGGCGGCTGGTGCCATCGCCCTCGCGCGTGTTTGCCACCATCACCGAGCTCGCCCGCTCCGGCGAGCTGGTGCGCCACATCACAGCGACGCTGTGGCGGGTCGCTCTCGGCTTCGCCTTCGGCGTGGTCGCGGGCACGCTGTTAGGCGCCATCTCCGGCTATTGGTCGCTGGCGCGGCGGCTGCTCGATCCGACCGTGCAGGCGCTGCGCGCGATCCCTTCACTGGCCTGGGTGCCGCTTTTCATTCTCTGGCTCGGCATCTTTGAGACCTCGAAGATCGCGCTGATCGCGGTCGGCGTGTTCTTTCCGGTCTATCTCGGCGTGATGGGCGCGATCCTCGCGGTCGACCGCAAGATCGTCGAGGTCGGCCGCACCTTCCGCCTCTCAGGGCCGGCCATGATCCGGCGCATCCTGTTGCCCGCGGTGCTGCCGGCCTATGTCGTGTCCTTGCGCGTCGGCCTCGGTCTGGGCTGGATGTTCGTGGTGGCGGCCGAGCTGATCGGCGCCTCCGAAGGCCTAGGCTATCTCCTGCTCGACGGCCAGCAGCTCGGCAAGCCCGCACAGATCCTCGCGGCCATCGTGATCTTCGCCATCCTCGGCAAGCTCACGGACTGGCTGATCGAAGTCGCGGCCGCGCCCTTCCTGCGCTGGCAGGATGCCTTCGGACGCGCGAAGGGAGCGTGACGCGATGCTGGCGCTCCACCGGGTCAGCAAGACCTATCCCAACGGCGTGGAGGCGCTGGCGCGCTTCTCCGCCGAGATCCGCCAAGGCGAGATCGTCGCCATCATCGGCGGCTCCGGCTGCGGCAAATCAACATTGCTGCGCGCCATCGCCGGCCTCGATCGCGCCAGCTCCGGCACAGTGACGCTCGACGATGAGGCGATCGCCGCGCCGCACGCCAAGATCGGCATCATCTTCCAGGAGCCGCGGCTTTTGCCCTGGCTCAGCGTCGCTGACAATATCGGCTTCGGACTTGCCGATCTGCCCGCAGCCGAGCGGCGCGAGAAGGTGGCGCGCGCGCTCGAACGCGTCGGGCTCACCGAGAAGGCGCAGGCCTGGCCGCGCGAGCTCTCCGGCGGGCAGGCGCAGCGCGTCGCGATCGCACGCGCACTGGTGCCGCAGCCGGAGGTGCTGCTGCTCGATGAGCCGTTCTCGGCGCTTGACGCCTTCACCCGTCGCGACCTTCAGGATCATCTGCTCGACCTCTGGGCCGATACGCGGCCGACCTTGATGCTCGTCACACATGACGTCGACGAAGCCGTCGTGCTGGCCGATCGCGTGCTGGTGATGCGGCCGCGGCCCGGCCGATTGTTCGATCAGATCGAGATCAATCTGGGTCGGCCGCGCGACCGCAATTCGCCGCTGTTCGAGAACTTCAAAAGAAGTGTGCTGACCTCACTCGACCGCTCACTCGACCGCAGGGTGCCTGACCGTGACGCAACCCAGGGTCCCGGTCAGGCCATGTGGTGGTGACAATTCGTCTCCAAGCCGGTACATCGAGGGGCAATCTTCCGGGAGAGAACGAACATGGACGCTGCCCAATTGCGCCAGATGCAGGCCCCGATCAAGGAGCGCTACAAGACTGATCCGAAGGCTGCGCTGATCACGCTGAAGGCGAAGGGTTCGACAGACAGCGAAGGCATCGCCTGCAAGGTCGAGACCGGACGCGCCATTGCGATGGCCGGCCTGCATCCGGCCACCGGCGGCTCCGGCCTCGAACTGTGCTCCGGCGACATGTTGCTGGAAGCGCTGGTCGCCTGCGCCGGCGTCACGCTGAAATCGGTTGCGACCGCGATCGAGGTGCCCTTGAAGACCGGCAACGTCTATGCCGAGGGTGATCTCGATTTCCGCGGCACGCTCGGCGTCGATAAGGAGACCCCGGTCGGCTTCGCCGAGATCCGGCTGCGCTTCGAGGTCGACACCGACGCGCCGCAGGACAAGCTCGATCTGCTGCTGAAGCTCACCGAGCGCTATTGCGTGGTCTATCAGACCATCAAGAACGGCCCGAAGGTGTCGGTGTCGATGCAGCGGATGTAGCTGCCCACTTCCATTGCGAGAGGTTGCGCCGACGGCGCGGGTGAGGGGCGTTCTCTCGTGGGGACCTGAAGTCCTCACCCGATGTGCTGTGCAAATCGACCTCTCCCTCCGGGAGAGGTGAACGAACCCGCGGCTAATTCGCCTCAACGAAAATCATCCCGCGCTAGATGTCCCCCGATCTCCACCTCATCCTTTTCCTTCTCCTGCGCATGGCGATCGCGGCGGCGTTCGTCGTGACGGCGTCGATCATCACCGAACGTTCCGGCCCAGTGATCGGTGCGCTGGTGGCGACGCTACCGATCTCAGCGGGCCCTTCCTATGTCTTTCTCGCGCTCGACCATAACGCCGCCTTCATCGCGCAAGGCGCCCTGTCGAGCCTTCCCGTCAACGCCGCGACGATCGTCCTTGGCCTCTGTTATGTCGTGCTGGCGCAGCGGCACAATCTGCTGGTGAGTGCCGGCAGCGCGATCGCCGTGTGGATCGTGCTGGCCTCCATCATCCGCCTGTTCGACTGGACCTTGACGGCCGGACTCGCCGTGAACCTGATTGCCTTCGGCATCTGCATTCCGCTGCTCGCTAAGTACCGCCATGTGAAGATGCCGTTGGTGACGCGTCACTGGTACGATATTCCGTTCCGCGCCGCTTTGGTGGCAACGCTCGTCGCCATCGTGGTTTCCACCTCGGGCTGGGTCGGCCCGCGGGTCTCCGGTGTCATCGCGCTCTACCCGATCGTCTTCACCAGCATGATGGTGATCCTGCATCCGCGCATCGGTGGCCCGCCGACCGCCGCGGTGCTTGCCAATTCTGCCTGGGGCTTGCTCGGGTTCGGTATGGCGATTGCGGTGATGCATGTCGGCGCCGCAAACTTCGGCTCCGCGATCGGCCTCAGCATGGGGCTCGCCACCTGCATCGTGTGGAACCTGACGCTGTGGTGGAATGGACGAAGGAAGCGGCTGGCGCACTAACCTCCGTCGTTGCGAGGAGCGAGGCGACGAAGCATCCAGACGATCACGGGGAGAGAGAATGGATTGCTTCGCTCCGCTCGCAATGACGATTGCGGTCGCGGCGTGCTTATTGCTTCGGCAGCTTGGCCTTCAACGCATACAGCGCATCCAGCGCCTCGCGCGGCGACATTTCGTCGGGATGTAACGCCTTCACCGCTTCCATTAGAAGCTCCGCTTCGCTCGGCGGCGCGGCCTCCGCCGCGGCGCGCGAGGGCACGGCGAACAGCGGCAGATCGTCGGCGGGGGCGCGGGCGGTCTGGCCGCGGTCCTGGGCCTCCAGCTTGGCCAGCACCGATTTGGCCCGCGTGATCACGGCCGGCGGCAGGCCGGCGAGCTTGGCCACCTGAATGCCGTAGGAGCGATCGGCCGAGCCCGGCAGCACCTCGTGCAGGAACACGACATTGCCCTGCCATTCCTTCACGCGCACGGTGGCGTTGAACATGCGCGGCAGTTTTGCCGAGAGCGCCGTCAGCTCGTGATAATGCGTGGCGAACAGCGTGCGGCAGCGATTGCTCTCGTGCAGATGCTCGATCGCGGCCCAGGCGATCGAGAGGCCGTCGAAGGTCGCGGTGCCGCGGCCGATCTCGTCGAGGATCACGAGTGCGCGCTCGCCGGCCTGATTCAGGATCGCCGCGGTCTCGACCATCTCGACCATGAAGGTGGAGCGGCCGCGGGCGAGATCGTCGGCCGCGCCGACCCGCGAGAACAGGCGATCGACGATGCCGATCCTCGCCCGCGCGGCCGGCACAAAACTGCCGATCTGCGCCATCAGGGCGATCAGCGCGTTCTGGCGCAGGAATGTGGATTTACCTGCCATGTTGGGACCGGTGAGCAGCCAGAGTTGGCCTGACTTCTGTCCGGGCGCCGGCGAGAGGTCGCAGGCATTGGCGATGAACGGCTCGCCATTGCGCTTGAGCGCCTGCTCCACCACGGGATGGCGGCCGGCTTCGATCGCAAAGCCGAGCGAGGTGTCGACCTCGGGCCGCACGTAGTTCTCGTCGACGGCCAGCTTGGCCAGCGACGTCGCGACATCGAGCAGCGCAAACCCGTGCGCGGCGGCGCGCAAGTCTTCACTGATCTCGAGCGCCTTGGCGCAGAGCCGCTCGAAGATCTCGAGCTCGAGCCCGAGCGCGCGCTCGCCGGCATTTGCGATCTTGGCCTCGATCTCGCCAAGCTCCGAGGTGGTGAAGCGTACCTGGCCCGCCAGCGTCTGGCGATGAATGAAGGTCGCATTCAGCGGCGGCGACATCAGCTTGTCGCCGTGCTGCGCGGTCACCTCGACGAAATAGCCGAGCACATTGTTGTGCCGGATCTTCAGGGCCTTCACGCCGGTTTGGTCGGCGTAGCGGGCTTGCATTGAGGCCACCACCAGGCGCGAAGCATCGCGCAGGTTGCGGGCTTCGTCGAGCGCAGGCTCAAAGCCTTGACGAACGAAGCCGCCGTCGCGCTTGATCAATGGCAGTTGCTCATCGAGCGCGCCGGCAAACTCCGTCGCCAGCGCGCGAGATGGCTTTTGCAGCGCCGCCATCACCGCCACGATCTCCTGCGGCGGCTGGTCGAGTTCGGACAGCCGCGTCAGCACCTGGTCGGCGGCGATGATGCCGTCGCGGATGCCGGCGAGGTCGCGCGGTCCGCCGCGGCCGACGGAGAGACGGGCCAGCGCCCGCGACATGTCCGGCGCGCCGCGCAGGATGCTGCGGATGTCTTCGCGCGCGGCGGAATCGGCAACGAAGGCGCCGACGGCGTCGAGCCGCCGGGCGATCGCCGGCGCATCGGTCAGTGGCGCCGCCAGTCGCTGCGCCAGCAGCCGAGAACCGGCCGAGGTCACCGTGCAGTCGATGGCGTCGAGCAGCGAGCCGCGGCGTTCGCCGGCGAGCGTGCGCGTCAATTCGAGATTGGCGCGGGTGGCCGGATCGATCGCCATGGTTGCGCCCGAGGCTTCGCGCGCCGGCGGCGACAGCGGCGGGTGCTTGCCGACCTGGGTGCGGTCGACGTAGGTGACGGCGGCGGCCGCCGCGGTGGCTTCCAGACGCGTGAGCTGCGCCAGCCCATCCATTGTGGCGACAGCGAAATAGTCGCACAGCCGCTTCTCGGCGGTGGCGCCGTCGAACACGTCGCGGGTCAGCGGCGTTACCGCCGGCAGCTCGCGCAACGTCTGTCCGAGCTCGCTGTCATTATAGAGCGCGTCGCTGACGATCGCCTCGTTCGGATTGATGCGCGCCAGCGTGGCGGCGAGCTCGCCGCCGCCGCACTCCGTCACCATAAATTCGGCAGTCGAGATGTCGATCCAGGCAAGGCCGAAGCGGTCGCCACCGGCGGAGGAGCGGGCGCGCGCGATCGCCAGCAGGTAGTTGTTCGCCCGCGCGTCCAGCAGGGTGTCCTCGGTCAGCGTGCCCGGCGTGACCAGCCGCACCACGCCGCGGCGCACCACGCTCTTGTTCCCGCGCGCCTTGGCCGCAGCGGGATCCTCGGTCTGCTCGCAGACCGCGACGCGGTGACCGGCCGAGATCAGGCGGTGCAGATAATCCTCGGAGCGTTCGACCGGCACCCCGCACATCGGGATATCCGTGCCCTGATGCTTGCCGCGCTTGGTCAAGACGATGCCGAGCGTCTTCGAGGCAATTTCGGCATCCTCGAAGAACAATTCGTAGAAATCGCCCATCCGGTAGAACAGCAGCAAGCCCTGATGCGCCGCCTTGATCTCGAGGTACTGTTCCATCATCGGCGTGACACGCGCGGCAGCTTCCGCCTGCGGCGCGGGCGTGTCGTCGGGAGGCGGTACAGGTATTGGCTGTTGCATTGTCATGGGCGGTGCAACCTACAAAATTTCGGCACCTGCTCCTATCGCTTTGGCCGCAGCGGCGAGGTTTTCCACGTTGTCCGCATTGCGGCATGCGTGGCTGGCGTGCGCCCCATCGGAACACGCGCGTATCAGTCAATTGACCTGCTGCGGGCGGCCTCCTAAAACTCCGCCGTCATTGAAGAATTCCGGCCGAACCACGGCATTCAGGGAGAACAGCGATGCGTGACGTCTTTATCTGCGATGCCGTGCGGACCCCGATTGGCCGTTTCGGCGGCTCGCTCGCCAAGGTGCGCGCCGACGACCTGGCGGCCGCGCCGATCAAGGCGCTAATGGCCAAGCATCCCAAGCTCGACTGGGCCCAGGTCGACGAAGTCTTCTTCGGCTGCGCCAATCAGGCTGGCGAGGACAATCGCAACGTCGCACGCATGGCGCTGTTGCTGGCGGGCCTGCCGGATTCGGTTCCGGGCCAGACCCTGAACCGGCTCTGCGCGTCCGGGCTGGATGCGGTCGGCGCCGCGGGGCGCGCCATCCGCTCCGGCGAGATCGAGCTTGCGATTGCCGGCGGTGTCGAATCCATGACCCGTGCCCCCTTCGTCATGGGCAAGGCGCAGGAGGCGTTCTCGCGTTCGGCCGAGATCTTCGACACCACGATCGGCTGGCGCTTCATCAATCCGCTGCTCAAGGCGCAGTATGGCGTCGACGCGATGCCGGAGACCGGCGAAAACGTCGCCGAGGAGTTCCAGGTCTCGCGCGCCGACCAGGACGCCTTCGCGATCCGCTCGCAGCAGCGTGCCGGCGCGGCGATTGCATCCGGCTATTTTGCGGAAGAGATCACGCCGATCACCATTGCCGGTGGCAAGGCCGGCCCCATCACGGTGGACCAAGACGAGCATCCGCGCCCCGAGACCACGCTGGAGGGGCTCGCCAAGCTGAAGCCGATCGTGCGCAATCCCGGCACGGTCACTGCCGGCAACGCCTCCGGCGTCAATGACGGCGCCGCCGCGATGATCCTCGCGTCCGAAGCTGCGGTGAAGAAGCACGGGCTGACACCCCGCGCGCGCATTCTCGGCCTCGCCTCGGCCGGCGTGCCGCCGCGCATCATGGGCATTGGACCCGTGCCGGCGACGCGCAAGCTGATGGAGCGGCTCGGCAAGAAGATCAGCGATTTCGACTTGATCGAGCTGAATGAAGCCTTCGCCTCGCAGGGCATCGCCTGCATGCGTCAGCTCGGCGTGGCTGATGACGCCGACTTCGTCAATCCGCATGGCGGCGCGATCGCGCTCGGCCATCCCCTCGGCATGAGTGGCGCCCGTCTCGCGCTCACCGCCGTGCATGGCATGGAAAAGCGCGGCGGCAAGCTCGCGCTTGCCACCATGTGCGTCGGCGTCGGCCAGGGCGTCGCGGTCGCGATCGAGAAGTTGAACTGACGGAGTGCGGCGCATCTCGTCATCCCCGGGCGCGGTGCGCTTGCACCGAACCCGGGATCTCAGGTTCAGCCCTCTCGGGCTGCCCCCGGAAACAACAAGTAATAGGGGCTGCGAAACCCGCTTCCCCAAATTAGTTATGTCCTATAATGATTGTCGAGCGTTGACCGGCCCCAGAACGGCCGGGGAGGAGTTCGCCAATGACATTCGTCTATCCCGTCGACAGCAACAAGGCGCATCCGCTGCCGCTGTCTCCCGAGTACAAGAGCTCGATCAAGCGCGCGCCGCACCAGCCCTTGATTCCGATGCGCCACACCCTGTCGGAGCTGACTGGCCCGGTCTATGGCCACGAGACCGTGCGCGAGGGCGACAATGATCTGACCCGCCAGCACAGTGGCGAGCCGCTCGGCGAGCGCATCATCGTGCATGGCCACGTCCGCGACGAGGACGGCCGCGGCGTGCCGAACTCGCTGGTCGAAATCTGGCAGGCCAATTCCTGCGGCCGCTATGTCCATGTCCGTGACCAGCACCCGGCACCGCTCGATCCAAATTTCACGGGCGCCGGCCGCACGGTGAGCGATGCCTCCGGTTACTACCGCTTCGTCACCATCAAGCCGGGCGCTTATCCCTGGGGCAATCATCACAATGCGTGGCGGCCCGCGCACATCCACCTCTCGGTCTTCGGCCACTCCTTTGTCACGCGCCTCGTGACGCAGATGTATTTCCCGAACGATCCGCTGTTCCCGTTCGACCCGATCTTCAATTCGGTGCCGGACGAAAAGGCGCGGGCGCGGATGGTCTCGTCGTTCGATCTCGAGAACACACAGCCCGAATGGGCGCTGTGCTATCGCTTTGACATCGTGCTGCGCGGCCAGAACGCGACGCCTATGGAGAACCATTAAGTGCAGGATTCTGTGAAGCCCAACGGGATCACCCCATCGCAAACCGTCGGTCCGTTCTTCAAGTACGGCCTGACGCCGAACGGCGAATACGCCTGGAACGACGCGTTCACCAACTCGACGCTCACGCCCGACGTTTCCGGCGACCGTATCCGCATCGAGGGCCGGGTATTTGACGGTGATGGCGTCGCCGTGCCGGATTGCATGCTGGAGATCTGGCAAGCGGACGCGCAAGGTCGCTTTGCCGACCCGCAGGACAAGCGTGCGCTGCCGAATGCGAGCTTCCGCGGCTTTGCCCGCTGCGGCACCGACAAGGACGGCAATTACGCCTTCGAGACCATCAAGCCCGGCGCCGTGCCGGATCCCGACGGCAAGCCGCAGGCGCCGCACATCCTTCTTGCGGTGTTCGGGCGCGGCATGCTCAGGCATCTCTATACCCGCATCTATTTCAGCGATGAGGCCGGCAATTCCGCCGATCCCGTGCTGGCGCTGGTGCCCACTGAGCGCCGCGCCACGCTGGTTGCGACGCGCGAGGCCGGCAAGGCGGTTTACCGGCTTGACCTGCGGCTCCAGGGCGACGACGAGACGGTGTTCTTCGACGTTTAACTCCCGCGTCGTCCCGGACCTGCGGACGGCTGAGACGCGCTTGTCCGGGACGACGGCCTGGCGCCTTCCGTATCGGAAGCCGCCCCTGACCGCTTTTCCCGTAGTTTCCCCGGAGTTCGCCGAGCGCAATTTCCGCGCGTAGCAATCCCGTGTTTACCGTAGTCGTTTAGCATCCATTTGGATTTCGACCGCGCGATCGGATTGTTCCATGAAAATTCGTTTTTCGCTTTCCTTGGCGATCATTGCATTCGGCATCGTCCTGGCCCTCGGCTTTACGGCCGTGGTCTCCACCAGCCTCTACGCCCTAAAAGAGCTCAAGGTCGGCGGCCCGCTCTATTCCGACATCAAGCTCGGCAACGACCTCATCGCCGATATCCTGCCGCCGCCGGAATATGTCATCGAAGCTTATCTCGAGGCCACGCTTGCCATGCGCGAGCCGGACCAGCTTGCCGCTCATGGCGAGCGCCTGGTTCAGCTCCGCAAGGATTACGACGAGCGCAAGGCAATCTGGGTCTCCTCCAGTCTCTCGGCAGACCTGAAGACCGCGCTGGTGTCGAAGTCCGATGCCGAGGTGCAGAAATTCTGGAAGGCGTCCGACCAGCTCCTGCCAGCCCTCAAGGCCAAGGACGCGGTCGCTTCCGAGCGCGCCTATGCGCAGCTCAAGGGCGCATACACCGCGCATCGCGCCGTCATCGACAGCATCGTCGAGAGTGCCAACAAGCAGAATGCCGCCATGGAGAAGCTGGCCGCGGAGCGCGACAGTTCGATGCTCTACATCCTCCTCGGCGTCTCCGCCGCCGTCCTCGCCTTCATTGCCGCAGGCCTGCTCGGCGTTGCGCTCGGCGTGGTGCGCCCGATCGTCCGCATGACGGACACGATGCAGAAGCTCGCGACCGGCGATCTCGCAGCCGACATTCCTTTCGCGCACCGCCAGGACGAGGTTGGCTCGATGGCGGGTGCGCTGCTGGTGTTCAAGCAGGCGGCGGTCGAGAATTCCCGCCTGCGCGAGGAGCAGTTGCGGCAGGAACAGGAGGCCGCGCGCGCCAAGCGCGGCGCCCTGCAGCAGATGGCCGAGACCGTCGAACGCGAGACCGGCCGGTCGGTCGACACCGCGAGCACGGCGGCGCACGGCGTCGAGCGGGTCGCCACCAGCCTGTCCGAGATCGCAAGTTCGCTCTCCGCGCAGTCGCAGGCGGTCGCCGCGGCCTCCACCCAGGCCCTCGGCAGCTCGCAAACCGTCTCGGCTGCGGCCGAAGAGCTGAGCGCCTCGATCCGCGAGATCGCGAGTCAGGTCGCGAGGACCAGCACGGTCACCAAATCTGCGGTCGCCGGCCGTGAGCAGGCGCGCTCGACCATTCAGGCGCTGGCCGGTTCGGTGAGGAAGATCGCCGAGGTCTCCGATCTCATCGGCGGCATCGCCGGGCAGACCAACCTCCTGGCGCTCAATGCCACGATCGAGGCGGCGCGTGCCGGCGAGGCCGGCCGCGGCTTCGCGGTGGTCGCCACCGAGGTGAAATCGCTGTCCGATCAGACCGCCAAGTCCACCGAGGAGATCGGGCGGCTGATTGCCGAGATCCAGACCGCGACTCAGGCTGCCGTCGACGCCGTCGAGACCATGGGGGGCCACATCGCCGAGATCGACGGTGTCGCGACCTCGGTTGCTGCCGCGATGGAAGAACAGGACGCCGCGACGCGTGAGATCACGCGGTCGATCTCCGAATCCGCGTCGGCGGCGAAGGAGGTCTCGGCCAAGATCGGTCATGTCAGCCGCGACGCCGCCTCCGTGAACGAGCGCGCCGCGGAGGTCAGGCAGGCGATCGCCGGCATGGCGGCCAATCTCGAGCAATTGCGGTCGGTCGTGGTGCGGACCGTGCGGGACTCGACGGCCGCGGCGTGACGCCCGGCGCGATGCCTGCCGCTGGTGCCGGCGGTTGTGATCGTGCAGTATGGCGCGGCACAGGGGCATCGTGGTTTTCATGACGAATGCGCAACTGCCGGCGGTTGCCGAGCCCGCTTACCTCACGGCCGCGCTGCGCAGGGCCGGCGCGCTGGACGCCGGTGCCGTGCGTGAGGTGAAGGTGCTGCATCAGCGCGACACCATCGTGTCGCATATCGTGCGTCTCGGTTTGCGCTATGTTGGGGAGTCCGCTGGCGCCCCACAGTCGCTGATCCTGAAGACCGCGCATGCAGGCTTCGCCAAGTCGCTCGCAAATAGCGGCCGGAACGAAGTCGCGTTCTACACGCAGCTTGAGCCAGAAACGCCGCGGGGTCTCGTGCCGCGCTGCTTCGACGGACATTTTGACGAGGACGGCCTCACCTGGCATCACCTGCTCGAGGACCTCACCGACAGCCATGAGGTTGCAACTCAATGGCCGCTGCCGCCGTCGCGAGAGCAAGCAACGGCGATCGTGACGACACTCGCGCGCTGGCACGCGGCGTGGTGGGACCACGATAGCTTCGGCGATACTATCGGCACCTGGATGAGCACCGACGACAGTGCGAAGCTGATGGCGACCTTCGCTGGTCACTACGATCGTTTCGCCGATCTGCTCGGCGACCGCCTCAGCGAGGAGCGCCGCATTCTCTTCCGCCGCTTCATCGAGCAGTCGGAACGGTTGTTCGAGCGTTATCATTCGCGCCGGCATGTCACCATCGCTCATGGCGACGCCCATACCTGGAATTTTCTGTTGCCGCGCACAGGCGTTGCCAACACCGTTCGCATCTTCGATTTCGACCAGTGGCGCATCAACGTGCCGACCGGTGACCTCGCCTACATGATGGCGACGCAATGGTATCCGGACCGCCGGCAGGCACTCGAGCGGCCCCTGCTCAACCTCTATCACGAGACGCTGATACAGCACGGTGTCACTGGTTACACGCGCGGCGCGCTCGATCAGGACTATCGTCGGTCGGTGCTCTGGCACATCACCAAGCCGGTCTGGCAATGGAGCATCAACATCCCGCCGCTGATCTGGTGGAATAACCTGGAGCGGGTGATGATGGCGGTCGAGGATCTCGGGTGCGAGGAGTTGTTGTAGCGCGCTCGTGCAGCAAGCCGTCATTGCGAGGAGCCCTTGCGACGAAGCAATCCAGACTGCCTCCGCAGATACAGTCTGGATTTGCTTCGCTACGCTCGCAATGACGAAGGTGGTCGCGAGGCCTCTATTCCATCACCGCATGCTCCGGCCCGGCGGCCTGCTTGCGCAGTGTGGCCTTGGTGGAGCCGATCAGCAAAGCGAGCGGGATGGTGCAGAGGATGAAGACCATCACCAGCTGGTAATCGTGCGCGAAAGCGATGATCTGCGCCTGCACGCTGACCATCCTGTCGGCCATGGCGCGGCCGGCATCCGTGGAAAGATTGATCATGCCGCTGACGCTGGGCATCTGGAGCGCGTGGTTGAACGGGTTGATGTGCTCGGAGAGAATCGCATAAGTCCGCCGCGTTCCCTGCGTCAGCTGGGCGATCACGACGGAGATGCCGACTGAGCTTGCGACGTTGCGCATCAGGGTCAGCATCGCGGTGCCGTCGGTACGCAGCTCGTTCGACAGCGTCAGGAACGCCACGGTCGAGAGCGGCACGAAGACAAGGCCGAAGCCGAAGCCCTGGATGACGCTGACCGTGACGATCTCCGGTACCTGGGTCAGATCGGTCCAGCCGGTCATCTGGAACAGCGAGCCCGCGGTCAGCGTGAGGCCTGCGATGATCAGCGTGCGGGCCTCGATATAACGCATCATGCGGCCGACCAGCATCATGGCGAAGAAGGTGCCGATGCCGCGGCTCGCCAGCAGCAGGCCGGCGGTGATGATGGGATAGCCGATCACGTTCTGCATGTAGGGCGAAGCCAGCGCCATGGTCGAGAACAGCACGAGCCCCATCACGACCATGAACACGCAGCCGGTGACGAAGTTGCGATCCCGAAACAGCGCGAAGCGGATGAACGGCGTCGATGTCGTGAAGGAGTGCGCGTGGAAGAAGTAAAAGGCGACAGCGGAGACGATGAATTCCGCCAGGATCTCGCTCGACTCAAGCCAGCCCAGCTGCTCGCCGCGGTCGAGCGCAAGCTGAAGTGCGCCGATCGCGATCGCCAGCGCGGCGAAACCGAACCAGTCGAACTTGAGGCTGAAATCCTTCCGGGTCTCGTCCATGAAGACGATCAGGCCGAGCACGGTGATGGCGCCGAACGGCAGGTTGACGAAGAACACCCAGTGCCAGGAATAGGTCTCGGTGAGCCAGGCGCCCAGCGAGGGGCCCATGATCGGGCCCATCATCACGCCCATGCCCCAGATCGACATCGCCTTGGCGCGTTCCTGGAGCGTGTAGTAGTCGAGCATCACCGACTGTGACAGCGGCACCAGGGCGGCGCCGAACACGCCTTGCAGCAGGCGGAACAGCACCATCTGGTTGATGTCCTGCGCGAGACCGCACAACACCGACGCCATGGTGAAGCCCGCCGAGCAGATGATGAAGATGCGCTTGCGGCCGAAGCGGTTGGCGATCCAGCCCACCGGCGCCGTCATGATCGCGGCAGCGACGATGTAGGAGGTCAGCACCCAGTTGATCTGATCCTGCGAGGCCGACAGCGTGCCTTGCATGTAGGGCAACGCAACATTGGCGATGGTGGTGTCCAGCGCCTGCATGATGGTCGCGGTCATGGCGCAGATCGTCACCATGTTCCGGCGCAGGCCGGGGACCATCAGACTGGCATTGGGGCCGGACATCGGATCAATCTTTGTCTTGTTAGTTTAAAGCGGAATGGCGTAGGTCGAATCGATTGCCGCGGCGCGTTCACCTCTCCCGCTTGCGGGAGAGGTCGCGCCGAAGGCGCGGGTGAGGGCTTTTTCCTCCTGGCGAGTCTTCGTTGTTGAGACACCCTCTCCCCAACCCTCTCCCGCAAGCGGGAGAGGGAGCGCACCTCCGTCGCAGCGCCAATCGAGCCTCATGCATCGTGCTTTAGTCTTTGTCCTGGCTCGCGGTCGCCGACAGGCCAAACAGGCCGGCGAGCGAGCGTCGATGGCCGGTGTCGATGGTGGCGTAGACGCTCATGCCGGCCTTCAGTTTCCGCACGTATTTGTCGGTCTCGTCGAAGTAGATCCGGATCGGCACGCGCTGCACCACCTTGACGAAATTGCCGGTGGCGTTCTGCGGCGGCAGGATCGCGAATTGCGCGCCGGTGCCGGGCGAGAGCGACCCGATCTTGCCCTTGAAAAGGTGGTTCGGAAACGCGTCGACCTCGAGCGTGACGGGCTGTCCTTCGGTGACGTAGGTGAGATCGCTCTCCTTCGGATTGGCATCGACCCAGGGACGGGCGACGTCGATGATGGAGAACACCGGCGTGCCGGCGGCGACGTAGCGGCCGAGCTGGATCTGTTCCACTTGCGTGGCCACGCCGTCCATCGGCGCGCGCAGGACGGTGTGGTCGAGGTTGCGCTGGGCGTCGTCCAGCTTGGCTTTCGCCTGCGCGTAAGGCGGGAACTGCTCCAGCGGCAATGCGGGATCGCCCAGCAATTGCGTCTTGGCGTTGGAGAGCTGCTGCTTGATGTATTGCGCCTGTGCGCCTGCGGTCACCAGCGCGTTGGCAGCGTTGTCGAGATCGAGCTGCGAGCCGTAATTGTTCTTCACCAGCGCCTGCTTGCGCTCGACATCGCGTTGCTTCAGGTCGACGCCCTGCTGGGCAAGGTTGAGCATGTCGCCGTAGATCTTGATATTGGCGACGAGGTTCTCATAGGTCGTGCGGGCCTGCGCGAGCTTCGCCTTGGCTTCATCCACTGCGTGGCGGAACGGAACGGGGTCGATCTCGAACAGTTCGTCGCCCTGCTTGACGGATTGTCCTTCTCTCACGATCACCTTCTGAATCTTGCCCGAGATGTCGGGCGTCACCAGCACCTTCTGCGCACCGACATATGCGTCGTCGGTGCCGACATAGCGGCCGCCATGGAGATAGAAGGTGATGCCCCCGATGACGACGGTGACCGGCAGGACGACCAGGAGGAGGAAGCGGCGGTAGCGGCGCAGGCCCGCCGCCAGGCGGCGGCGCGGATCCGTGCCGGCCTTCTTTGTGGGCTTGCCGCCGTCGATCTTCTGCTCGGGCTGGAACTTGAGAACCTGATCAGCCATAGCGCTGCTCCTTGCGTGCTTGTTCCGCTCCGGATGTCTGGATCGCGGTCCGCACGTTTTCCTTGATCGTTTCGAGCTGGGTGAGGAGGCGGTGGGCATCGGCCGCGTTGATGCCGTCGAGCGCGTTGGCGGTGATTTCGGACTTCAGCCCGCTCATCCGGCCAAGCAACGTCCGGCCCGCCTTCTTCAGATACAGGCGCTTGACGCGGCGGTCCGAGGCGTCGCTGCGGCGCTCGATCCAGTCATTCTCGCAGAGCTTGTCGATCAGGCGCGTCAGCGTGATCGGCTGCATCTCGAGGAGCTCGGCGAGCTCCGATTGCTTCATGCCCTCGCTGCGCTCGACTTTGGACAGCACGGCCCATTGCGCGCGGGTGATGCCGAAACGGGACGCCTCCTTATCGGCATAGACACGCAACAGGCGGTAGAGCTCACCCAGCGTGAACAGGAAATTCTGATCGACCGACCCTCGGGTCATGAGCTTCGTCTCCAATAAGCCTAGAATATAATAAGCAAGCTTATGATTATTTCATGGCGGATTAGCGGGAGGCCGTCCCGCTCCAAGAGCATGGCTGGCAGCCGCGCTGCCGGTCGCGCTTTGGGTTCCATCAGCAAAATGCTAGAACGCGTCCCGCATGACCCTCGCAAAGACGGCATTTCCCGCGCCCGATCACGATCACGACCGCTGCACTGCGGATGCGCTGGCGCATGCCGAACAGGTCTGCGAGCAGCGCGCGCAGAAATTCACGCCGATCCGCCGTCAGGTGCTCGGGGCGCTGCTCTCCAGCCACCGCCCGCTTGGCGCCTATGAGGTGATCGACGAACTCGCCAAGTCGATGGCGCGACCAGCGCCGATCACGGTCTATCGTGCTCTCGATTTTCTGATGGCCAACGGCCTCGTGCATCGCATCGAGAGCCGCAACGCCTATTTGGCCTGCGCCGCCCATGACCACGACGCGACCTCGGCGGTGGCGTTCCTGATCTGCGAGCGCTGTGGCCTGGTCGGCGAGATCCCGTCGGCCTCCTTCGCAAAGGAGCTCAATGCCGCTGCGCGCAGCTCAGGCTTCGCTCCCAAATTGTCCGTGGTGGAGATCACGGGCGTCTGCACCCATTGTCAGAAAGCTGCCTAAAGTAACAACGGCACAACGCCGGTAGTCGGGAAGAGATGTCCTCACCACAAGTTATATCCTCCGCCGGTCGCCCGCTGAGCGCCGGCGCCATTGCCCTGATGCTGATGCTGTGCCTGACCTGGGGCTTCAACCAGATTGCGGTGAAGCTGGTGTTGCCGGATATCCCGCCGATGCTCCAGGCCACGATCCGCTCGATGGGCGCGCTGCCGGTGCTGTTCATCATCGGCACTCTTCGTGGCGTCAATTTCTTCGAACGTGACGGCACCTGGAAGCCCGGCGTGATCGCCGGATTGATGTTCGGCATCGAGTTCGTTCTGATCTTCCAGGGCCTGCGCTTCACACCGGCCTCTCGGGCGGTCGTCTTCCTCTACACCGCGCCGTTCTTCGTCGCGCTCGGCTCCTATCAGGTGCTCGGCGAACGGCTTGGCGGCACGCAATGGCTGGGACTGGCGGTGAGCTTTGCCGGCGTCGCGCTCGCCATCGGCGTGCCGCAGCCGGATGTCGATGCCAAGGTGTTGCTCGGTGACCTCATGATCGTCGGCGGCGCGGCGCTGTGGGCGGCAACCACGCTGGTCGCCAAGGGCACGCGGCTGCGCTTCGCCGCGCCCGAAAAGGCGCTGGGCTATCAGGTCGCGACTTCGATCCCGATCCTCGGGCTGGCAGCCTGGCTGTTTGGCGAATCCGTCACGCATACGCCTGCGCCCCTGTCCCTCGCCCTCATGGCCTTCCAGGCAATCTGGGTGGTTGGAACCACGTTCACGCTTTGGTTCGCGCTGGTGAAGACGTATTCGGCCAGCAAATTGTCGGCTTTTACCTTCATCACCCCTTTGTTTGGCGTGGTCGGTAGCTATTTCATCATGCACGACACCCTAAGCCTGACATTCGGAGCCGCCGCGGTCCTTGTAATTGCTGGGCTTTTTCTGGTTAACCGTCCCAGCTCATCGGCTGCGGCGCCGCGCGATGCATTGCTGAACGTCACCAAAACCTGATATTTGGACCCCATGAACAAGCTCGAAAACTCTCTCGATTCCGACATCGCGGGCCCCGCGCCCCGGCACCAAACCACCCAGGTCAAAGTCGGCGACGTCTCGGTGGGCGGCGGTGCGCCGATCGTCGTGCAGTCGATGACCAACACCGACACCGCCGACATCGACGGCACCATTGCCCAGGTCGCAGCGCTCGCGCGCGCCGGCTCAGAAATGGTCCGCATCACCGTGGACCGCGAGGAGGCTGCCGCCGCCGTTCCGCACATCCGCGACGGCCTGCTCAAGCGCGGCATTACCACGCCCTTGATCGGCGACTTCCACTATATCGGTCACAAGCTGCTCGCGGCTTATCCGGCCTGCGCCGAGGCGCTCGCCAAATACCGCATCAATCCCGGCAATGT
Organism: Bradyrhizobium sp. 179; assembly: GCF_023073535.1. Lineage (NCBI taxonomy): Bacteria > Pseudomonadati > Pseudomonadota > Alphaproteobacteria > Hyphomicrobiales > Nitrobacteraceae > Bradyrhizobium > Bradyrhizobium sp. 179. The sequence continues at coordinate 88,271 of NZ_JADPJR010000116.1, read as the reverse complement.
CGGCTTCAAGGACAAGCGCGACACCCAGTTCGCCGACATCATCGAGATCGCCAACAAGAACAACAAGCCGGTGCGCATCGGCGCCAATTGGGGCTCGCTGGACCAGGAACTGCTGACCAGGCTGATGGACGAGAACGCGGCTTCGGCCAATCCGCGCGACGTGCGCGCGGTGACGCGCGAGGCCATGGTGCAGTCGGCGCTGTTGTCGGCCGCGCGCGCCGAAGAGCTCGGCATGCCGAAGAACCGCATCATCCTGTCCGCCAAGGTCTCGGCGGTGCAGGATCTCATCGCGGTCTACCAGGATCTCGCCAGACGTTCCGACTATGCCATCCATCTCGGGCTGACCGAAGCCGGCATGGGCTCGAAGGGCATCGTGGCGTCCTCAGCCGCGCTCGGCATTCTCTTGCAGCAGGGCATCGGCGACACCATCCGCATCTCGCTGACGCCGGAGCCCGGCGGCGACCGCACCCGTGAGGTGCAGGTCGGCCAGGAGCTGCTCCAGACCATGGGCTTCCGCACCTTTGTGCCGCTGGTTGCGGCCTGCCCCGGCTGCGGCCGCACAACCTCGACCACGTTCCAGGAGCTGGCCCGCTCGATCCAGGATTTCATTCGGGACGAGATGCCGACCTGGAAGACGAAATATCCCGGCGTGGAAGAGCTCAACGTCGCGGTGATGGGCTGCATCGTCAACGGCCCCGGCGAGTCCAAGCACGCCAATATCGGCATCTCGCTGCCCGGCACCGGCGAGGCCCCGGCCGCGCCCGTGTTCGTCGACGGCAAGAAGTTCCGCACGTTGCGCGGCCCGACGATCTCCGCCGACTTCAAGGCGCTGGTGATCGACTATATCGAGCAGCGCTACGGCCAAGGCGCCAAGGTGCCGGTGACAGCGGCGGAGTAGTTTTACTCCGCTGTTTGCTTGCGGCGCGCGTGTAGCCCGGATGGAGCATTGCGAAATCCGGGGTTTTACGCAGGCTGATCGTTCCCGGATTGCGCTGCGCTCCATCCGGGCTACCATGCTCCCAATCAAACGATCGGGAGACACGCCATGAGCTCACTCGCCGGCAAGCAGGGTCCGCGCTATCGCCACACCGCCGAAGACGGCGCTCCCTACGAGACCATCGCGGTTGAAAAGCTCACCCCGATCATCGGCGCGGAAATCTCCGGCGTCGACATCGGCAGGCTCGTCGAGGGCGACACCCGCTCCAACCGGCAGATGGATGAGATCCATCGGGCGCTCGCCGAAAACCTCGTGATCTTCTTTCGCGATCAGCACATCACGCCAAAACAGCATCTCGCCTTCGGCCGCAAGTTCGGCGAGCTGCATTTTCATCCCGCCGCGCCGCATGAGGATGAAGACCCGGCACTGATGAAGATCTACGCCGACAAGAACTCGCCACGGGCCAATGGCGAGGGTTGGCATTCGGATGTGTCCTGCGATCTCGAGCCGCCGATGGGCTCGATCCTCTACATCAAGCAATGTCCGCCGCGCGGGGGCGACACGCTGTTCGCCAACATGTATGCAGCTTATGAGGCGCTGTCGGATCGCATGAAGACCTATCTCGACGGGCTCACTGCGCTGCATGACGGCGAGCCGATTTATCGTGGACTCTACGCCAATTACGGCGTCGCGGACCGCCCCTCTTATCCGCACGCGGAGCATCCCGTGGTGCGAACGCATCCGGTCACCAGCAAGAAGGCGCTCTATGTCAACCGCGGCTTCACCCGCCACATCAACGGCATCCCGCGCGACGAGAGCGACGCTATGCTCGCCTACCTCTATCAGCACGCCGAGAATCCGCTGTTCCAGTGCCGCTTCCGCTGGACCGAGAACGCCATCGCCTTTTGGGACAACCGCTGCACCCAGCACCGCGCGATGTGGGATTACTGGCCGCATACGCGCTCGGGGACGCGGGTGACGGTGAAGGGTGAGCGGCCGGTTTAAACTGGCGTAGGGCGGATTAGCGAAGCGTAATCCGCCAACTCCACGGCGGTGACACAGAGGTGGGTTACGCTGCGCTAACCCACCCTACGAAGCTGTTCTTGCGTTGACGTCCTTCCACTCCCGCGCCAATCTTCCCAAAAAACAAATCGGGAGGACTTTCCATGCTCCGCGCCGAGGACAACAAGTTCCTGACCGAGTCGGGCCCGGGGACAGGCATGGGCGAGCTGCTGCGCCGCTTCTGGATTCCTGTCCTGCTCTCGGAAGAATTGCCCGAACCCGAAGGCGAGCCGAAGAAGATCATCGTGCTGGGAGAGGAGCTGCTCGCCTTTCGCGACTCACGCGGCGTCGTCGGTCTCATCGACCAATATTGCCCGCATCGCGGCGCCAATCTCTGGCTCGGGCGCAATGAGGAATGCGGCATCCGCTGCGTCTATCACGGCTGGAAATTCGACACCGACGGACGTTGCGTCGACATGCCGACCTCCTATCCCGATCTCAATGCCAAGGATCTCATCCGCATCAAATCCTATCCGGTCCGCGAATGGGGCGAGATGATCTGGGCCTATATGGGCCCGGCCGAAGCGATGCCCGAGCTGCCCGATCTCGAGATGGCGCTGCTGCCGGCCTCGCATCGCTATGTCAGCAAGAAGTGGCAGGATTGCAACTGGGTGCAGGCGCTCGAAGGCTCGATCGACACCGCGCATTTCACCTTCGCCCATCTCTCCTTCGACAAGGAAGAGAACGAGATTCTGGATATCAAGAAGCATTTTGTGAATCCGCTCACCCGCGTGAACACGGACCATATGCGCTGGATCGCCGAGGATCCGCGCCCAGTCATCAAAGTCAGCCCCCACGAGGCGGGGCTGACCATCGCCGGTGGCCGGCTGACCGGCGGCGACAACATCTACTGGCGCATCGCGCAATTCCTGATGCCATTCCACGCCTATGCGCCGAGCGCGATGCCGGGCGAGAATATCTTTGGCCAGACTTTCGTGCCTGTGACCGACACCAATTGCTGGATCTACACCTATGCCTGGAATCCGGAGCGTCCGTTGACGCAAGCCGAGTGCGACGCTTTTGATCGCGGCAATGGCGTGATCGCGGAGGTCGACGACAATTACGTGCCGCTCCGCCACAAGGGCAATGACTATTTGATCGACCGCAAGCTCCAGAAGACCAGGAGCTACACCGGCATCAAGGGCGTCTCCGAGCAGGACGCTGCCGTGCAGGACAGCCAGGGGCCGATCGCCGACCGCACCCGCGAGCATCTCGGCCCGACCGATCTCGGCATCATGCATTTCCGCAAAACCGTCATGGATCTGGCGCGGGCGCTCCAGCACGGCGAGCCGCCGCCGCAGGCGGCGCACCAGGATCGCTACGCGGTGCGCTCCGGCGCCTGCGTCACCAGCAAGACCAAGGACCTGCCCGCGGTGATGCTGGAACGTTTCGGTGATGTCGCGGGCTTCGTTGGCCGCCCGCGGATCGCGGCAGCGGAGTAGAGCTTGGGGCAGTCGCGCAGCATCATCGCCGGGCTCATCGCATCGATCCTGCTGTCGCCGCTCGCGCTTGTCGACGTCGGCGAGGCTGCTGCTACGCGAAAGATCGCGAGACCCAGGCCGAAGCTGTCGCCGGCCGCCAAATGCGAGATGGCGAAATTCCGCATCGTCGTGGATGTCGGGCACACCCCGGACGCCTACGGCGCGTTGAGCGCGCGCAATGATCCGGAGTTCGGCTTCAACTTGCGTCTCGCAAGTCTCATCACCGCAAGACTCAAATCCGAAGGCTTTGCCGCAACCCGCCTGCTCGTCACGAACGGTAAGGCGAGAGCGAGCCTGTTCAAGCGCGTCAGTGCCGCGAATGACGGCCGGGCCGATCTGTTCCTGTCGGTCCATCACGATTCGGTGCCGGACAAGCTGCTCGAGACCTGGGAATTCGACGGCGCAAACAGCTATTTCAGCGATCGCTTTTCGGGCCATTCGCTGTTCGTATCGCACCAGAATCCGCACTTCGCCACCGGCCTGTTGCTGGCACGGATGATCGGCAGGCAGCTGAAAGAGCAAGGTCTGCACTATGCGAGGCAATACACGCTTCCGGTGATGGGCCGCTATCGGCGCCAGCTGCTCGACAAGGACGTCGGCGTCTACCGCTATGACGGGCTCGTCGTGCTCTCGCGGACGAGAAGCGCCGCGGTGCTGCTCGAGGCGGGCTCGATCATCAACCGCGACGAGGAGATGGAGATGAATTCGTCGGAGCGGCAGGACGCGGTCGCGGGGGCCGTTGCGGTCGCGATGAGGGAGTTCTGTGAGAGGCGATAGACTGCCTGGTCGTTCAAACAGCTGTTATTGCCAGCGCAGCGAGGCAGTCCAGGCTGCCGCGGTGGACAGATTCTGGATTGCTTCGGTGCGCTCGCAATGACGGCGGGAAGCTACAGCGGCGCGCCCCGATACTCCCTGTTGGCCAGGCTCGCCTCCTCCAGGTCAAGATCCCGCTCGATCCTTCGCCTTGTCTCGTCGGTGATCTGGCCGTCGCGCAGCAGGTCGTGGATGAATTTGCGCTCGGCGACGATCAGCTCCCGGGTCAATGCGATGCCGGCGGCGGAGACGTCGTGGTGCGTAGGATCGAGCAAATCCGGAAGCTGGCTGGTGCGGATCTCGTGGCGAGCACGCAGGAGCCGCATCACCTCGTCGGATACCTCCTTCTCCGCGGTCAGCGCGTCGAGCGATTTCAGTGCTGCCTCGAGAGCCTGACGACGCGCGGCGATCTCGGCCTCATGCTCGCTGACATGCTCGTTGCGGCCAGCCTCGGCGACGCCGAGCCAGCGCACCACCGGCGGCAGCGTCAGGCCGACACCGATCAGGGTGATGAAGATGACGCCGAAAGCGACGAACAGGATCAGGTCGCGATATGGGAACGCCTCGCCACTCGGCAGGGAGAACGGCAGCGCCAGCGCAGCCGCCAGCGACACCGCGCCGCGGACGCCGGTGAAGGCGAGCGTAAATACCCATTGCCACGGCGGCGACGGATCGCGCTCGCGCAGCGATTTGCTGAACATCCGCGGCAGATAGGTCGCGGGATAGAGCCAGGCGAAGCGCGCAATGACGACGATCACCAGGACCACGGCGGTCGCGATCACGATGTCGTCGAGCGGAAAGGCCTTCGACTTCTCGTACAGCGCGCGCATCTGAAAGCCGGTGAGCAGGAACAAGAGGCCTTCGATCAAATAGATCACGAGGTCCCAGAAGAAGATGCCCTGCAGGCGCGTCGCGGAAGAAATCAGCAGCGGGCCGTTCCAGCTCACATAAAGGCCGCAGGCGACCGTCGCGATCACCCCGGAGCCGCCAACATGCTCGGGCAGCCAATAGGAGACGTAAGGCGTGATCAGCGACAGCGTGAGCTCGACCTGCGGATCCCCCGACCATTTGCGGAGACGCAGGGAAAGCCATCCCACGCCGATGCCGAAGGCGATCTCGCCGGCGATGATGAGGAGGAATTCGCCGGCCGCCAGTGGCAGCGAGAAATGGCCGACCATGATTGCCGCGAGCGCAAAGCGGTAGAGGATCAGCGCGGTGGCGTCGTTGGCGAGCCCTTCGCCCTCGAGCACGACCAGGATTCGCCGCGGCATGTGCAGCCGGCGTGCGATGGCGAGCGGCGCCACCACGTCGGGCGGCGCGACGATGGCCCCCAACAGGAAGGCAACGGTCCAGGGCAGGCCGATCATGTAATGCGTGGCGGCCGCCACCATTGCCGCAGTGAAAATCACCGCGCCGACCGCGAGCAGCACGATCGGGCGCAAATTCTTCCTGAACTCGCGCCAGCTCATGGCGACGCTTGCCGAGTAGATCAGCGGTGGCAGCACCATCAGCAGCACCAGCTCCGGCGGCAATTCCACTGACGGCATGCCCGGCACGAAGGCGAGGCCGACGCCGGCCAGCATCAGCAGGATGGCAGGGGCGACGTTGAAGCGGCGCGCGGTCAGCGCCACGCCTGCCAGCACGGCCAGCAGGATGAGAAAGGTCTGAAACTTCGCTTCCATGATGGCCTGTCTTGACCCGGAAGCGGCCGCAACGTCAATGCGCGCGGCTCACGCCAGCCGCTCCGCCACCATCCGGCCGATCCGCGCGAAAGCCGCCGCAATCTGTGCGGCAGTCGGCGTGCCGCCTTGGACGTAGGCCGTAAGCAGGATCGGCGTGTCGGCCTTCGGCCAAGCCACCGCGATGTCGCCCGCTGCGTCCTTGCCATTGTAGCCGGTCTTGTCGCCGATCTTCCAGCCTGCGGGCAGGCCACCGCGCAGCCGGTTCGCACCGGTCTTGCAGTTCACCATCCATTCGATGAGCTGCGCGCGCGAGGCCGGCAACAATGCTCCGCCCAGCATCAGGCGGCGCAGGTTCCCGGCCATCGCCGCCGGCGTCGTCGTGTCCTGGGGATCGCCCGGCTGGGAGCGGTTGAGCTCGGGCTCGTTGTGGTCGAGCCGCGAGGTGGTATCGCCGATCGATCGCCAGAACGCGGTGAGCGCGGTCGGACCGCCGATCCGCGCCAGCAGCAGATTGGCGCAGGTGTTGTCGCTGAGCTCGACGATCGCCTTGCACATCTCGGTGACCGACATTGCGCCGGCCGCCAGATTTTGCTTCGCGACCGGCGCGTATTCCAAGAGGTCGTCCTGGCCGTAGGGAATCATGGCGGCAAGCTGTTCCTCGCCGCGGTCGACCCGCGCCAGCACACAGGCCGCGAGCGAGGCCTTGAATGTCGAGCACATGACGAACCGCTCGTCGGCGCGCCAAGCGAGTTTGGCGCCGGTCGCGAGATTTTCCGCATACACGCCAATCCGCCCGCCGCTCTCGCGTTCGTATGTTTCGAGTTCAGGCAGCGCATCCGCGGCCAGCGTAGGAGATGCGGCCATCCAGCACAGCGAGGCAAGCAGGGAGCGGCGATCGAGCAGCATGGGGGACTTTCGCGCGAATGAAGATGGGGGATGCGGCGCACTCTATCCGCATTGTCGTTGCGAGCGGAGCGATTCTGGATTGCCTCGCTTCACTCGCAATGACGGAGAATGGGAGGCGAGCGCGCCCGATTTCGGGCAGCGGAAGGTGAGCCCCCTCACTCTCTCAGGTCGTATCGATAAGATTTCGACACAATCTGCCAACCGTCGGCGAGCTTCATCGCCACTAGGTAGTCGGTGAAATAGCGCGGCGGCAGCTGGCATCTGACCTTGACGAAGGCGGTCTTGTCGTCAGAACGGTCGATGGTGACGATGAAATCCTCTCGCGGCTTGCCTTCGGCCTTGCCGGAGGGACGCTTGCACACGCGGTCGAGCCAGTCCGGCACGGTCAGCACCTGCAATTCGCCCTTCTCGACCCAGCGCAGGTCGGCGGAGGGATGGAAAATGGCGCCGAGCTTTTCGGCGTCGCCCTCATAGAGTCCGTCAAAATAGGATTGCACGACGGCTTCGAGACTTGAACGATTTGGGCTCATGGGTCATCCCTTGGAATAATGACTTGAGGCGAGTTTAGTCGTACACATCAAAATGCGCTATGGATGTTCAGACGGTTTGCGCAAGGACATCATGATGACCGGATCAGAGATTTCGAACGCTCGTATCCTGATCGGCGAATGCTATTGCCGTGCAGTGCGCTTCGAGGTGGCCGACGAATTCTCCTATGCGATGAACTGCCATTGCTCGAACTGCCGCCGCACCACCGGCTCCGCCTTCAAACCCTTCGCCGGTATCGTGCGACACAAGCTCCGCATCGTCAGGGGCGGCGACCAGCGGACGGTTTTCGGCGATGATATCACCCACGATGTGCACTGCGCCCGTTGTGGCTCGTTGCTCTATTCCCACGTGCGTGAGGGGAAATGGGCCCACGTCGCTATGGGAGCTCTGATCGACGCCCCTTCGATCCGGCCTAGCGCCCATATTTTCGTGGGCTCGAAAGCACCCTGGCACGAGATCACGGATGACCTGCCGCAATATCGGGAGCATATCGGGGTTGACTGAGGGAACCCGGCCCGATTTGCTTCCTGGCGAACCACGGCCGCGCTGGCGCGACAAACAAAAGGGGTGTTTCGTCCCGTTGCGGGCGCCGCCTTCGTGACCTCCATCACAAGCGCCGGTGGCGGATCCTGCTAAAGCGGTCCCAAAGGGCCCAGCGGCCCGAATTTCGGAAGTCGTGTCATGCGCAATTTGCTCAGACTTTGTCCGCTTCTCCTTGCCCTCGCGCTGCTGTTCGGCACTGAACCGGCTTTCGCCGGCAAGCGCGTTGCGCTGGTGCTCGCCAATTCGGCCTATCAGCATGCGCCGTTGCTGGCCAACCCCGTCAATGACGGTTCGGTGATGGCCAAGACGCTGAAGGAGGCCGGCTTCGACATCGTCGATTCCCGGCACGATTTGTCGGCGCTGGATACGCGGCGGGTGCTCCGCGACTTCGCGGATGCGACCCGCGATGCCGATATCGCCGTGGTCTATTATGCCGGTCATGGCATCGAGGTCGAGGGGTCGAACTATCTGATCCCGGTCGACGCCAGGCTCGAGCGCGACACCGACGTGTACGACGAGGCGCTCTCGCTCGACCGGGTCCTGGTTGCGGTCGAGCCCGCCAAGCAGCTCCGCCTGGTGATCCTGGATGCCTGCCGCGACAATCCGTTCGGCAAGAGGATGAAGCGCACAATCGCTTCGCGCGGCATCGGCCGCGGCCTCGCCCAGGTCGAGCCGACCAGTCCCAACACGTTGATTGCCTATTCGGCCAAAGCCGGCTTCACGGCGCAGGACGGCGACGGCGCCAACAGCCCGTTCACGGTCGCGCTGTCCAAGCATCTGGCGACGCCGGGCCTCGACGTCCGCCGCGCCTTCGGATTCGTGCGCGACGACGTGCTCAAGTCGACTGGCAACAAGCAGGAGCCGTTCGTCTATGGCTCGCTTGGCGGCGAGGATGTTCCACTGGTGCCGGTGAAGATGACGGCGGCGGCTCCGGCGGCACCTATGGCGAACCCGCAGGCCGATATCCGCCGCGATTACGAGCTCGCGCTCCAGCTCGGCAACAGGGCGGCGTGGGATGCCTTCCTCGCCCAGCATCCCGACGGTTTCTATGCGAGCTTGGCCAAGCTCCAGCTCGAGAAGATCGGTGCCGAGCAGGCCCATGCGGCGGCGATCGCGAAGGCGAAACAGGCCGAGGCCGAGCGCGACCGCCTCGCCGCCGTTGGTGCGCAGAAGGATGCGCAGGCCAAAGCCGCAGCCGATGCGAAAGCCGCCGAACAGGCGCAGCTTGCCGCCCAGAAAGCGAAGGAGCAGGCGCAGCAGCAGGCAGCCGTGGCCGAGCAGCAGCGCGTCAACCTCGCCGCTGCGGCACCCGGCGGTGCGCCGGCCAGCACGGCCGGTTCGGCCGGCACCAACGTCGCTTCGCTGACCCCCGCGACCGCACCGGCTGATCTCACTCGCACGGTGCAGACCGAGCTCGGTCGCGTCGGCTGCTTCTCCGGACAGGCCGACGGCAATTGGACTACGTCTTCGCAGCGCTCCCTATCGCAGTTCAACCGTTATGCCGGCACCAAGCTCGACGTGAAGGTCGCGAGCACCGATGCGCTCGATGCGGTCAAGTCGAAACCGTCGCGCGTCTGCCCGCTGGTCTGTGAGCACGGCTTCAAGGCCGACGGCGACAAGTGCACCAAGATCGTCTGTCGTGACGGGTATGCGGTCAACGACGACAATGAGTGCGAGAAGAAGCGTGCCGCCAAGCCGGCCAAGCCTGCGATTGCGAAGCGCGACGACGGTGATGAACGTCCTGCACGGCAGCGTCGCCAGTCCGCCGGCGCTGGCGCAGCGGACGGTTACGGTGCTGCCGCCGGCATTGCTGCTGCCGCTGGCGCCAGTCGCGCTAAGGGTGGCGGGCAGGTCTTCTGCAATAGCGGTGGCTGCCGTCCGGTCCATCGCGGCTGCCATCTCGAATATCGCGGCGGAGGCGGCCCCGGCAATGACGCCAATGCCGAGGTCTGTTACTAGGATCGCGGTGTTCAAGAATCGCCATGGCGAAAGCCAGGACGATTCTTGGGAGTGAGTTCAGGTCGCAATAGCGCTTGCCGCGATGTTCACCGTCAGCGCCAGCAACGCCGTGTTGTAGATGAACGACACGATGCCGTGCGCCGTCGCCGTGCGGCGGATGGTCTTGTCGGTGATGCCGACGTCGGAGACCTGCGCGGTCATGCCGATCACGAACGAGAAATAGACGAAATCCCAGTAATCGGCATGGTCTTCCTTGTCGCCGCTCGGAAACTGAAGGCCTCCTGCCGTACCGTGCCGATAATAATCGTGCGCGTAATGCAGCGCGAAGGTCGTGTGCACGGCAGCCCATGACAGTGCGATTGTGGTGATCGCGATCGTCAGCTCCATGACGCCGCGATGCGACGTGCCGAGCTCGGCAACGATCGCCGCGATGCTAGCGAAGGCGCCGGTCGCCGTCACCAGCAGAATGACGAAGCGGCCGTCGTCCTGCATCGCAGCGGCGCGACGAATGTGCTGGTGGTCATTGCACAGCATCATCGCATAGACCAGCACGAGGTAGACCGCGATCAGCGCGTCCCAGCCGAGCAAGAGCCGCGTCACCAGCCGGTGCGTGCCCGGCAGCAGCAGGCAGACGAGGATGCCGACAGCGAGCGCAACAAACGTTCGCGGCCGTGCATAAAGCAACCGCATCGGCCGCGACATCTGGCGGAAGCGGGCGAGGACGGGATCCTCTTTGCCGCCGGCGGCCATCGACGCGCGTCAGTTCTTCCGTTCGGCGACGAATCGCGCCGCGGCTTGCAGCACGGCAGCGCGGTCGCCGAAGATCGACACGGCGCTGTCGGCTCGCGCGAGCAGGTCGCGCACGCGCTGCTTGGCGCCTTCGATGCCGAGCTGGGTGACGAAGGTGGTCTTGCCAAGCGCGGCGTCCTGGCCCGAGGGCTTGCCGAGCGCTGCCGCATCGCCCTCGACGTCGAGCAGATCGTCGGCGATCTGGAAGGCTTCGCCGAGCGCACGGCCGTAATCGTCGAGCGCCTGATATTCCGCACTCGAGGCCTGGCCGAGGATCGCGCCGGCGATGCAGCCATAGCGCAGAAGCGCGCCCGTCTTCATCTGCTGCAAGCGCGCGACATCGACGGGCTCGCGGTCGCCGAAGCGGCCTTCGCCGGCGAGGTCGAGGATCTGGCCACCGACCATGCCGCCAATGCCGGCGCAGCGCGCCAGCGCCCGTGTCAGCAGCAGCCGCACATTGGCGTCGCGATGGATCTCGTCGCGGGTGATGATGTCGAAGGCGAGCGTCAACAGGCCGTCGCCGGCGAGGATCGCGGTGGCGTCATCGGTCTTCTTGTGCAGGGTGGGGCGGCCACGGCGCAGGTCCGAATTGTCCATCGCCGGCAGGTCGTCATGAATCAGCGAGTAGCAGTGGATGCATTCGAGCGCCGCGCCCGCGAGCAGCGCGGCTTCGCGCGGCACGCCGAACACGGCGGCGCTTTCGACCACCAGGAACGGCCGCAGACGCTTGCCGCCATTGAGGCTCGAATAGCGCATTGCGTCCATCAGTCGCTTGGGGCGAGCGATCTCATCGGGCAGGATGTCGTCCGACAACAGGTGCCTGAGCAGGGCTTCAGTGTCATCAGCGGTCTTGTCCAGACGTTTGGCGAAATCGGACGGGGACGTGCCGGTCATCAAGAAAGGCTCCAGAACAAAAATTCGGCGGGACAATCCTTTATGAGTCGGCCCCAGTCAATCGTTTGGAAGGCCTAAAAACTGCTGGAAAAGGCCCGAATTATCACAGACTTAATGGTCTAGCGCGTGGCCGCGTTTCATTTTGCGCCGGAAAGGTCGATTTGCGCATCGTCAAGATACTGCTGGTCGTGCTCGCGGTCGTGGCTCTCGCGCCCTATGTGATCGCGCCGTTTTACCGGACCGGCCATCCGGTTTCCACGCTGATAGCCTGGCGTTCGCTTCGGGGCGCGCCGATGCAGCGCCAATGGATCGATCTGGCGGCGATGTCGCCGTATCTGCCGCGGTCGGTGGTGGCCGCCGAGGACGCGCATTTCTGCAAGCATCACGGCATCGACTGGGGGGCGCTGCGCGAGGCGATCGATGACGCTCAGGAGGACGGTACGGCGTTCCGGGGCGCCTCCACCATCACCCAGCAGGTCGCAAAAAACCTGTTCCTCTGGCAGGGGCGGGACTTCGTCCGCAAGGCGCTGGAATTCCCCCTGGCGCTGTGGATCGACCTCGTCCTGCCCAAGCAGCGAATCCTGGAGATCTACCTCAACATCGCAGAACTCGGCCCGCAGGGGCAGTTTGGGGTCGAGGCGGCCAGCCTCTATGCCTTCGGCAAGTCGGCCGCCAGCCTCTCCTCTCGGGAAGCCGCCCTTCTGGCCTCGATCCTGCCCAATCCGGTCAAACGCAGTGCGCGGAGCCCCGGACCGGGTGTGAGGCGGCTGGCAGCAACCTATATGGCGCGGGGGCAGGCGAGCTCGCTTGCGACCTGCTGGCACGAAAATCGCTGATTCCGGGCCCATTCCGGGCGTATTTTCCGGTCCAAGAGCCTAGCTTTACCGCCAGCCTTCCTCTATAAGCGCGGCCTTGATCGGCATTCAGCTCGCCTCGTATTGCGGGTGCTGAGCCGTCCTTTCGCGGACGATGCCCTGATGACACCAATCCCTAGAGGATAATTGAAATGGCCGTTCCGAGAAGAAAAACCTCGCCGTCGCGCCGCGGCATGCGCCGCTCGGCCGACGCCATCAAGAAGCCGACCTATGTGGAAGACAAGGACTCCGGCGAGCTCCGTCGTCCGCACCATCTCGACCTCAAGACCGGCATGTACAAGGGTCGCCAGGTCCTGAAGAAGAAAGAATCCTGAGGGCAGGACCTTTCTTCGGGCGGGCCGATTGGCCTGCCTGATTTCGGCCACCCCATGAGATAGACGGGGAGGCGGCGGAGCAAATGCTTCGCCGCTGTATTATCCTGTCCGGATATCTTGATCGAGAAGGCATCTTGCCGATGGTCGGTTTCCCGCTACTTCTGATTCCGCTCGCGGTCTACAACATCATCGCCTTCCTGATGCCAACGGTGTCCTTTACGGACGTGCTGTTCAAGGTGCCGATGGTGTCCGGCGAGACTTGGCCGGTCACGCTTGCCGATCTGCTGCTCGCGCTCGGGGTGGTGCTGCTGCTGCTCGAGGTGGTCAAAGGCGCGCGGCCCGGCTCGAAATTCCTGATGGATCACCTGCTGTCGCTGATCGTGTTCGGCGCGGCCGCCGCCGAATTCGTGATGTGGCCCAAATTCGGCAATTCCACCTATTTCCTGCTTGTGCTGCTCGCGATGGCCGACTTCCTCGGTGGCATCGCCCAGCGCACGCGCCGTCGCGTCAGCTATGTCGCCGAGACGACGATGGCTGCGCCACGCAAGGCCAAGCGCCAGGCCGAAGCGGCGGCGGACGATGTGGCGTCCGAGCGCAAGTTCGAGCCGGTGATCGCGCCGCAGCCGGCACCGGTCGTGCCACCCGCACCGTCGGCGCAATCCGTCGCCGAATCCGTGCTGACGGATCATCCCGCGCCGAAGCCGGTGCAAAGCGCGCCCTCGCCGGAAATCCCCTCGCCGCATCTTCAGCCGGGCAACGGCACGCCGTCCTCGCCGGATACACCGCCGCGCTGATCAAGCCACCTGCCGTGTGCGCGCGCTGACGCTAGGCAGCGGGCGCTTGCTGCCATAGGCCATCTGCGCATCTTCGGACGAGGCGCGGCGCAGCCGGCTCGCCTGGGGCAATTGCTCGGCATTGGCGATCAGCTGGGTGACGAAGCTCGGATCGGGTCGCGGCAGCGGTGCCTTATGGACCCACTGCAACGTCGGCATTAACGGCACGAGGGCCGTGCCAGTCCCATTGTCCCCTGCGTCCGCTCGATCAGTACTCAACATCGCAATCACCGTTAGTCCGGCGGGATTGTCGCGTTTCGGGACGCTGGCGCCGGTGCGTGCCATGTACTCGCAAGCCCTATGCCGGCCGGGCCGGATTGGTTCCCCGGTGCCGACAAACGTGGTTTCCAAATTGTTTATCAACTTTGCCTAGGGTCGGCGGCGAATCTGGCTCTATCCTGTGCCAGCTCAGGAACTTTTCCACTGTCCCGAAACGAGGCGACTTTGACCCCTGGATTGCCGCAAGCCTCCGACATCCTCGCCGCGCTCGGCCAGGCCGTGTTCGCCTGGGACATCGCCAGCGACGTCATCGTCTGGGGTGAGCAGGTCAGCGCCGTCTTCCCGGGCATTCCCGCCGAGCGGCTCGCCACCGGGGCCGAATTCGCCAAGCTGATCGAGCCTGCGCAATCGCTACGGAGCGCGGCGCTGGCGCAGACCTCTGCCGTGCACGGTGCCGGCGGCACGCCTTATCGGGTCGAGTACGGCGTGCGCATGAGCGCTTCCGATCCCGTGATCTGGGTCGAGGAGACCGGCCGCTGGTTTGCCGGTCCCGACGGCCGCCCCACGCGGGCGATCGGCTCCGTCCGCATCAACAACGAGCGTCATGCCCGCGACGAGGAATTGACGAAACTGGCCCGGCTCGATCCGCTCACCGGCGAGCTCAACCGCTCCCATCTGATCGCCTCACTGGCCGAGGCGATCGAGGAGACGACCCGCTTCCGCTCGACCGCAGCCTTCATGCTCGTCGGCATCGATCATCTCGCCCGCGTCAACGACGCCTTCGGCTTCGACGTTGCCGACGCGGTGATCCTTGACGTCGCCAAGCGCATTCGCGCGCGCTTGCGCGGCGGCGACGTGCTCGGTCGCTTCTCCGGCAACAAGTTCGGCCTGATCCTGAAGAATTGCACCGTCGACGACATGAACGTTGCCGCCGAGCGCTTCCTCGCCGGCATCCGCGACGAGGTGGTGCCGACCAAATCCGGCCCGGTCTCGGTCACCGCGTCGATCGGTGCGGTCAGCGTGCCGCGCTATGCCCGCACCACCGACGAGGCGGTCAACCGCGCCCATGAGACGCTCGATGCCGCAAAGCGACGCCGCGTCGGCTCGTTCGCCGCATGGCGCCCGGATCCCGCGCGCGACGCGCAGCGCCGCGTTAACATCCGCGTCACCGACGAGATCGTCACGGCGCTGAACGAGCGCCGCATCAAGCTCGCCTATGAGCCGGTGGTCTCGGCCTCCTCGCGCGAACGCGCGTTCCACGAGTGCCTGGTGCGGATGGACCAGGGCGACGGCCAGGTGCTGCTCGCACCCGACATCGTGCCGGTCGCCGAACGGCTCGGTCTGATTCGCCTCGTCGATCATCGCGTGCTCGAGCTCGTGGTCGCCGAGCTCGCGGCTGCACCCGACATCTGCCTCAGCCTCAACATCTCGCCTGATACGACCATGGATCCGGACTGGTGGGCGGGCATCGAGTCGCTGATGCTGGCTCATCCCGGCGTCGCCGAACGGCTGATCGTCGAGATCACCGAAACGGTCGCGATTCAGGACATCGATGACGTCCGCGGCTTTGTCACGCGGCTGAAGAATTTCGGCAGCCGCATTGCCATCGACGATTTTGGCGCCGGCTACACCTCGTTCAGGAACCTGCGCAAGCTCGGCGTCGACATCGTCAAGATCGACGGCGCCTTCGTTCAGAACGTCACGCGGTCCGCCGACGATCGCGCCTTCGTGCAGACCCTGATCGACCTCGCCCGCCGCCTCGACATCAAGACGGTCGCCGAATGGGTCCAGGACGAAGAGGCCGCAAGCATGCTGCGCGACTGGGGCTGCGACTACATCCAGGGCCGTCTGATCGGCCTCGCCTCAGCCGAGCGGCCATGGGGCGCACCGCCGGACAATGCGCTGCCTGCGGCTGGGTAGGTGTTTTCGTTTCGTCGCGCGGGGATCTCGCTTCACCTCTCATTTGTGGGAGAGGGTGGTACGTCAGGCAGTAAGTATAAACCTCCTCACGCCCCTTCGTCCAACGCCACCAGCTCACGCTTCTTGCGCAGCGCGGGCAACAGCGGTGCGATCAGCAGCACCATCGCCAGCGCAAGACACGCCGCCGAGATCGGCCGCTGCACGAAGGTCCAGAGGTCGCCCTGCGACAGGATCAGCGACTTGCGCAGATTGTTCTCCAGCATCGGTCCGAGCACGAAGGCGAGTACCAGTGGCGCGGGCTCGTAGCCGAGCTTGCGCATGAAATAGCCGATGATCCCGAACGCGATCATCACGTAAACGTCGAACACGTTGTTGCTGGAGCAGTAGACGCCCAGGATCGTGAACAGGATGATCAGGGGGAAGAGGATGTTATAGGGCAGCTTGAGCAGTTGCACCCACATGCCGATCATCGGCAGATTGAGGATCAGCAACATGACGTTGCCGATATACATGCTGGCGACGATGCCCCAGAACAGGCCGGGGTTTTGTGTGATCAGCAGCGGACCCGGTTGCAGGCCGTGGATGACGAACGCGCCGAGCAGCAGCGCCATCACCACGTTCGGAGGGATTCCCAAGGTCATCAGCGGAATGAACGCGCCCCCGGCCGCCGCATTGTTGGCGGACTCGGGGCCTGCGACGCCCTCGATCGCGCCTTGGCCGAACCGCTCCGGCGTTTTCGACAGCCGCTTCTCCAGTGCGTAAGACGCGAACGAGGCCACCACGGCGCCGCCACCCGGCAGGATGCCGAGCAGAAAGCCGAGCAGCGTACCGCGTGCTACGGGGCCGGCGCTCGCCTGCCAATCGGCCTTGTTGGGCAAGAGCTGCGTGATCTTGGTATTGATGATGTCGCGCTTGATCGCCTGCTCGGTGTTGAGCAGCACCTCGGCGACGCCGAACAGGCCCATCACGACGGGCACGAGGCCGATGCCGTCGATCAACTCCATGCGGCCGAAGGTCATTCGCGGCTGCGCCGTGATGCTGTCGAGGCCGATCAGGCCGAGCACGACGCCGATGCAGGCCATCAGCAGCGCCTTCGGCATCGAACCCTGGGTCAGGAAAGTGAGCACGACGAGGCCGAGCACCATCAGGCTGAAATACTCGGCCGGGCCAAAGGCGATGGCGATACTGGCAAGCCTCGGCGCCACCAGCATCAGCGCGATCAGCGCAAAGGTGCCGGCGATGAAGGAACCGAAGGCGGAGATGCCGAGCGCGGGGCCCGCGCGGCCCTGCTTCGCCATCTGGTGGCCGTCGATGCAGGTGACAACGGAGGCAGCTTCGCCGGGGATGTTGACCAGGATCGACGTGGTCGAGCCGCCATACATCGAGCCGTAATAGATGCCGGCCATCATGATGATGCCGGATTCCGGCGTGCCCGACAGCGTCACCGGCAACAGCAACGACATCGCCGAGATCGGCCCAATGCCCGGCAGCACGCCGACCAGCGTGCCGATGAAGACACCGATGAAGCAATAGAGCAGGTTGATCCCGGTCAGCGCAACGCCGAACCCGTGCGCGACATTGGCGAGCGTATCCATGCGATCAGCCGATCCCGAACAGGCCAGAGGGCAGCTGGATCAAGAGCAGGCGCTTGAGCACCCACCACATGCCGAGCGGAACAAGCACGGCGATCGGAATCGCCAGCGTCCAGCGCACGGGATCGATCAGGCGCAACAACAGCAGCATCAACGGGATCGACGACAACAGGAATCCCAGCGGCTCCAGTGCGAACGAGAACGCGGTGAGGCAGGCGATGACGAGAAGCGGCTTGCTCCAACGCACATTTTCCCACCGTGAGGCCAGCGTTGGCCCGCCCTCGGTGATTGCCGAGATGATGATGCTGGTTGCGAACACGCATATCAGGATGCCCGTGTAGAACAGCACGTAGCCGGAGCCGGGATCGTTGATGGTGCCGAGCTTGAGCTTCAGCCCCGACCAGATCACGAAGCCGCCGAGTGCGAGCCCGATCAACCCGCCCCAGAGTTCGGAGTTGCTGAGGCGGAGTTTGACATTGGTTTGGTTGTTCATCGCTTCTCTCTCAGCCGTTCCCCGGACGCTGCGCAGCACCAAGTGGTGCGCTGCAGATCCGGAGGTCCGGTGGTTCGTGGCAAGCTGGTCGGCTCTGCGGTGCATCGCTGCAGAAGCGCTGCACCGCGTCCGGGACACCGAAGCGGCTCAGTCTATTTCTTCGCCAACCCGAGTGTCTCGATCACCTTTCGCTCGGACTCCGTGACCTCGACAACGAACTTCTTGTAATCCTCGGTGTTCTTGTAGTTCGGCACCATGTCATATTTGGCGAGCGTTGCCACGACGGCCGGGTCTTCGACCGCCTTCTTGAACGCATCGTGCAGCTTGGCGACGATTTTCGGATCCATCCCCTTCGGGCCGGCGATGCCGAACGGGGAGTCGTAGACCATGGGATAGCCGAGCTCCTTCAGCGTCGGTACATCCGGGTAATTCGGCGAGCGGGCAGCGGTCCACACCATCAATAACCGCAGCTTGCCGGCGTCGACCAGCGGCCGCCATCCCGTGGAGTCTGCCTGAAGCATTGTATGCTGCCCCAGGACCGCGGCGTTGGTTTCCGCGCCGCCTTTGAACGGCACCTGGGTGAGCTTGATGCCGGACATCGCCGCGATCTGCTCCATGCCGATATGCAGCGAGGTGCCGGTGCCGGGCGTCGCGTAGGTCACCTTGCCCGGGTTCGCCTTGGCGAACTCCACCACGTCCTTCCAGCTCTTGAACTGGGACTCCGCGTTGGTGGTGACGCCGAAGGTATAGCCGGTGAGATGGATGATGTAGGTAAAATCCTTCGCCGGATCCCATGACACCTCCTGCATCAAGGGCAAGCGGAAGACGGTGATCGGGATCTGGGAGATGGTGTAGCCGTCCGGCTTCGCGGCCGCGGCCATGGTTGCAGGTCCCACCGTGCCGCCGCCGCCGGCCTTGTTGTCGATCACGACGGGCTGACCCAGGACCTTCGAAGCGCTGTCGGCGATCGCGCGCATCGAGATGTCAGTCGAACCACCGGCCGGCCAGGGCACGATCAGCGTAATCGGCTTGGTAGGATAGTCCTGCGCACTGGCAGCAGTGGAGAGCACTGCGCCTATGACCGCATGTATGGCGGCAAAGGCAATCGTCTTCAGCCCGGATCGCGACATAGAAACGCCTCCCTCGCAGCGGCCTCGCTCAAGCCGCCATCTCTCATTCTGTGGAGCGATTGTTCCCGAAATCACGAGAGAAGAAAAGCGCCATTGCGTCTGTGCCAGGCAAGGAGCGAGACGGCAATTCCGCCGGAAACCATCCATGCGACAATTGGTCGTTTGGCGGCGTGCCGAGATACGGAATTTGAGCGGGCGAAGCCGCTACGCCACGCGCCGGACTCCGCTCAGCCTCTCGATGATGCCGCCGACTTCGGCCGCCGGGCACGGCTTGCCGAAATAATAGCCCTGCACGGCGGTGCAGCCGCATTCGCGCACGAAGTCGAGTTGCTCCGCGGTTTCCACTCCCTCCGCCGTGGTCTCGACCCCGAGCACGGAGCCGAGGCTGGCGATGGTGCGGACGATGGCGACGCTTTCGGGGCTCTCGCCGAGGGTGCCGACGAAAGAGCGGTCGATCTTGATGCGATCGAACGGAAACTTGCGCAAATAGCTGAGCGAGGAATAGCCGACGCCGAAATCGTCGAGGCTGACCCGCACGCCGAGTGCGCGGAGCTGGTGCAGGATCTCGATCGTCGCCTCGCTGTCGTCGAGCAGAGCCGTCTCGGTGACCTCGAGCTCGAGCCGTTGTGGCGGCAGGCCGGCTTCCGCAAGTGCGCTCGTGACCATCGACACCAGGCCGCGCGAGCGGAACTGCACCGGCGACAGGTTTACCGCGATGGTGACCTCGGGCCAGGATGCAGCGGTCGCACAGGCGGTGCGCAGCACCCATTCGCCGATCGGGACGATCAGCCCGGTCTCTTCCGCGATCGGAATGAATTCGGCCGGCGAGACGAAGCCGCGCGAGGGATGCTTCCAGCGCAACAGCGCTTCGAAGCCGATCAGCTCGGAATTGTCGAGCCGCACCTGCGGCTGGAACACGAGATGGAATTCACGTGCTTCCAACGCGCCGCGCAGATCGTGCTCCAGCGCGTGCCGGCTGCGCGCCTCTTCTTCCATCTCGGGCGCGAACAGCTGATAGGCGCCGCGGCCCTTGGCCTTCGCCTGGTAGAGGGCGAGGTCGGCGCATTTCATCAGCTCGTCGGCATCGAGCCCGTGGTCGGGCGCGATCGCGATGCCGACGGAGACGCCGATATGGATCGACTGGTTTTCCAGCGGCGGGGGATGGCCGATAATCTGGACCAGGCGACGGGCGAGCGTTTCAGCCGATTGCGGCTGCGGTCCGCGTTGGAGCACGGCGAATTCGTCGCCGCCGAGCCGCGCGACGGTATCATGCTCGCCGACATTCTCCTTCAGCCGCGCCGCAGTCCAGCGCAGCAGGCGGTCGCCTGCCGCGTGGCCGAGGCGGTCGTTGACGGTCTTGAAATTATCAAGGTCGAAACACAGCACCGCCATCGCGCCGCCGGCGATCGCGACCTGGTTCAGCCCCTCGCTCATCTTCTCGCGGAACAGCGTGCGGTTGGGCAGGTCTGTCAGCGAATCGTGGCGTGCCATGTGCGCGACGCGGGCCTGGGCCTTGTGGCGCTCGGTGACGTCCTCATAGGTGACGACCCAGCCGCCAAGCTCCATCCGCTTGTGATTGAGCTTGATGATGCGGCCGTCGCTCAAATGGCGGTGCAGCGTGTGCTCGCCCTCGCGCAGCCTCTCGACATAGTCGGCATAGAGCCGCGCGCCCGTGGTGTTCGGATGGATGCCGAGCTCGCAGCTGTGCTCCATGATCTCGCGCATCGAGACGCCCGGCTTCACGATCTCGGTCGAGAGGCCGTACATCTCGATATAGCGGCGGTTGCAGACGATGACGCGCAGACTCGAATCGAGCATGCACAGGCCCTGGCTCATGTTGTTCAATGCGGCGTCGAAACGTCGATACTGCTCGCTCAGCTCCTCGATGGCGCGCTCGCGTTCGGTGATGTCCTCGTAGGTGGCGACGAAGCCGCCATCGGGCAGCGCACAGTAGCGCATGGAGATCACGATCCCGTTGGACATGCGCCGTCGCATCGGCGAGGAATCGCGGTTCGCGATCCTCGCGCTGGCGACTTCCAGGAGTTGCTGCGGGCTGTATTCGGAAGCGAACGCGCCGTTCGCCATCGACCGCTCAATCAGCTCGGAAAGATGCGTGCCGGGCCGTGTCTCCTCGGGCGACAGCCGGTAGATCATGCAGTAGGTGCTGTTGCAGACGCGAAGCCGCATCTCGCTATCGTAGAAAGCGAGTCCGTGCGCCATGTTCTCCAGCGCCGCATCGAGGATGAAGTTCTGCTGCCTCAGTGCTTCCTCGTATTGCAACCGCTCGGTGACGTCCTCGTGCACCGTCACCCAGCCGCCGTCGGGAAGGAAGCGGGAAACCGCCTGCACCATCCGCCCGTCATAGCGCATCACCAGCAGGGTTTTCGCCTTCCTGGCGCGCACGTCCGCCAGCCTGGTGTGGTGGAACTCATCGGCTGACATGCCCGTCAGGTTGCCGCGCGACATCCAGTGCTCGATCACCGTGCTGTGCGAGATGCCCGGCTTCACGATTTCGGAGTCGAGATTGTAAAGGTCCAGGAACCGGTCGTTGCAGACGACGACGCGGCTGTCGGCATCGTACATGATGAGGCCGTGCGACGTGTTCGCGAGCGCGTGCTGGCTACGCTCCGTCTGCACGCGCAATTCCGCCTCGAGTCGGGCGAGACGACTGACGTCGTCGCAGATCGTCATCCAACCGCCGCCGGGGAGAGGCTTCAGCTCGAGCGCCATGACGAGGCCGCTGGCAAGCCGCTGTTCGGTGCGAAAGGGCTTGCCCCCTGCAATTTGCGTCATTCGCGCCGAGTAAAGCGTATCAATCTCGTGCTGCGGAAAGTTTCCGCGCGTCGCGCTGTGGGCAAGCACCTCGCGATAGCTCGTGCCCACCCGCACGATATCGGCCGACATGTCGAACAGCGTGAGGTAGCGCTGATTGACCAGCACGATCCGGTTGTGGGCATCGTAGACGCAGACGCCCTGCTCCATGTGGTCGAGCGCAAGCTGGCTGAGCGCGACCAGTGCCTCGGGGGCCTGTTCGCGGTGTGCACCATGCTCGTTCTCGCGGGTCGACGTCATGTGAGTCGTGGATCTCGGCGGGCGATAGAGCTAACGCGACGTAATTCAGCCGCCGAGGGTAGCGAAGAGGCCAGAAAATTCCCTTAAGCGCAGTAGTTTACGGAGAGTGACCGGTGATGCAGAGATGCGTGTGCACGGAGTATCACCGTCACCCTGAGGCGCCGGAGCATAGCGGAGATCTGGAAAGAGCGTCGGGCCGGCTGCATCGCGGCCGTTCATCCTTCGAGGCGCGCCGCGCTGCGCAAGGCGAGCACCTCCGAATGACGGGCCAGTGCGCAGCCTGCGGGCCTGCTCAAGGCCCGTACAGCACGAGTTCCGTGTCGGTGAGGTCGGCGAGCTGCGGCCGGTGCGGGCCCTTGAAATATTTGCGGCCGCGCCGTTCGGTGTAGAGGCCGACGAGGCCGGGAAGCGGGCCGTTGGAATCGACGGCCACCGCAATCTTGCCGAGCCGCAGCAACAGCCGGCCGATCCGGCCCCCGCAAGTGGCATATTCGGCGGTGTTGCGGCAGTAGATCAGCTTCATCGCAGGCGGCGCAATGAAGCCGCGGCGGATGCGCACCGGTTGCAGGATGAAGGGGAACGTTCCCTCCGGTGTGCGGCAGACGAGGCTGAGGCAATTGTAGCGCGCATGTCGTGTCAGCAACTCGGTCTCGGGTTCGCCAAGCCCCTGGATCGCCTTGGCGTGCGGCGAGATCACCTCGATCGTGCTCCAGCGCGGGGGGCGCGCCAGCGCAGGCACCGAGAAGAATATCCCGCAGCAATAGGCGCGAAAGCCCTGCGTCTCGATGATCGGCCAGGTCCACGGCGCCGGGCTGATGTTGAGATAAGTGACGTCCTTGTGCCGCTGCGCGATCTTGGTCAGCAGCGGCGCGTAATTGCGGTAGACCGGATCGACATACCAGCTCGACAAATTGCACTGGATGGCGGCCTCTTCGCCGTGCTGGCGCGCCGTGTAGATCAGCAGCAGTGCGCCGACCGGTATGCCGTCATCCTCGAGCATGTAGCCGAAGCGCGGATAGCCCTCCGGCACGGTCCGGAAAGCCTGCCGGCGCAGGCCCTGGATCCAATAGTCCCGCGAGCGGCCGATGAAGCCGCGCGTCAGCAGGTCCGCGATGGCTTCGACATCGGTCTCGGTGATTTCGCGGCATCGGACCTTGGTGTGGATCACGCTCGTCTTGCCCGTGGAAATGGTCAGCCTCGTGAGTTCCGTTAGCGCCAGCCTTCGCCGTGGGCCTCGGCCGCAACATGCGGCTGTAAGCCCAGGACGTCGCGCACCCTGGCTGGCCAGGAAGCGGTATCAATGCCGTGGGTGTGGAACAGGGCGACCGCGAGCCGGTCCATGCCGAAGGCAACGCAGCCGGTGTGGGCCGGCTCGCCATTGGCATCCTGAATGCCCCAGGTCGTGCCGAAATGCTCGCGGTGATAGTTGAAGCTCATGCAGGCGGTCGGCTGCTCCTCCGAGCGCAGCGGGATCAGGAGCTCGAACTTCAGCTGCTGCTGCTTCTGGCTCACCGCCTTCATCTGGCCGACGCGGCCGAAGAAAGGATCGCTGGCGTAGTCGACGCGGAAGGTCAGGCGGAGGTCGCGGGCGATCGCCTGCGCGCGCACCATCCAGCGCTCGCGGAAGTCGGCGACGTCATCGGGGCTGCCGATACAGACATATTCGCGCATCCGGAACGATTGCAGGCGGTCGAGATGCTTTGACGGCTCGCGGCGGAAGCAATCGGCGGCGACGTCGAAGCGCAGGCCGTCCTTCGGCAGTTGGCCTCGGCTTGCTGCGATCGGGTAGACGGGATAGCAGGCGGCTGGCGACAGCACGAGGTCGGCCGGGGAGAGCGATGAGGTCCAGTCGCCACCCGCATCGAAGCGGCTCACCGCAGCGTTGATCTCGCGTTCGGTGCCGTGCAGGCCGCAGACGCAGCCGAGCAGGTTCGGAAAGCTCTTGAGGTAGCCGGATTTCTCCAGCTGAGCCCGGCTCATCACCGGCGGAAAGCGCATCACCTCGGTTCCGGCCTCGCGATGGCCAGTGATCAGCGTGGCGAGCTTCTCGACGATGCCCTCGTAGAGCGCGGTGCGGGCGTAGACCCCGTCCGAGCCCATGCGGTGGAATAGCTTGTCGGTGAGATGATCGAGCGGATCGATGATCTCCGGTGCGGTCGCGGGCGAATTGGGGAGGACGGCAATGTTCATGGAGTTGATGTCCTGCTATCTCAAAATTGTTCTTGTTGGTTCAGTCGCCAAGGCTAGTCGGTCATGAAGGCACGTCAGTCACGAAGGCTCAATGGAACGCCGCTCATCAGCGTCGATGTCGCGGCGTTGGCGAGAATACGGTCATTGTTGATCATGATCGGCGACGACAGAACGTCCCGCAGGTGGCGGCCCATGGTGAACTCACCGTCGTTGCGGTAGCCGGAAAGGCCCGCGGTACGCATCGCATGCATCACGGTCTCCACCGCGAGCTCGGAGGCCTGCACCTTCAAAAGCGTGATCGAGGATTGGAAGTCGAGCGAGCTCAGCGCGCGCTCGTCATGCTCGGCGCCGGCGAAGGCGTCGATGTTGGCAGCGATCAGCGCGCGCAGCTTTGTGAGCGACATCTTCGCGGCGGTGAAATGCGCCGCGGCCGGCGGCATTTGTCCGCCGGAGCTGCGGGCCACCTTGCGGATGAAGGCCTGCGCACGGGTCACCGCGGCGGCGGCAATGCCAGCCCAAGCGGACGACCAGCATAGATGCGCGAACGGCGTCATGGTCTGGGCGTGGATCTTGTCATAGGATTCCGGGAAAACGCGGTCGGCGGGGCAATCGACCTTCAGCTCGAAACCGGTCGAGCAGGTGCCGCGCATGCCGAGCGTTTCCCAACCCAGCGTCCGCTTCAGCGAATAATCGCCCTTGGCGAGTGCCAGCAGCACTTGGTCGGAAGCGGCAGCGTCGGTGGCGCGGCGGGCGATGGTGACGAGACCGTCGGCTTCGGCGCCGTAGGAGATCACGGTCGCATCGCGTACTAGCGACACGATGTCGCCGGCGTGATCGACGGCGGCGGCGCTGGCGCGGATGTTGCCGCCGTTCTGTCCTTCGGTGGTGGAGGAGGCGAGCAGCCACTGGTCTCGCGCGACCCGGCGCATCATGGTTTCCATCCAGGGGATGCCGTGGCCGTGCCTGACGAGGCAGGCAACCTTGGTCTGGTGCATCGCGTAGATCATCGCGGTGGAAGCGCAGGCGCGCCCGAGCGTGTAGCAGATGTCGGTGACGTCGTAGATCGAGGCGCCAAAGCCGCCGAACTCGACCGGGATCATGACGCCAAGCAGTTTCTGCTCGCGCGCGACCTCGAAAGCCGTGTGGGGGAAGCGGGCGTCGCGATCGACCTCGTCTGCGTCGGCCGCTGCGGCAGCGGCTGTCCGGGCGGCACGCTCGATCAGGGAGGGGCCCTGCTCGAGAAAGCTCGTCTGCGTTTCGTCGACAGTGAGGACTGCTTCACGCACGTTCATGCTCGTCCGCCTCCGGTTCGCCGTTCGAGATCGCCGCCATCATTCGCGATGCCGCCGGCGATCCTCCGACCATCTTTGCTTGTGAGACGAGGCTACGGATTTAATTCAAATTCGTCGATGAAATAGAGGGTAAACAAAGCCCAATTCCGAACGAACAGTTAAGGTCAGGTTGTTGGAGGGGGCCGAAATTCCGTGGACCCGTTAGGGTTCTGGAAGAGCCCCCGAATTTTAGTCAATTTGAGTCATCGTTTACTAAGAAGGACGAAGTAATCCTCGTGCCCATTGCGGGACCGACTGGCCGTGTCCATCGTAGCCGGCAGTCCGGTCCGCCTCCGATAGATAGATGGGAATTTGCCGATGCAGGCTTTCGATACCGACATGCGCAATCGCATCATCAAGCTGGTGAAGGGCATCCTCGAACAGAACTCGCTCACGGCGGACATCACGCCGTCGGCGAAGCTCGTCGATGTCGGCCTGGCCTCGATGGACATGGTCAATCTGATGCTCGGCGTCGAGGCCGAATTCGACTTCACCATCCCGCAAGCCGAAATCACGCCGGAGAATTTCCAAACCGTCGAGACGCTGGAGCGGATGATCGCAGCTCAGCTGCAGCCGGCGAACGCAGCTTAGGTTGAACCACTGAGGTCGTTCCGGCGAAAGCCAAGACCCATTTCCCCCAGGGAGCAGTTTTGCGAAGACCGGTCGTTCGGGACAAAGACCGTTCGCAACCGATAGACCTCGCGGTATGGGCCCGCTTCGCCAAGACGACACACCGATGGCGTGGCGATAGCGCCCGCTTCCTGACCACACTACCACCCCGTTCCAAATCTGCCGCAAAACTGGCATAGCTTGACCATGTCGCACGTGGCGGATGGGATGGAGCAGGCATGACGCAGGCGGTATTGGGCATCATCGGCGGTTCCGGCATCTATGATCTGCCCGGCCTAGAGGGTGCGCGCGAAGCGGCGATCAAGAGCCCCTGGGGCGAGCCGTCAGCGCCCCTGCGCCGCGGCACTATGGCGGGCCTGCCGGTCGTGTTCCTGCCGCGGCACGACAAGGGCCACCGATTGTCGCCCTCCGACATCAACTATCGCGCCAATATCGACGTTCTGAAGCGGGCTGGCGTCACCGACCTGATCTCGCTGTCGGCCTGCGGCTCCTTTAGGGAGGAACTTGCGCCCGGCACCTTCGTGCTGGTCGATCAGTTCGTCGACCGCACCCACAAGCGCGAGAGCTCGTTCTTCGGCCGCGGCTGCGTCGCCCATGTCTCGATGGCCCATCCGGTCTCGCCACGGCTGCGAATCCATCTTGCCGCAGCGGCCGAAGCCGAGGGAATCGCAATCGCGCGTAGCGGCACCTATGTCTGCATGGAGGGGCCGCAATTCTCCACTTACGCGGAGAGCATGACCTACAAAACGTTGGGCTATTCCGTGATCGGCATGACCAACATGCCCGAGGCCAAGCTCGCGCGGGAAGCCGAGATTTGCTATGCCACCGTTGCGATGGTGACGGATTTCGACTGCTGGCATCCCGACCACGATGCCGTGACCGTGCAGGACATTATCCGTGTGCTGAATTCGAACGCCGACAAGGCCAAGGCGCTGGTGGCACGGCTGGCAAAGGATTTTCCGCGCGAGCATGAGCCGTGCCCGATCGGCTCGGATCGCGCGCTCGACACCGCCCTGATCACGGCGCCCGAGGCCCGCGATCCCGAGCTTTTGAAGAAACTCGATGCGGTGGCGGGGCGTATCCTGCGCGGTTGAGACGAAAGGCAGAATGCCATGAAGGTCGACGGCAAGCATTTTCGCAGCATCTGGCGCGAGCGCGACGGCTGGTCGGTCGGCGCGATCGACCAGCGCAGGTTGCCCCACGAGTTCGTTGTTGCGGAGCTGACGTCATGCGAGGAGGCGGCGGTCGCCATCCGCGACATGCTGGTGCGCGGCGCGCCGCTGATTGGCGCCACCGCCGCTTACGGCATGGCGCTCGCGATGCGCGAGGACGCCTCCGACGCCGGCCTGAAGCGTGCCTATGACACGCTGGTCGTGGCGCGGCCGACCGCGATTAATCTGAAATGGGCGCTGGACGAGATGCGCGCGACGCTCGCACCGATCGATCCGGTTGAACGGGCGGAGGCGGCCTACGCGCGCGCCGACGAGATCGTCGAGCAGGACGTCGAGATCAACCGCGGCATTGCCGGCAATGGCCTGAAGCTGATCGAGGCGATCGCGGCGAAGAAGCCGGGCGATACGGTCAACGTCCTCACTCATTGCAACGCCGGCTGGCTCGCGACCGTCGATTGGGGCACAGCGACGGCGCCGGTCTATCTTGCGCATGAGCGCGGCCTCAAGATCCATGTCTGGGTCGACGAGACCCGCCCGCGCAATCAGGGCGCCGCGCTCACGGCTTGGGAGCTCGGCCATCACGGCGTGCCGCACACGGTGATCCCGGACAATACCGGTGGCCATCTGATGCAGCACGGCATGGTCGATCTCGCTATCGTCGGCACCGACCGCGTCGCCGCCAACGGCGACGTCTGCAACAAGATCGGCACCTATCTGAAGGCGCTCGCCGCGCACGACAACGGTGTGCCGTTCTACGTCGCGCTGCCGTCGCCGACGATCGATTTCGCCATCCATGACGGCATCCGTGACATCCCGATCGAGCAGCGCAGTGGCTCTGAGGTCACCGACATGACCGGTCGCACCGCGGACGGGAGGCTGGAGACGGTGCGCATCGTGCCGGAGGGCTCCCCGGTCGCGAACTATGCTTTCGATGTGACGCCGGCGCGCCTCGTGACCGGCCTCATCACCGAGCGCGGCGTGCTGAAGCCCGACCGTGCCGCGCTCGCGGCCGCGTTTCCGGAGCGGATCGCGGCCGCTGCAGAATAGGTTGGACTAGCAGAGCTTCAACCCCGTCGCGACCTCGAGCTCGGCGATGGCCTGGACCCCGCTGGTGACCTTGATCGTGGTCATGCCCATCTCGCGAGCCGGCTTGAGATTGACGCCGAGATCGTCGAGATAAACGCAATTGTTGGGATCAACCTTCAGCGTCTGGAGCATCAGCCGGTAGATGCGTGGATCGGGCTTGCGCAGGCCGATTTTGGCGGACTCGATGACGTG
Organism: Bradyrhizobium sp. 179; assembly: GCF_023073535.1. NCBI lineage: Bacteria > Pseudomonadati > Pseudomonadota > Alphaproteobacteria > Hyphomicrobiales > Nitrobacteraceae > Bradyrhizobium > Bradyrhizobium sp. 179. The sequence goes on along the minus strand of NZ_JADPJR010000116.1, from coordinate 59,607 downwards.
ATCGAACAGTGCCATCACCTCGGCAATGTAGAGCGTGCGTCCCGTCAGGCTGCTGATGGCGTTGGCCGGGAGGTTGTTGGTGATGCAGCCGGTCTTGAATTGCGCCTTGATGCGCTTCAGCGCCTCGACCATCTCGGGACGCAGCTCGCCCTGGAGCAGCGGCAGCACGTCGCGCCCGCGCACCTCTGCGCCAAGCGCACGTGATTCCTCGGCGAACAAAAGATCGAACGTGTCGATATCCACCTCGGCGCGTTCAAACTTGGCCCAGGCATTTTCCAGATGGTTGGCGGCATTGGTGCGCCGTATGATGTCGATGGGCAGGCCACGCTCGGTCTCGAAGCGGGCGAACGCCTCGAACGGTGAGCTCGTCAACACGCCGCCAAAATCAAAGATCACAGCCTCGATCGTCAAGGTCCTGTCCTCGTCAATTCAGTGCCAGGATGGCTGACAAGACGGCTAGCACGCGCTATCGGCAAGGGCCAGCCTGAAGCAAACTCCGCCCTTGACCGAACCGCCTGCCGAAACGTGTTCCCATGAAGACAATTGCGACATTCATCACTGCCATTTTGCTGCTCGCCACGCCTGCTCACGCCATCGTTGGCGGCGGCACGCCGCAAGCGGAGGGTGTCGCCCGCGCCATCGTCACCATCGTCGGCTCGCGCGGCAATTTTTGCACCGGGAGCCTGATCGCACCGAAGCTGGTGCTGACGGTCGCTCACTGCGTGCAGCCCGGCGCGGACTACAAGATCGTCGATCGCGGCGGCGACGGCCAGCCGCAATTGCTGAACGTCCGTTCTGTCGCGATCCATCCGAATTTCAACATGCAGGCAATGCAGGCGCATCGGGCGACTGCCGACGTGGCACTGCTGCAACTGGAAATTCCACTGAAGGGAAAATCGACGGTGCCGGTCGGTGCACCGGATATTCCAATCCGCGTCGGCAGCCGCTTTACCATCGCCGGCATCGGCGTCACAGTTCGCGGTGATGGCAAGAGCGGTGGCATTACGCGTTTCGCTGCGCTGGTCGCCACCGGCCAGCCCGGCACGCTCCAGATTCGGCTAGTCGATCCCGTAACCAACGGTGTTCGTGACGGAATCGGCGCCTGTACCGGCGATTCCGGCGGACCGGTGTTCGAGGACAAGCCGAAGGGTGCCGTGCTCGTTGGCGTCGTCAGTTGGTCGACCGGGCCGAACGGCGCCGCAGGTTGCGGCGGGTTGACCGGGGTCACTCCGCTCACGCTCTACCGGGACTGGATCTTGCAGACCGCACGGAGCTGGGGTGCGGCACTGTGATTTGACCGCGACCGGATCTATGTCATGTTGAAACGGAAGCGCGATGGGCGACACTGCCTGTCGCGGAGGAAACGCGCCGTCCAGTCAAGGCCGGCCACGAAAAACGAGCAAGGCAACAAGCAACAATGAATGTCGCTGTTCGCGGTCACACCGCTACCAAGCAAGCTTCCGAACATTTCGACGTGCTGATCGTCGGCGCCGGCATCTCCGGCATCGGCAGCGCCTATCATCTCACCAAGCAGCTTCCGGGCACGAGCTTCGTCATTCTGGAGACGCAGGCGAGCTTCGGCGGCACCTGGATCACACATCGCTATCCCGGCATCCGTTCGGATAGCGATCTCCACACCTTCGGCTATCGCTTCAAGCCCTGGGTCGGACCGCCGATCGCGACCGCCGAAGAGATCCTCGCCTACATGAACGAGGTGATCGAAGAGAACGATCTCGCGAAGCACATTTGCTACAAGCACAAGATCAGTTCCGCGAGCTGGTCGAGCGAGCAAAATCTCTGGACCATCGAGGCGGTCACGACCGACACCGGCGAGCCGAAGACCTTCACCGCGAACTTCCTCTGGATGTGCCAGGGCTATTACCGGCATTCGGAGGGTTACACGCCGGAATGGAAGGGGATGGACCGGTTCAAGGGCCGCATCGTCCATCCGCAGACATGGCCCGACGACGTCGATCTCACGGGCAAGAAGGTGATCGTGATCGGCTCCGGCGCGACCGCGGCAACACTCGTTCCGAACATCGCGGACAAGTGCGCGCATGTCACGATGCTGCAGCGCTCGCCGACCTATTTCCGGCTCGGTCGCAACGCCATCGAGATTGCGGAGGAGCTGCGCAGGCTTCAAGTCGACGAGGAGTGGATTCATGAGATCGTCCGGCGCAAGATCCTGTTCGAGCAGGATGCATTCACCAAGCTTTGCGTCTCCAAGCCGGAGCAGGTGAAGAAGGAGCTGATCGGTCAAATCAGCGCGGTCCTCGGCCCCGACTACGACGTCGAGACCCATTTCACGCCAAAGTACCGGCCGTGGCGGCAGCGCATCGCCTTCGTGCCGGATGCCGATCTGTTCAAGGGGATTGCCAGCGGCAAGGCCTCGGTCGTTACCGACGAGATCGAGTGCTTCGTCGAGAACGGCATCCAGCTCAAATCCGGCAAGCTGCTCGAAGCCGACGTCATCGTCACCGCGACCGGCTTCAACCTCGCCGCCCTGGGCGACATCGCCTTCGAGATCGACGGCAAGCCGCTCGCCTTCGGCGACACCGTCACCTATCGCGGCATGATGTTCACGGGCGTGCCGAACATGGTCTGGGTGTTCGGCTATTTCCGCGCGAGCTGGACGCTGCGCGTCGACCTGGTCGCCGATTTCGTCTGTCGGCTGCTCAGCCATATGAAGGGCAAGGGCGCAAAGAAGGTCGAGGTGAGATTGCGCCCCGAAGACCACAACATGCCGATCCTGCCCTGGATCGATCCGGAAAACTTCAACCCCGGATACATGATACGCAATATGGACCTGTTGCCGAAGCGCGGCGACAAGCCAGAATGGCAGCACAGTCAGGACTACTGGACCGAGAAGGACGAGATTCCGAAGACGGACCTGGACGATGCGGCGTTTGTGTATGGGTGAGGAGATTGCGGGAGCAACGGCAACGCCACAATCGTAAAGCCGTATAGGCGCGCCGGGCATCGGCGGTCACAGACGCACGTCACACGATCGGCCATGAATGTAAGCGGCCTTCCATCGGGCGTGCCGCGGCTAAGTGGAAGGGTCTGGCTTGGTGGCCAACGAGCGAGCCAGTTGCTCGCGCCGGAGCGTCACGGCAACTCGCCGGGCATTCTGGCCGAGATTAGTCTTAGTCGGAGCAGCCGCGGCGACCTTCCTTCAGGAAGGATAACGAAGAGATCACCGCTTCTGCTGCTCAGGCTTGCGCGGCGGTCGCGGCGCCACGGGCGTTCCCGCCATCTTGCTGGCGGTCTCGCTGACGTCGAGCAGCGAACGGCGGATGTCCTCGAGGTAGCTTGCCGACTTCTTCTTCATGGTGTCGGCCAGCTCGTGCAGTCCCTGTATCTTCTCGAACAGCTCGTCGGCCTTGCCGTCGACGAAGCCGGGCACCACGCCCTCGATCTTCGTGACCGCCTTGTCGAAGCCCGCGAAGGCGCTGTCGACCTTCGCCATGACGGAGTCGATCTCGCCGCCCTTGCCCCTGAGATCGGCGGTGTAGTTCTCGAATGTGCGCAGGCCCTCCTTGATCGCAGGGGCGTTGCTCACGATCGTACGGTCGACGCTGTGCAGGGCATCGACGATGGACTCGGCGTCACTGAGATCGGCGGTCAGTATGGGAATGCCGTCCACGTCCAGGGGCACCGGCGGCGCGGAGGGGGCACCCCCGATCAGCGAGATCGCGGCAACGCCCGTGAGACCCTGGAACTCGATGCCTGCGACGGTGTCCTTGCGGATCGGTGCGGTGTTGTCGAGCATCACCAGCGCCACGATCCTGCCGGGACTGTCCAGCTTGATCGACAGGATCTGGCCCGCAGGCACACCGTCGAAATTGACCGGCCCGCCGCGACGCAGTCCGCTGGCGGAGCCGCCTTCGAACACCACGCGCAACTGGCTGCGACTTTGGATGGTGCGCCATTTCTGCACGCCGAGCAGGCCGCCGAACGCCACGGCGATCGCCGCCAGCGTCGCCGTTCCGATCACGAGATTGCTCGCGCGTGCCATGCAGGGACGATTTTACGGCCAAAGCGGAGAAGTTGGAAGCAGCCCGGATGCACTTTGGCCGCATGTTACGTAGGGCAGGTTAGCGAAGCGTAACCCGCTCCACCTCATCTCAATGCCCGGCCGCGCGCTTTGCCGCAGCGTTGTTCAGGACGATCAGGGCATCGACGGCCACGCCCGTCTTGGTGTTGATCAGGAACGGGTTGATGTCGATCGAGGCGATTCGGTCGCCGGCGTCTGCGATCAGGTTGGATAGGCCGACGAGCGCCTTCACTGCGGAGGTCTCGTGCAGCGTCGGCCTGCCGCGATAACCGCGCATCTTGCTTCCGGCCTTGGTGCGACCGATCAGGAGCCGCGCCTCGGCCTCGTCCAGCGGCGCGCCGGCGAGTGCGACGTCCTTCATCAGCTCAATGTCGATGCCGCCAGTGCCGAACAGCACGACCGGCCCCATCTCGGCATCGAGCGAGGCGCCGACAACCAGTTCGAGTTCGGCCCTGACCTGCTGCGCGATCAGGATGCCGTCGAGCTTGGGCTTGCCCTTCAGCTTCTTCACCCGAGCCGTGATGTCGGCGAACGCCTTTTTCACCTCGGCGGCACTGTTGAGGTTCAGCACCACGCCACCGATGTCGGATTTGTGCAGGATCTCGGCGCTAACGACTTTAGCGACAACCGGGAAACCGATCTGCTTGGCGATCTTCACGGCTTCTGCCGCCGTCTGCGCAATTGCCTCCTTCGAGATCGGGATGCCGTATGCTTTCAGGAGCTTCTTGGAGGCAACCTCATCGAGCGCGGCGCCGCTCGCCGATTTCAGCATCTTCTCGAGCACGGCACGTGCGGCCGGCTTCGAGCGTGAGACGATGTCCGGCACTTCCTTGCGCAGCTTTGCGTAATCGAGCAGCGACTTGATCGCGGTCACCGCGCGGTCCATGCCCTGCATCACCGCCAGATGCGGCAGCGATTTGCGCAGCGCCTTGGTGAATTCGGTGAAGCCGATCGACATCGCGCTGATATAGATCACGGGCTTTGCGGCCCTGCTCGCCATCTCATTGACGATGCGAAGATTGCGCTCGCGCAGCTCGTGCGGCGCCTTCGGCAGCTCAGCGTCGATGATGACGACGTCGATATCGGGATCGTCGATCATCAGCTTAATCGACCTCATGTAGACGGAGGGATCGACCACGGCGGCAAACCCTGCATCGAGTGGATTGCCGACGATCGAGCCCGGGCCGAGCATCTTTGCCAGCTCCGAGCTGACATGGGGGCTCAGCGGCGCGAAATTCAAGCCCACGGCATAGAAAGCGTCGATCAACATACCGCGCTTGCCGCCGGACAAGGTGACAGCGGCGAGCCGGTCGCCTCTGGGCGCCACGGCGTGGACGAAGCACTCGGTGGTCTCGATCAACTCGTCGAGCCCACCGACCCGAATCACGCCTTCGCGGGTTGCAATGGCATCGAATGTCTCGATCGATCCGGCGAGTGCACCGGTATGCGCCATCGCCGCAGCGCGGCCACCCTCCGACGCGCCGAGCTTGAGCGCGATCACGGGCTTGCTCGCGGCGCGCGCCGCCTTGCAGGCGTCGCGGAACGCCTTGGTATTGCGCACGCCTTCGAGATAGACGACGATCACCTTGATGCTCGGGTCCTCGGCGAAATAGCGCATCAGATCCGGCGTCTCGAGCCCGGCCTCATTGCCGGTCGTCACCATGTAGCCGACGCCGACACCCCGGTCCTCCAGCGCCTGGCGGATCGCCATGACGATGGCGCCGGATTGTCCGGCGATCGCCACCGGCCCCTGCTCCATGGTGACGATACGATCGTCGATATTGGTGAAGAGCTTTTCGCCGGCACTCAAATTGCCGAGACAGTTTGGTCCCGTGACCGCAAGTCCCGTCTCGCGTACGGCTGCTTGCAATTCGGCGGCAAGCTTCTGACTCTCGTCGTCCTGCAACTCGCTGAAGCCTGAGGTGACGATGGTGGCCGAACGCGCGCCGGCCGCGGCGGCATCGCGGATCACCTGCACCGCAGAGCGTGCCGGCACCAGCACCAGGACGTGATCGGGCTGCTCGGGAAGACTGGCAAAGTCCTTGTAACAGGGGACATCCCAGATGGTGTCGCGCCTGGCGTTGACCGGATAGAGCCCGCCCTCGTAGCCGTACTTGACCAGATTGTTCCAGATGCGCTCGGCATAGTTGCCGGGCTTGTCGGTCGCGCCCACCAGCACGATGTTGCGCGGGTGCAGCATGGCATGGATGCCCTTGACCACGTCGCTGGCGTCGGGTGGGGGAGACCATCGACGGAGACAAACCGACGCAGCGGGCACCTGAGCTTCCATGGCGTGACCTCATCTGTTCTTGTTCTTGGTGGCGCGTCACGCTTTTCTATGGCGAGTTCGCCGCAGTGGCAACCATCAGAAAGGTATGCCGTATGACGGAATGGCAATCCGTCGCGGCATCGAACGGCCAACATGTGGTACCACGCTTTGAATGCATTCGCGCGAAAGATAGCGGCCCTTTCGGCCGCTATCTTGCTTGGGCATGTTGAGCTGATGCGGATTAGCCGCCCGTTTCCGCGCTGATGATATCCCCGAACAATTCCCACTGACCAGCCTTGAAGCGGATCATCTTGAGCTGCTCGATCGGCGCGAAATCGTTGGGGCCTGTGTTGACCTTGATACCCGGGATCAGCGTGTCCGGCGCAAAGCCCTTCAGGCTGGCAGCCTGCTTCATCACGTTCTCCCGGGTCAGCTCGTCCCCGCACTGCTTCAGCGTCTGGACCAGGGTCTGCGCGGCGGCGTAGCCGTAGACGAGATTGGTATCGGAGACGTTGGCGCCCGGCATGTACTTGTCGATAAAGGCCATGAACTTCTTCATGCCCTCGTCGTCCTTCCATTGCGGGTCGGACGCGTCCTTCAAATAGGTCGCAGACAGCACGCCTTCCGAAGCATCGAGGCCGGCGGGCTTCATCACCGCGCCGATCGAGATCGACACGTCCGTCATCACATGCATCGGTTTCCATTCAAGCTCGGCGATCTTCTTGATCGCCTGCGCTGCGAATTTCGGCGTCGAGATATTGACGAGGACATTGGCGCCGGTGCCCTTCAGCTTGACGATGTGGGAATCGATCGACGGCTCGGTGGTCTCGTAGCTCTCCTCCGCCACGATCAGCGAAGAGGCTTTCTCGCCGAAGATCTCCTTGATGCCGGCGACGTAGTCTTTGCCGAAATCGTCATTGGCATAGAAGATCGCGACCTTGGCATCTGGCTTCGCCTGCAAGATGTACTTAGCGAAGATCCGGGCCTCGACCCGGTAGCTCGGCTGAAAGCCCATGGTCCAGGGAAAACCCTTCGGGTCGTTCCATTTGCTGGCGCCCGTTGCAAGGAAGAGCTGCGGCACCTTCTTGGCGTTGTGATATTTCTGCACGGCGGTCTGGGTCGGGGTGCCCAGCGCGTTGAAGACCAGGAACACCTCATCGCTCTCGATCAGCTTGCGGACCTGTTCGACGGTCTTGGGCGGCGAGTAGCCGTCATCATAGGAGATCCAGTTGATCTTGCGGCCGTTGATGCCGCCCTGGTCGTTGATCATCTTGAAATAGGCTTCCTCGGTTTTGCCGATGACGCCGTAGGCGGAGGCCGGACCGGAATAGGCTTCGACATTGCCGATCTTGATCTCGGTGTCGCTGGCACCGGTGTCGTATTTCTTTTGCGCGTGGGCGCCATGTAGGGAGAGCAATGTCAGTGCCGCTGCCGCGGCGAACAGAGCGAGTTTCTTGTTTTTCATGAACAATTTCCTTGGGGTTTCTTGTGGGTTGAGCAGGCACTTCGAAAAGAAAAAAGCGCCCGCGAGGGGCGCTTCGGTCAGGCACTGGCGACTTTGTTGTCGACTTCGGAAGCCACCGAAAACTCCTTGCGCAAGGTCGGCTTGTGGATCTTGCCGGTGGCGTTGCGCGGCAGCGCATCGACGAAGCGGATCTGGCGCGGGCATTTGAAGCGCGCGAGGTTGGCCGCGCAATGTGCGAGAACCTCGGCCTCGGTCAGCTTCTGGCCCGGCTTGACCGCAACGATGGCAAGGCCCACTTCGCCCCATTGCGGATCGGGAATCCCGATCACTGCGGCCTCCGCGATGGCGTTGAGCTGATGCAGGACGTTCTCGACCTCGGCCGGATAGACGTTCTCGCCGCCGGAAATGTACATGTCCTTCCAGCGGTCGACGATGTAGTAGAAACCTTCCTCATCGACGCGTGTGGCATCGCCCGTATGCAGCCAGCCGTCCGTAAACGACGTCTTGTTTGCTTCCGGCCTGTTCCAGTAACCGGGCGTGACGTTCGGCCCCTTGACCCAGAGTTCGCCGAGCTCGCCGACATCGGCATCGCTGCCGTCGGGTCGCACGATCCGGACCTCGGTGTGCAGCACCGGCTTGCCAGCGGAGCCGGCCTTGCGCGCAGCATCCTCGCGGTCGAGCACCAGCACGGCCGGCGATGTCTCGGTCATGCCATAGCCCTGCTGAAGCGCGACGCCGCGCGCTTCCCATACTTTCAGCAGCGCCACCGGCATCGGCGCGCCGCCGACACCGCCGACGATCAGCCGGCTGAGATCGATGGCCGCGAAGGCGGGGTGTTGAGCCATGAACTGGTAGATCGCCGGCACGCCGAAGAAGACGTTGATGCCCTGCGCGGGATCATTGATGAGAGCGAGCGCAGTGCCGGGATCGAAGGCGCGCGTGATCATCACGGTGCCGCCGGCATGCAGCACCGGATTGGTGTAGCAATTGAGACCACCGGTGTGGAACAGCGGCAGCACGGTGAGCAGCACCGAGGACGGTCCGATGCAGGCCGGGCCGCCGAGATTGACGCAATTCCAGAAAGTCATGCCATGGGTGATGGTCGCGCCCTTCGGATGTCCCGTCGTGCCCGACGTGTACATGATGGTCGAGACGTCATCGAGCGTGACTTCTTCGCCGCGGTCGAGCGGTTTGGCGGCGGCGATGCCAGCTTCATAGGACCCGCCGGGGCCGAGCAGCAGGCGGGTCGCGACACCGCAGAGCTTGGCCACGCTCAGCGCCGTCTCGGCCAGGTCGGCGTCGTGGATCATCACCTTCGGCGCGCAGTCGCCCGTGATGAACTGGAGCTCGGGAACGGTGAGGCGGGTATTCAGCGGCACGAAGATGGCGCCGAGCCGCCCGCAGGCGAACTGCACCTCAAGCGTATCGGTGGTGTTCAGCGCCAGCACCGCGACGCGGTCACCGCGCGAGACGTTGAGCGTGTCGCGCAGGAATGAGGCGAGGCGCGAGACACGGGCATCGAGCTGCGAATAGGTGAAGCGGCGCTCACTCGCGAGATCGATGACCGCCACCTTGGCGGGCGTGCGCCGGCCATGATGAGCGATCCAGTCGTAGTAACGAACGGCCAAAAATCCCTCCCTCGGCGCTCTTGCGCCGCTATGTTATTTATTGCCATGCACCAGGCCCGGCGTGGCCTTGCTGGGCCAGCCGGAGTTGTGTGCACCATATTTTTGATCCGGAGTTGGCCTGCGAGGAGCGAAAATCGTCTTGCGTCAAGTTGCTGGCGCTTGAAGAGGACCGGCCCTCTCCGGCCAGCCACTTGGCGCAAGTGAAACCAACAAAGTTCCGGCCATGCTGGCCGAGGCGAATCCGTACGAGGCGAGAGGTGCCATGAAGAGCCCGTTCTACACTGCGGAGCATGACGCCTTTCGCGATGTCATGCGCCGCTTCGTCGAGAAGGAGATCACGCCCTTCGCCCATGAATGGGACGAAGCCGGCGAATTCCCGCGCGCGCTCTATCGCAAGGCGGCCGAGATCGGGCTGTTGGGGCTCGGATTCCCCGAGGAATATGGCGGGATCGCCGCCGACCAGTTCATGAAGATCGTGGCGAGCCAGGAGCTCGCGCAGGCTGGTGCCGGCGGTGTCAGTGCCAGCCTGATGAGCCACACCATCGGCTCGCCGCCGATCGCCCGCGCGGCGCGCCCCGAGATCAGGGCGCGTGTGCTGCCGCAAATCCTCGCTGGCGAGAAGATTTCAGCGCTCGCCATCACCGAGCCGGGCGGCGGCTCCGATGTCGCGAACCTGCGCACCCGGGCGCGGCGCGACGGCGATCACTACGTTGTGAGCGGGGAGAAGACCTTCATCACCTCAGGGATGCGTGCGGATTATCTGACCGTTGCGGTGCGTACCGGTGGCGAGGGCGCCGGCGGCGTCAGCCTGCTGCTGATCGAGGGCAACAGGCCCGGCCTATCGCGCACGAAGCTGCAGAAGATGGGCTGGTGGGCTTCCGACACCGCGACGTTGCATTTCGACGAATGCCGCGTGCCCGCCGAAAATCTGATCGGCGAGGAAGGTCAGGGCTTCAAGATCATCATGCAGAACTTCAACAGCGAACGCATGGGCATGGCCGCGAGCTGCACCGCCTTCGCCCGGGTCTGCCTGGATGAGGCGATTGCCTATGCCAAGGAGCGCAAGACCTTCGGCAAGCCGCTCGCCCAGCATCAGGTGATTCGCCACAAGATCGTCGACATGGCGCAGAAGGTCGCCGCCTCCCAGGCGATGCTGGAGATGCTGGCTTGGCGGCTCGAGCAGGGCGAAAGCCCGGTCGCCGAAATCTGCATGATGAAGAATCAGGCGACGCAAACCATGGCCTTCTGCGCTTCGGAAGCGGTGCAGATTTTCGGCGGCGCCGGCTTCATGCGCGGCATCAAGGCCGAGCGCATCTACCGCGAGGTCAAGGTCAATGCCATTGGCGGCGGCACCGAGGAGATCATGAAGGATCTGGCATCGAGGCAGATGGGGTTGTGATTGAGGCTGTCATTCCGGGGCGCAGAGTGCAGCGAAGCGAGCCCGGATTCCATCGGGCGCCGAATACCAGAGGGGAATGGATTCCGGCCTCATCGCTCCGCGATGTCCCGGAATGACGAAGGGAAAGACATGCTGTTCACTGCCGACCACGACGACATCCGCCGGTCCTTGCAGAAATTCATCGCCAATGAGATCAACCCTCATGTCGATGAATGGGAGAAGGCCGACATCTTTCCGGCGCATGAGCTGTTCAAGAAGATGGGCAGCCTCGGCTTTCTCGGATTGAACAAGCCCGTGGAGTTCGGCGGCTCAGGTCTCGATTACTCCTATGCGCTGATGATGGCAGAGGAGCTCGGGGCCATCACTTGCGGCGGCGTCCCGATGGCGATCGGCGTGCAGACCGACATGGCGACGCCGGCGCTGGCGCGGTTCGGCTCGGACGAGGTGCGGCGCGAGTTTCTGGCGCCGTCGATTTCGGGGGACTATGTCGCCTGCATCGGCGTCTCCGAGCCCGGCGCAGGATCGGACGTCGCCTCGATCAAGACCAATGCACGCTCGGATGGCGATGATTACGTCATCAATGGCGGCAAGATGTGGATTACCAACGGCACGCAAGCCGATTGGATCTGCCTGCTGGCCAATACGGGCGAGGGGCCCGTCCATCGCAACAAGTCGCTGATCTGCGTGCCCATGAAGAGCAAGGGCGTCACAATCGCGCGAAAACTCGACAAAATGGGCATGCGCTCGTCAGACACCGCGCAGATTTTCTTCGACGATGTCCGCGTGCCCAAGCGCAACCGGATCGGTGAGGAGGGCAAAGGCTTCACCTACCAAATGATCCAGTTTCAGGAGGAGCGGCTCTGGGGCGCGGCGGCCTGCCTGAAGGCGCATGAATACATCATCGATCAGACCATCGAATACACTCGCAACCGCAAGGCGTTCGGCAAGTCGATCCTCGACAATCAGGTCGTGCACTTCAAGCTCGCGGAGATGCAGACCGAGGTCGAGCTGCTGCGCGCGTTGATCTATCGGGCCGCCGAGCAGCTGGTCGCCGGCGAGGACGTCACCAGGCTCGCCACGATGGCCAAGCTGAAGGCCGGGCGACTCGGCCGTGAGCTCACCGATGCCTGCTTGCAATATTGGGGCGGAATGGGCTTTACCAACGAGACGCCGGTCAGCCGCGCCTATCGCGACAGCCGTCTGACCTCGATCGGCGGCGGTGCCGACGAGGTCATGCTGATGGTCCTCTGCAAGATGATGGGCACGTTGCCCGGCAGTAAAGGAAATGCGTCATGATCACGCTCTACCACTGCGAGGCCGCGCGCTCGTTCCGCCCGCTCTGGATGCTGGAGGAGATGGGGCTGCCCTATGAATTGAAGATGCTGCCGTTCCCGCCGCGGGTGTTCGCGAAGGATTATCTCGGCGTCAATCCGCTCGGCACGATCCCCTTCCTGATCGACGGCGAGACGCGGATGACCGAATCCTCCGGCATCTGCCACTATCTCGGCATGAAATATGGTCCGACGCCGCTGATGGTCGGCCCCGAAGATTCCGCCTATGGCGCGTTCCTGAATTGGATGTATTTCAGCGATGCCACGCTGACCTTCCCGCAAACGCTGGTGCTCCGATACACCCAGCTCGAGCCGGAGGAGCGCCGCAATCCGCAGGTCGCCGGAGATTATGCGAAATGGTTCCTGGGGCGCTTGCGCGCCGTTGAGGCAGCCACCGCAAATGCCGAAACCTTGTGCGCCGGCCGCTTCACAGCCGCTGACATTGTCATTGGTTATGCGCTCCGCCTTGCCGACAATATTGGGCTGGCCAGGGATTTCGGGCCAAATGTCGCAGCCTATTGGGCGCGCCTGCAGCAACGCGACGGCTTCAAGCGCGTAGTTGCTGCGGAACAGAGGGCAGGCGTCGAGCAGAACGTCGCACCGCGGGTGCGGGCGTAAGCTTCAGCCCGTCATTCCGTGGCGGTGCGCAGCATCGAGCTACGGCGCATCGTTGCGCATCTGACAATCTCGAGGTTCCGGGTTGGTCCTGCGGACGGCCCCGGAATGACCGGCTGTGTCTTTTGACAGCGCTATCCTATCGTGACAGCGCCCAAATTTCCGCTAAGGTGACCTCCGTCCGCAGCGGCCAGAGAGCCGCGCGAGGAGGACCCCAATGGAAGATACAGGTCGCGAATCCGACCATTTGATGCTGATCACGCCGGAACGGGTGTTCTATGCCGGCCTACTCGGCCGCCCCCGCAAGCGGACCCCGGGCTGCTGCCATGTCTATGTCGCGGTGAAGGGCAGCCTGCATCTGACCATCGATGACGTCCACACGTCCGACGAATTGATCGTGACCCTGCCCAACCAGCGGCACACCATCGCCAGCGATTATCGCAGCGTGATCAGCGTGACGTTGGAGCCGGAGAGCATGCCGGATGGCGTGATCGAGGCCTTGGCCGAGCGGCTGCGGGGACCGGACAAGACTGCCTATGCCCGGAAGATCCTCGCCGCCTACGCGCTACTTCGCCAGCGCCGCTACGGCGACATCACCACCGCCGAGTTCGACGAGATGTGTTTTGGCGAGGCGCTGCCGCGCCGCCTGCTCGATCCGCGCGTGATGCGCGCGGTCGCGCGCATCGAGCGCTTCTCCGGCGAGCCGGTCACGGCCGATACTTGCGCAGCCGAAGCGGGATTGTCCGCCTCGCGCTTCCTGCACCTGTTCAAGGAAGAGACCGGCATCTCGTTCCGGTCCTTCCGCGCCTGGAAGCGTGCGCGGCATCTCTTGCACTACGCCAACCAGGACCTCAACCTCGCCCATCTCGCGCAGGACATCGGCTATCCCGATTCCACCCACTTCAGCCACTCGATACGCCGCTTCTACGGCCTGAAGCCGCGCGCGATCTTCGTCGGCTCACGCGATCTTGCGATCTATCGCAGCACCGAGACGGTGCGGATGGCCGAGGCGAGTTAGCACCCCTCTCGTAGGGTGGGAAGGCGCAACGCGCCGTGCCCACCACTGTCCCGGATCGCGATGGAAGAGGTGGGCACGCTTCGTTTTGCCACCCTACGAAGCTCGTCGTTTTCCAGCTTCTCCGCGCAAGAAGCCGCATGCCGCGCGTCACATGATCGCAAGCGTTGAATTCTCAACGTGCGAGACATCCAAGTCATGAGCGTCAAGGCATGAGCGACAAGGCCGTCATCACCTGCGCGCTGAACGGCGTGCTGACCGACCCGAAGCAGCACAACGTGCCTGTGACGCCCGAAGAGATGGCGCGCGAGGCCAAGGCTGCGTTCGACGCCGGCGCGTCCATCATGCACATTCATCTGCGCCAGCAGGCGCCGAACAAGGGCCACTTGCCGTCCTGGGAGGTGAGCGTCAGCAAGGAGATCCAGCAAGCGATTCGCGAGGCCTGCCCCGGCGTGATCATCAACCACACCTCGGGCGTGTCAGGGCCGAACTACTCAGGCGCGCTCGATTGCATTCGTGAGACGAAGCCGGAGATCGCGGCCTGCAACGCCGGCTCGCTGAACTATCTGAAGGTCAAGGCCGACAACAGCTGGGCCTGGCCGCCGATGATGTTCGACAACGCGGTCGAGAAGGTGAAGGACTATCTCGATGTCATGAACGCGGTCGGCACCATCCCCGAGTTCGAATGCTTCGACGTCGGCATCGTCCGCTGCGTCGGCATGTACCACCAGGTTGGCATGTACAAGGGGCCGCTCGAATATAACTTCGTGATGGGCGTCGCCTCAGGCATGCCGTCTGATCCCGAGCTGTTGCCGATCCTGCTCAAGCTGAAGCGGCCCGAAGCGCATTGGCAGGTCACGGCCATCGGCCGCGAGGAGATCTGGCCGCTGCACCAGCGTTGCGCTGAGCTCGGCGGCCATCTACGCACCGGTCTCGAAGACACCTTTTATCTCGCTGACGGCAAGAAGGTGACGTCGAACGGTCAGCTGATCGAAGCCGTCGCTGCCTGTGCCCGGCGTGCCGGCCGCGAGATCGCAAGCCCCGCCGAGGCGCGGAAGATCTTTGGGACGAAGCGCTGAACGTCGGTCCGGGGCGCGCGAAGCGCGAACCATGGTGCCCGATTGCGCATCTGAGAACCTCGAGATTCCGGGTTCGATGCTTCGCATCGCCCCGGAATGACGGAGTAAACTGTGTCCATTCTCGAAAACACCATTTCCCCCGGTAGCGCAGCCTACCACGCCAACCGCCACGGCATGCTTGCGCTGATCGACCGCATGCGCGCGCTGGAAGAGCGTACGCGGGCGGCGTCGGCGGCAGCGAAAGATCGCTTCCACAAGCGCGGCCAGCTTCTGCCGCGCGAGCGCGTGGCGCTGGTACTCGATCCCGGCGCGCCGTTCATCGAGCTGTCGACGCTCGCCGGCTACAGGTTCGACGTGCCGGATCCGGACAAGAGCGTGCCCGGCGGAGGCGTCATTGCCGGGATCGGCTTTGTCTCGGGCGTCCGCTGCATGGTCAGTGCCAACGACGCCGGCATCGATGCCGGTGCGCTGCAACCTTACGGACTCGACAAGACGCTGCGGGTGCAGGAACTCGCGCTGGAGAACAAGCTGCCTTACGTCCAGCTCGTCGAAAGCGCCGGCGCCAATCTGTTGCGCTACCGCGTCGAGGATTTCGTGCGCGGCGGCAACATCTTTCGCAATCTCGCGCGGCTCTCGGCAGCGGGATTGCCCGTCGTCACCGTGACGCACGGCTCGTCCACCGCCGGCGGTGCCTATCAGACCGGCCTCTCCGACTACATCGTCATGGTCCGCGGTCGCACCCGCGCCTTTCTCGCCGGGCCGCCGCTATTGAAAGCCGCGACGGGCGAGATCGCGACCGAAGAGGAGCTTGGCGGCGCCGAGATGCACACGCAGGTGTCCGGCCTCGGTGACTATCTCGCCGAGGACGATCGCGACGCACTTCGCATCGCACGCGAAATCATGGCGGCGCTGCAATGGGACCGGCCGGGCAAAGCGGCTCTGCAGTTCAAGCCACCGCGCTACGACCAGGACGAGCTCCTCGGCATCATGCCGATGGACCACAAGCGCTCCGTGGACATGAAACAGGTGATCGCGCGCATCGTCGATGATTCCGATTTCACCGAGATGGCGCCGAATTATGGTCCGGCCACGGTCTGCGGCCATGCCCGCATCGAGGGTCAGGCCATCGGCATCATCACCAACAACGGTCCGCTCGATCCCGCCGGCGCCAACAAAGCGACGCATTTCATCCAAGCCTGCTGCCAGACTAGCACGCCGCTGCTCTATCTGAACAACACCACCGGCTACATGGTCGGCAAGGCTTACGAAGAGGCCGGCATGATCAAGCACGGCTCGAAGATGATCCAGGCCGTGACCTCGGCGACGGTGCCGCAGATCACCCTCTATTGTGGCGCCTCGTTCGGCGCCGGTAATTACGGCATGTGCGGCCGCGGTTTCCATCCGCGCTTCTGCTTCTCCTGGCCGAATGCCAAGACCGCCGTGATGGGCGGCGAGCAGGCTGCAGAAACCATGGCGATCGTGACCGAAGCGGCTGCCGCACGCCGCGGCAGACCGGTCGAGAAGGACAAGCTCGAGGCCATGAAGGCTGAGATCATCGGCGTGTTCGACGGTCAGATGGACGTGTTCTCGACCAGCGCGCGCGTCCTCGACGACGGCGTGATCGATCCGCGCGACACCCGCGCGGTGCTCTCCGAAGTGTTGGCCATCTGTGGCGAGGGTGATGCACGCACACCCCAGCGCATGCAATTCTCCGTGGCCCGCCCATGAGGAACGGATCAGTGCAGCACCGGCCGTTCTTCAAGGTCCTGATTGCCAACCGCGGCGAGATCGCGCTGCGCGTGATGCGCAGCGCGCGGCACCTCGGCCTTGGCGTCGTCGCGGTCTATTCGGATGCCGATAGCGACGCCCTCCATGTGCGCCAAGCCGATCAAGCCGTGCGCATCGGCGAGGCGCTGCCGGCGCAATCCTATCTCAACATCCCCGCGATCATCGCCGCCGCCAAGGCGAGCGGCGCGGACGCTGTCCATCCCGGTTACGGCTTCCTCGCCGAGAACGAGGCGTTTGCGCGCGCTTGCAAGGATGCCGGCCTCGTCTTCATCGGCCCGTCGCCGCAGGCGATCGAGGCGATGGGCAACAAGGCGGGCGCCAAGGACATCATGAAGAAGGCCGGCGTGCCCGTCGTGCCCGGCTATCAGGGGGCAGACCAGAGCGACGAGGTGATGCTGTCGGAAGCCACAAGGATCGGCTTTCCCGTGATGATCAAGGCGGTCGCCGGCGGCGGCGGACGTGGCATGCGGCTCGTGACCGATGCAGCATCCTTTCCCGATGCGCTGCGCAGCGCGCGATCGGAGGCCAAGGCGGCGTTCGGCGATCCCACGGTCATCCTCGAACGGGCCATCCAGAACCCCCGCCATATCGAAATCCAGGTGTTCGGCGACAGCCACGGCAACGCCATCCATCTCGGCGAGCGCGATTGCTCGGTGCAGCGGCGGCACCAAAAGCTGATAGAGGAGGCGCCGTCGCCCGCCGTGACGCCGGAGCTGCGCGCGAAAATGGGCGAGGTCGCCGTCGCTGCCGTGAAGGCGCTGCGCTACGAGGGCGCCGGCACGTTGGAATTTTTGCTCGATCAAAGCGGCGAGTTCTACTTCATGGAGATGAACACGCGGCTCCAGGTCGAGCATCCCGTGACCGAGGCGATCACCGGGTTCGATCTCGTCGAGCTGCAGCTGCGCGTTGCGCGCGGCGAGCCGTTGCCGGTGAAGCAGCAGGATATCCGCTTCGAAGGCCACGCCATCGAGGTGCGGCTGTGCTCGGAAGATGCCGCACACGATTTCATGCCGCAGTCTGGCCGCATGGCGCGCTGGCAGGTGCCGGAAGGTATCCGCGTCGAGCATGCGCTGCAATCAGGCACGGAGATCCCGCCGTTCTACGATTCCATGATCGCCAAGATGATCAGCCATGGCACGACGCGCGAGGAGGCGAGGGGCCGGTTGATCGTCGCCCTCGAGCAGCTCACGGCATTCGGCGTGACCACCAATCAGGCGTTCCTGATGTCCTGCCTGCGTCATCCTGGCTTTGCCCGGGGCGGGGCCACCACCGCCTTCATCGGCTCGCACCGCGATGAACTGTTTGCGCCACGGACGGCCGCCGCATTTGATACGGCGCTGGCCGGGCTGCTGCTCTACGTCACGAACCCGTGCGCGCCGTCATGGCGAACTGGACGGAGCCTTGCGGCAACGTTTCCGCTGCCGGCAAAAGTCGAGATCTCAGGCCAAACGCATGAGCTCGAAATCACGCGGGAGCGCGACGGGCGCTACGCCGTCGCAACGAATGGTCGGCAAGACCGATTCGAAATCGACCAGCTCGATCCCGACGCCATCCGCTTCCGCCACGACGGCGTGATTGACAGCGCCAAATTCCTGCGCGATGGCGACCGGCTCTACGTCCAGCGCCGCGGCATCCCTCTCGCGGTCGTCGATCTTACCCTGGCCGCGCCGAAGGCTGCCGCGAGCAATGGCGGTGACGGCAAGGTCCGCGCAGCCCTGAATGGCCGCGTCGTCGCCGTCCTCGTCAAGCCGGGCGATCGCGTCACCGCGGATCAGCCGGTGCTTATGCTGGAAGCGATGAAGATGGAGCACGTTCACAAGGCCGGCATCGACGGCGTCGTCGCAGCGATCGATGTCGCCGAGGGCGAGCAGGTGACAACTGGGAAGATCATGGCTGAGATCGGGCCGGGATAGCGGCGGCAAACTAACTTAACGCCCATGGGCCTTCACCGGGACGACGCTAGAGAGGCCGCCCCGTCCCGTCATTGAGCAAGCACGCGACCTGGTGCCCGCCGGCGGCATCCACCAGTGCCGGCCGTTCCACTCTGCACCGCTCCATCGCAAACCGGCAGCGCGTGTGAAACGCGCACCCCGAGGGCGGATTGACCGGGCTCGGCACATCGCCATCGACCAGCGGCGCAAGTTTCTTCGCAAGCGGATTAGGGACCGGCACCGAGGCGAGCAGCGCCTGCGTGTACGGATGGCGCGGATTGCGGAACAGCTCGTCCTTGTCGGCAATCTCGACGATTCGCCCGAGATACATCACTGCGACGCGGTGGCTGATATGCGCGACCACGGCGAGATCGTGCGCGATGAAGAGATAGGAGAAGCCGTGCTGCCGCTGTAGATCGATCAAGAGATTGATCACTTGCGCCTGGATCGAGACGTCGAGCGCGGAGACCGGCTCGTCGCAGACGATCAGCCGCGGCTCCAGTGCCAGCGCTCGCGCGATGCAGATGCGCTGACGCTGGCCGCCGGAGAATTGATGCGGGAAGTTGCGCATCTGGTCTGGCCGCAAGCCGACTTGTTCAAAGAGCTTGGCGACGCGCCCCTCCAGCGCCTTGCCAGTGGCGAGTCTATGCACGGCCAGCGGCTCGCCGACGATGTCGCCCGCGGTCATGCGCGGATTGAGCGAGGCAAAGGGGTCCTGAAACACGATCTGCATCGAGCGGCGGTGCGGCCGCAGCGCCGTCTTCGAGAGATGGGTGATGTCCTCGCCCTCGAGACGAATTTGCCCTGAGGTCGGCTCGACCAGCCGCAGCACGCTCCGCGCCACCGTGGACTTGCCGCAGCCGGATTCGCCGACGAGGCCGAGCGTCTCGCCGGTGCCAAGTGAAAACGACACGCCGTCGACCGCATGAACCGTGCCGACCTGCCGGCGCAGCACGCCGGCGCGGACCGGATAGTGCTTTTTGAGGTCGGTGACTTCGAGCAGCGCTTCGGTCATGCCACCTCCGCCACTTCCGCCGCGCGCCAGCACGCCGCGAGATGGCCGCCGCCCCAGTCCGCCAGCGGCGGATACTCGGCCTCGCAACGCTTGATCGCGAGCGGGCACCGTGGCGCGAAGGCGCAGCCTTTCGGCAGCCGCGCCAGCGACGGCACGGTGCCGGGAATTTCGTTCAGCCGCGGCGGCGCGGCGACGCCGGACGCCGGCACGGCTGGAATCGAAGCCATCAGCCCACGCGTATAGGGGTGCTTTGGCGACGCAAACAGCGCTTCGACGCCGGCTTCCTCGACCTTGCGGCCCGCATACATCACGATCACGCGCTGCGCGGTTTGCGCGACGACGCCGAGATCGTGCGTGATCAGCACCAGCCCGGTGCCGAGCTCCTTCTGAAGGTCGAGAATCAGCGCCAAAATCTGCGCCTGGATGGTGACGTCGAGTGCGGTGGTCGGCTCGTCCGCGATCAGCAGCGCGGGCCGGCACGCCAGCGCCATCGCGATCATCGCGCGCTGGCGCATGCCGCCGGAGAGCTGGTGCGGATATTCCCGTGCGCGCCGCGCCGGCTCGGGGATGCGCACCAGCCGCAGCATCTCGACTGCGATATTCCCGGCCTCCTTGGCCGACAAGTTCCGGTGCAGCCGCACCGCCTCGGCGATCTGGTCGCCGATCCGCATCACCGGATTGAGCGATGTCATCGGCTCCTGGAAGATCATGGAGATGCGGTTGCCCCTCTTGGCACGCATCTCCGCTTCATCCAGCGCTAGCAGATCGGTGCCTTCGAGCGTGACTGAGCCGCCGACAATGCGGCCCGGCGGATCTGGCACCAGCCGCATCAGTGACAGCGCCGTAACGCTCTTGCCGCAACCGGATTCGCCGACGATCGCCAGCGTGTCGCCGCGCCGCACTGTGAATGAGACGTCGTCAACCGCCTTGAAGAGGCCCGAATTGGTGAAGAACACCGTCTTCAGGTTCTTCACGTCGAGCACGACATCGAATTTGTCAGCCATCAGCCGCGCTGCCGGGGATCGAGGATGTCGCGGAGGGCGTCGCCGAACAGATTGGCGCCGAACACCGCGAGGCTGATGGCGATGCCCGGGAAGATCACCAGCCACGGCGCAGTGCGGACATATTCGGCAGCGGATTCCGAGAGCATACGCCCCCACGACGGATAAGGTTCGGGAATGCCGAGGCCGAGGAAGGACAGCGAAGCCTCGGTCAGGATGGTCGAGCCGAGCTGGGCGGTCGCCAGCACGATCAGCGGCGCCAGCGTGTTCGGCAGCACGTGGCGCAGCGCGATCCGCATCTCGCTCATACCGATCGATTTTGCCGCTTCCACGAAGGGCTGTTCGCGCAGTGCCAGCGTGTTGGCGCGGATGACGCGCGCGACCGTCGGGATCAGCGGAATGGCGATGGCGAGGATGACGTTCGGCAGTGACGGACCCAGCGCCGCCGTCATCACCAGCGCCAGCACCAGAAGCGGCAGCGCCTGGAGAACATCGGAGACGCGCTGGAACACGAGATCGACCCAGCCGGAGAGATAGCCGGAGGTAAGGCCAACGATCACGCCGATCGAGCCGCCGAGTGCCGTGGAGCCAAGCCCGACCGCCAGCGATATCCGCGCGCCGTGGATGATGCGGCTGAACACGTCGCGGCCGAAGGAATCGGTGCCCATCCAGTGCGCAAGGCTCGGGCGCGCCAGCGCTCGGGCGGAATCGACCGTCAGCGGATCGTAGCGCGCGATGAAATCGGCGAAGATCGCAGTCAACACGAACACCGTCATGATGACGAGCCCCGCCGCGCCCAACACGTGCCGCTGCGTCATGAACAGCACGCGCCGCCAGCCACCGGTCGCATGTGCGCCGGCGCGCCTTAATTCGAGATCATAGTCGATCGCGGTCAAGCTGATCTCCTAGTCCGTATACCTGATCCGCGGGTCGAACACCGCGTAAAGCATGTCGACGGTGAAATTCGCGAACACGACCACGACCGCAATGAACATCACGAGGTTCTGCACGATCGGGTAATCGCGCCAGCGGATCGCCTCGACCAGGAAGCGGGCGACGCCGGGGATGTTGAACACGGTTTCGGTGACGATCAGGCCGCCGATCAGGAACGCGGCCTCGATGCCGATCACGGTGATGACGGGCAGGATCGCGTTCTTCAGCGCGTGGTGATAGTTCACGGCAGCATCGGATGCGCCCTTGGCGCGGGCGGTGCGGATATAATCCTGCCGCAGCACCTCCAGCATCGAGGAGCGGGTGATGCGCATGGTCAGCGCGGCGCTGCGGAAGCCGACGGCGGCCGCGGGCACGGCATAGGTGGCAAACGCTTCGAGCCAGGTCTGCGGATTTGGATTGAAGATCGGCATCTGCCCGAACATCGCCACCGACGCGGTCAGGATCAAAAGGCCAAGCCAGAACGAGGGCAGCGACAATCCGCTGAGGCTGACGACACGCAGGGCATAGTCGAGTTTTGTGCCCTGCTTCACGGCGCTGATGACGCCGAGCGGGATGCCGATGGACGCCGAGAACAACAGCGCAAGGCCGGCAAGCCGCGCCGTGATAGGAATCCGCGGCAGGATCTCCTGCAGCGCCGGCTTCTCCGAGACGTAGGAATAACCAAAGTCGCCGCGCAGAAGACCGCCGATCCAGTGCCAATATTGCACGATCAGCGGTTGGTCGATGCCGAGCTCCTTCTCCAGATTGGCCTTGTCGGCGGGATCGACGTAGCCGGCCGCGGCGAACAGAATGTCGACGATGTTGCCGGGGACGATGCGCAGCAGGAAGAAGATGACGATCGAGATCCCGAACAGGGTCACGAGCATCAGGAAAAGGCGCCGCACCAGATAGGCAAACATGCACCGCCTCCTGTCGAACCCGTCAGCCGCCCGCGCTACTTGTCGATCCAGACGTCCTCGTAGCGAAAGCCGTTATAGGAGCTGTTCGACATGATCGTGATCCCCTTGACATAGGGCTGCCAGCAGGTGCCGGCCCGCGCATGGAAGATGATCGGCCGGGCGACGTCCTCCTGCAGCTTCTTGTCGATGTCCCAGACCAGTTGCTTGCGCTTGCCTATTTCGATCTCTTGAGACTGCACGTCGAACAGCTTCTCGATCTCCTTGTTGCAGTAATTGGTGTAGTTCCGCTCCGAACCACAGGAGTAGTTTTCGTAGAAAGACTGATCGGGATCGTCGACGGAATTGCCGGTCAAGTTCAGGCCGAGCATGTAATCCTTGCGTGCAACCTTCGGGAACCAGTTCGCCGTCTCCACGACGTCGAGCTCGCCGTCGATATAGATGCTCTTGAGCTGGTCGATCAGGATCACCGCGGGATCGCGATATTCCGCGAGATTGCGTGTCGAGACCTTCACCGCGAGGTGCTTGTCGGGGCCGTAGCCCGCCTTCTGCATCAACTTCTTGGCCTCCTCCCGGCTCGCGTTCACGTTCGGGCCATAGCCTGGAATGGTCTCCAGCTTGTCCTTGGGCATGCCCCAGATGCCCTGCGGCGGCGGGAGCATGGTGCCGCCGATATCGGCCTGGCCTTCGAACAGGATGTCGACGAAGGCTTTGCGGTCGAGCGCCATCGCCATCGCCCGGCGAATATCGATGTTGTCGAATGGCGGGGACGCCGAATTGACGATGATGTTGGTCGCAACGTTGGTCGGCTCGACGGCGCAGATCGCGGTCGGCGCCTGCGACTTGATGTCTTTGAGGAGCGGGATGGTAATGTGCGTCGGGAAGGTCATGTCGAACTTGCCGGCGACGAAGGCGAGGATGGCAGTCGAGCGGTTGGTGATGATCGTGTACTCGATGCCGTCGAGATAGGGCAGGCCCTTCTTCCAGTAGTCAGGGTTTCGCGTCAGCTTGATCGATTCATTGGCCTTGAACTCGACGAATTTGAACGGGCCGGTTCCGACCGGATGGGTGCGCATGTCGGCCGGCGAGACGTGACAGGGATAGATCGGCGTATAACCGGATGCGAGCATCGCCAGCAGCGACGGCTGTGGCCGCTTGAGGTCGAATGAGACCTCGAAATCGCCGTTCGGCGTGACGTCGTTGACCTCGTTGTACCAGGCCTTGCGCGGATTCTGCCGCAGCTTCTGCTGCGACTTGCCCATCAGGAGATCGAAGGTGCATTTGACGTCGGCCGACGTGAACGGCTTGCCGTCGTGCCACTTCACGCCCTGACGCAGCTTGAACGTCAGCTTTTTGTTGTCGCCGCTCCAGGACCAGCTCTCGGCGAGCTCTGGCCTGATGGTTTCAGGGCTGTTCTGCGCGATGTGCTGATCATAGATGACCAGATTGTTGAATACCCCCATGAACGGCACGTTGATCGAATAGGTCGCGCCCTCGAGGATGGACGCATTGGCCGGGCTATCGCGATGATACATCCGCAGAATACCGCCCTGCTTGGGCTCGCCGGCAAGCGCAATGGTCGAAAACGCCAGCAAAGATAGCGCCGCCGTCGCGGCGAGCGCCCGCACGGTCCGCATCCTCGTCCTCCCTGGACATCGGCCTTTGGCCTTTTGGCCTGTTTGAGGGGACGATAACGATGGGCGTGAAGAGAGGCAACCGGCAAGGCCGTCCACGCTCTCGACAATTCGGATGACGGATGCCGCGGCGCTGTTCTCTCATGAAGTCAGAGTGCAGTGCGAAGGGACGGTTCCTTTACCCTGGGGCAGCCAACAACCGCCGGTGTTGTCCCGGACAAGCGCGCCGAAGCGCGCGCCGGGTTTGCGACCTCGTCGCGCCCTGGGACAACAACGGAGTTTGTGGCTGCGCCTCACACGATACGCGACGCCTTGTTCCCCCAGTACCTATCCCGCAGCAGCCGCTTGTAGAGTTTCCCCGTCGGCAGCCGCGGCAATTCCTTTTCGAAATCGACCGAGCGCGGCACCTTCTGCCGCGATAGCGATTTTGCGCAGAACGCGATCAGCTCTTCCGCGAGCGCCGGGCCCGGCACCACGCCCGGCATCGGCTGCACCACCGCCTTCACCTCTTCGCCGAGATCGGCATTGGGCACGCCGAACACCGCGGCGTCGGCGACTTTCGGATGGGTGATCAGCAGATTCTCGCATTCCTGCGGGTAGATGTTCACGCCACCGGAGATGATCATGAAAGTCGCGCGATCGGTGAGGTAGAGGAAGCGGTCCTTGTCGACATAGCCAACGTCGCCGACCGTGCTCATGCTGCCGTCGGCAGAGCGCGCCTCCCGGGTCTTTTCGGGATCGTTGAAATATTCGAACGGCGAGGCCGTCTTGAACCAGATCTGCCCAGGCGTGCCGGTCGGGCACTCCCTCATGTTCTCGTCGAGAATGTGGAGGTCGCCGAGCAGCACCTTGCCAACCGTGCCGCGATGGGCGAGCCACTCCTCGCTGTTGCAGGCGGTGAAGCCGAGTCCTTCGGTGGCGCCGTAATATTCGTGGATAATCGGTCCCCACCATTTGATCATGTCGTCCTTGACCAGGGCCGGGCAGGGCGCCGCGGCATGGATCGCGATCTCCAGCGAGGATAGGTCATAGCGGGTGCGTACTTCCTCCGGCAGTTTCAGCATGCGCGAGAACATCGTCGGCACCAGCTGGGTGTGGGTGATGCCCCATCGTTCGACGAGCTGGAGGTAACGTTCCGGATCGAAACTCTCCATGATGACGACGGTCCCGCCCATGCGGATCGTGAGGTTCACGGCAGCTTGCGGCGCGGAGTGATACAGCGGTGCCGGCGATAGATAGACCATGCCCTCGCGGTAGTGCCAAAGTTTCGCCAGGAAATCGAATAGCGGCAGATTGTGCTTTGGCGGCTCCTCCGGCAGCGGTCGCAGGATGCCCTTGGGCCGTCCGGTCGTGCCCGACGAATACAGCATGGCGGTGCCGAGCCGCTCATCCGCGATCGGCGTTGTCGGCAGACCGGCGGTCACGTCGGCGAGGCCGACGATGCGCTCGCTCTCGCCAGGACCGTCGGCGACGACGCAGAGCCTGACGTCGGGGCAAGCCTGTATGGCTTCGCGCGCGATGTCGAGCTTCGCCATTGACGTGATCAGGATCTTGGACTGGCTGTTGACGAGGAGATAGGCGAGCTCGCCCGGCGTCAGGAAGGAGTTGATGCAGGTGTAGTAGAGGCCAGAGCGCTCGCCCGCGGCGCAGGCTTCGAGATAGCGCGAATTGTTCTCCATGAAGATCGAATAATGATCGAGCCGCTTCAGGCCGTGCCTACGAAACAGATGCGCGAGGCGGTTACTGCGCGCCTCCAGCTCGCGATAGGTGACAGTCTCGTCCGTCGCCGCCATGATGAAGGCAGGCTGAAGCGGGCGTAGGCGGGCATGCTGACCTGGATACATCAGTCCTCCGGCTTTGGATCATGCGGCAAGAAGCAGGATTTCGCGCACTTGCGCGGGGCTATCGATCTTGCGTGGATTGCGCGGGATCCAGTTCGTGCGCATCGCCTGTTCGGCGATGGCGTCGAAATGTTCCGGCGATACGCCCACCTCGGCGAGGCTGCGGGGCATGCCGAGCGAGCGGATGAAGGCATCGAGCACGTCGGCGGCATTTTGGCCGGGGAAGCCCATGGCGGCCGCGACGATCATCTGGCGCTCGGCATTGTCGGGCGCATTCCAGCGCATCACCGCCGGCAGCATCACGCAGGAGGTGTGGCCGTGCGGCACGTCGAAGGCTGCGCCCAGGACGTAACCGATGCCGTGGCTCGCGCCCATGGGAACGCCGGCCGAAAGCGCGCCCATCGACAGCCAGGTGCCGATCTGCGCATCCATCCGCGCGTCGAGATCGGCGGGATCGGCCTTTACCCGCGGCAGCGCATCGGCGAGCATGGCGAGCCCCTTCACCGATTGCGCATCGGCGTAAGGGTGCGTTTCGCGCGAGCAGATCGCCTCAACGCAATGGTCGACGGCGCGAATGCCGGTGGACAGAAACAGCCATTCCGGCGTGTGCACGGTGATAGCGGGATCGAGGATGGTTGCGCGCGGCACCGTGAGCGGATGCCGCAACATCTGTTTCACATGCGTGCTGCGGTCGGTCACGCCCGCGATGGCGCTGAACTCGCCGCCGGCAATCGTGGTCGGCACGCTGATCTGCCGTACGCTCGGGGCGGTCAGCTCGGGCGCAATGCCCTTGTGGACGCGGATGCGCTCGATGCCGCCGATATCATCGATGCCGTTGGCGAGGCAAAGCTGCACCGCCTTGGCGCCGTCGGTGATGGAGCCGCCGCCGACGGTGACGATCAGATCCGCGTTCACCTCGCGCGCCGCATGGGTGGCTGCGATCACAGCCTCGCGCGGCGTATGCGCCGGCATGGCGTCGAACAGGCCGGCGCAGCGCTCGCCGAGCGCCTGCCTAATCTTTTTGATTTCATCGGTCTGCCGGTTGAGCGTGCCCGAGACCATCAGGAAGGCGCGGCGCGTGCCCAGCCGGTCCATCTGCGCGACGATGGCTTCGGCCGCAGGATGACCGAACACGACCTCCTCGATCGCGCCGTAAACGACACGTCCCTGGTGCACGCCTGCCCTCCCTGGACAATTCGTCTTAGTTTTATGAGCATAATCTAGCCGAGCCGCTGGCGTCCGTCATGCGCGAAGACGCTGGCCGCTTGTCGCCGTCCAAGGGGAGGGTGGCGAGCATCGCTTTTCGTCACCCATTCGCACTGCGCGTGTGCGACCGTCTCGGTCTCTGTCAACCCACCATCCGGTCAGGGCCTCTTCCCCAGCCTTGCGTCCGCCGTCGTCTTGAAGAGTTCATCATCGCAACACATCTTGTGTCGCCCGCGGGTAGACGAGTACCCTGTCCTGCGGCTTTGATGCGAGGACCTGGGATGAGCGGACCGGACGGAAGCGAGCAGTTTGTCAAAAAGCACGATTTCGTTCAGCGCAGCGCAATCGCCGGGCTTCTCGCTGCGGCGTTCGCCCTTTCCGGCTGCGACAAGCCGGCGTCACAGGCCGCTGCCCCGCCGCCGGCGCCGGTGACAGTCGCTCAGCCGGTCAAGCGCACCGTCACCGATTGGGATGAGTTCACCGGTCGTTTCGAGGCGGTCGAGGAGGTGCAGGTGCGCCCCCGCGTCGGCGGCTTCGTCAACTCGGTCGAGTTCCAGGACGGCGCCATCGTGCGTCAGGGCGATCTGCTCTACGTGATCGATCCCCGTCCGTTCGAGGCGGTGGCCACGCAGGCGGAGGGGCAGCTGTCGGATGCGCGCGCCAGGGTGGAGCTTGCCAAGCGCGAGCTCGACCGTGGCCTCAATCTGGTGCAGACCAATGCGGTCTCGGAGCAGGTGGTCGATCAGCGTCGCCAAGCCCTGCAGGCCGCGCATGCGGCCGAGATGCAGGCCGAAGGCGCGCTGAAGGCCGCCAAGCTCAACATCGAGTTCACGCATGTGACGGCGCCGCTGACCGGTCGCGTCAGCCGCCATCTCGTCAGTCCCGGCAACCTCGTGCAGGGCAGCGACAACGGCGCTTCGACGCTGCTGACCTCGATCGTCACGCTGGATCCGATCTACATCTATTTCGACATGGATGAGGCGACCTTCATCAAATACAGCAAATTATGGTTCGAGGGGCGGCGCCCAAGCTCGCGCGACACTGCGAACCCGGTGCAGGTGACGCTGGCCGGTGAAACCAAGCCGTCGCATGAGGGCACCGTCAACTTCCTCGACAACCGCCTCGACGTCTCGACCGGTACGCTGCGCAGCCGCGCCGTGGTCAAGAACACCGACCTGTCGATCCTGCCCGGCCAGTTCGGGCGCGTCCGCCTGATTGGCAGTGCGCCCTATGATGCGCTGCTGATTCCGGACGTCGCTGTCGCAACCGACCAGTCCCGCAAGATCGTGTTCGTGGTGAAGCCCGATGACACGGTCGAGGCGCGTCCGGTGGTGCTCGGGCCGCTCGATGACGGCCTGCGCGTGATCCGCGAGGGGCTGAGGGCGGAGGATCGCGTCATCGTCAACGGCATCCAGCGCGCCCGGGTCGGCGCCAAGGTCGCCCCGCAGACGGCGCAAGCGCCGGCCGGTGGCAAGTCATGAATCTTGGCCGCCTCTCCATCAACCAGCCCATCCTGGCGATGGTGCTGTCGATCGTGCTGCTGATCGTCGGCGCGATCGCCTACACCACGTTGCCGGTCTCCGAATATCCGCAGGTGGTGCCGCCGACCGTGGTGGTCACCACGCAATATCCCGGCGCCTCCGCGCAAACCGTGTCCGACACGGTCGCAGCTCCCATCGAGCAGGAGATCAACGGCGTCGAGGACATGCTGTATCTCTACAGCCAGGCGACCTCGAACGGCCAGCTCACCATCACCGTCACCTTCAAGCTCGGCACCGATCTCGACAAGGCCCAGGTGCTGGTGCAGAACCGCGTCGCCATCGCGCAGCCGCGTCTGCCGGAGGAGGTCCAGCGCAACGGCGTCACCACGCGCAAGAACTCGCCCGACATCCTGATGGTCGTGTTCATGCTGTCGCCGGACGACACGTTCGACCAGCTCTACATCTCCAACTATGCCTTGCTCCAGGTCCGCGACCAGCTGCTGCGCCTCGACGGCGTCGGCGACATCCAGATCTTTGGCGCACGCGACTATTCGATGCGATTGTGGCTCGATCCCGACCGGATCGCCAATCTCGGCCTGACCTCGGCCGAGGTGCTGGCGGCGATCCGCGCCCAGAACGTTCAGATCGCCGGCGGCCAGATCGCCGAGCCGCCGATCGCCGACCGCGCTTTCCAGCCGAACCTCACCTTCACGGGGCGCCTGAAGGATCAGAAGCAGTTCGAGGACATCCTGATCAAGGCCGGCCCCGATGGCCGGATTGTCCGCCTGCGCGACGTCGCCCGCATCGAGCTGGGTGCCTTGTCCTACACCACCAACAGCTTCCTGCTGCGCAAATCCGCGGTCGCCATGCTGGTGACGCAGCGGCCCGGATCCAACGCGCTCGCGACGGCGAAAAACATTTCCGACACGATGACGAAGCTCAAGGAGAGCTTTCCGAGAGGTCTCGACTACAATATCGGCTACAACCCGACCGAGTTCATCGCGCAGTCCGTCCACGAGCTGATCAAGACCATCTACGAGGCGATGCTGCTCGTGGTCGTCGTGGTGCTGGTGTTCCTGCAAGGATGGCGGCCCGCGATCATTCCGATCATTGCTATTCCGGTGTCGCTGGTCGGCACTTTCGCGGTGATGGCGGCGCTGGGCTTCTCCATCAATAATCTCACGCTGTTCGGTCTCGTGCTCGCCGTCGGCATCGTGGTCGACGACGCCATCGTCGTGGTCGAGAATGTCGAGCGGCATCTCGAGCACGGCATGAGTCGGCGCGACGCCGCGCTGAAGACGATGGAAGAGGTCGGCGGCGCGCTGGTGTCGATCGCGCTGGTGCTTTGCGCGGTGTTCGTCCCGACCGCGTTCCTGGGCGGCATTTCTGGGCAATTTTTCCAGCAATTCGCCGTCACCATCGCGGTCGCGACCGCGATCTCCTGCTTCTGCTCGCTGACGCTATCGCCGGCGCTGGCTTCGCAGATCCTGGTGCCGCACGAGGAGAAGCGGCCGCCGGCCGCCTGGAACGTCATCGCGCGCGGCTGGAATGCTTTCACTGGCGTGTTCAACCGGGTGTTCGACCGGCTGGCGCACGGCTATGCGGGTCTTGCCAATTTCGTGATCCGGCATTCGGTCGTGATGCTTCTGGCGTACGTGGTGTTGATCGGCAGCGCCGGCTGGCTGATCGTGACGACGCCGCAGGGCTTCATTCCCGCGCAGGATCGCGGCTACGTCATCATATCCGTGCAATTGCCGGGCGCGGCGTCGCTGGCGCGCACCACGGAGGTCGTGCGTGAGATCGAGCGGATCTCGCTAGATACGCCGGGCATCGTCCGTGTTGCGGCATTCGCCGGCTTCTCCGGCGCCACGCGCACGCAGGCCGGCAACGCGGCGGCGCTCTTTCCGGTTTTCGATGAGCCCGAGGTGCGACTGAAAAAGGGGCTGTCCGCGAACGCCATCACGGCCGAGCTGCGCAAGCGCCTCACCGCAATTCAGGGTGCCTTCATTATCGTGATTCCGCCCCCGGCCGTGCCCGGCATCGGCACCGGCGGCGGTTTCACGATCCGCGTCCAGGATCGCCAGGGCCGCGGGCCCGAAATGCTCGCCGCTGCGACCGACGAGCTGGTCGCCGCCGCGCGCAAGGCACCCAGTCTCACCTCGGTGTTCTCGCCGTTCACGGCCAACACGCCGCAGCTCTTCGTGGACATCGACCGCACCAAGGCGCAGAAGCTCGGCGTTCCCATTTCCAACATCAACGACACGATCCAGTCCTATTTCGGCTCCACCTATGTCAACGACTTCAACCTGTTCGGCCGCACCTACCACGTCACCGCGCAGGCCGATTTCCCGTACCGCAAGGAGCCGAGCGACCTCGCGCGGCTGCGCACGCGCAACGCCTCCGGCGACATGGTGATGCTCGGCAGCGTCGTCGAGTTCAAGGATGTCTCGGGTCCCGATCGCGTCGCGCGCTATAATCTTTACGCAGCGTCCGAATTGCAGGGCGAGCCGGCGCCGGGCACCAGCTCGACCACCGCGCTCAACACCATCAAGCAGCTCGCCAACGATACCTTGCCGAGCGGCTTCACCTTCGAATGGACGGATCTGTCGTATCAGCAGGTCACAGGCGGCAATGCCGGCCTCTACGTGTTCCCGATCTGCGTGCTGTTCGTCTATCTCGTGCTCGCCGCGCAATATGGCAGCTGGACCTTGCCGTTTGCAGTGATCTTGATCGTGCCGATGTGCCTGCTCGCTGCCACCATCGGTGTGCGCATCATGGGCCAGGACGTCAACATCCTCACCCAGATCGGCTTCGTCGTGCTGGTGGGACTCGCAGCAAAGAACGCGATCCTGATCGTCGAGTTCGCGCGCGACATCGAGCTCGAGGGCAAGCCTCGGCTCGAGGCCGTCATCGAAGCCTGCCGCCTGCGCCTGCGCCCGATCCTGATGACCTCCTTCGCCTTCATCCTCGGCGTGCTGCCGCTGGTGATCTCGAGCGGCTCCGGCTCGGAGATGCGGCAGGCCGTCGGCGTTGCCGTGTTCTTCGGCATGATCGGCGTCACCCTGTTCGGCCTTCTGTTCACGCCGATCTTCTATGTGGTGGTGAGGAACCTGGCGGAGGGGCGGCGGGATAAGAAGCCAGGGGCCCCTGCGTAAGTCAGTGTCGCCACCGGCGTATCCACATCCGCGCCGTCGTCCCGGACAAGCCTAAGCGCAGATCCGGGACTCACCCCCAGTGACGCGCGCTGGCCCAAGGCGCGCTTGGTCCGGTGACGAAGCGGAGAATATAGCGCCCACCTCCATACTAACGGCCTACGCCGAAATGGATGGGCACGCGCGGGGTTCTTCACTACTATCCGCGCGATTTCACAACAGAAGACTGCTGGGAGTTAACATATGAAATCAGCATTTTTGGCCGCAGCGGCCTCGGCCGTATTGCTGGCGTCGCCGGCCGCCGCG
Organism: Bradyrhizobium sp. 179; assembly: GCF_023073535.1. NCBI lineage: Bacteria > Pseudomonadati > Pseudomonadota > Alphaproteobacteria > Hyphomicrobiales > Nitrobacteraceae > Bradyrhizobium > Bradyrhizobium sp. 179. Next base: position 27,544 of record NZ_JADPJR010000116.1, on the reverse strand, counting down.
CAGGGCGTCAAGATCGGCATCCTCAACGATCAGTCCGGCGTCTATGCCGATTACGGCGGCAAATGGTCGGTCGAAGCCGCGAAGATGGCGATCGAGGACTTTGGCGGCGAGGTGCTCGGCCAGAAGATCGAGCTCATCACGGCCGACCACCAGAACAAGCCGGATCTCGCCAGCTCGATCGCGCGGCGCTGGTATGACGTCGAGAATGTCGACATGATCACGGAGCTGACCACCTCCTCGGTCGCACTCGCGATCCACGAGCTCTCCAAGGAAAAGAAGAAGATCGACATCGTCGTCGGCGCCGCGACCTCGCGGCTGACCGGCGATGCCTGCCAGCCCTACGGCTTCCACTGGGCCTACGACACCCGCGCGCTCGCCGTCGGCACCGGCGGTGCGCTGACCAAGGCCGGCGGCGACACCTGGTTCTTCCTCACTGCCGACTACGCCTTCGGCTACGCGCTGGAGAAGGACACCAGCGAGATCGTCACCGCCAATGGCGGCAAGGTAGTCGGCTCGGTGCGCGTGCCGCTCAATTCCTCTGACTTCTCGTCCTTCCTGCTGCAGGCGCAGAGCTCCAAGGCGAAGATCGTCGGCCTCGCCAATGCCGGTCTTGACACCACCAACTCGATCAAGCAGGCGTCCGAGTTCGGCATCGTCTCCGGTGGCCAGAAGCTCGCAGGCCTTCTGATGACGCTCGCCGAGGTGAACGGCCTCGGCCTGCAGGCCGCGCAGGGCCTGGTGCTGACCGAAGGCTATTACTGGGATCTCAACGACAAGACGCGCCATCTCGGGGAACGCTTCTTCAAGCGGACGGGGCGGATGCCGAGCATGATCCACGCTGGCACCTATTCGGCGACGCTGAGCTATCTCAAGGCGGTCAAGGCCGCCGGCACCAAGGATCCGGACGCGGTTGCCAAGAAGCTGAAGGAGCTGCCGGTCGACGACGACTTCGCGCAAGGTGGCAAGGTGCTCGAGAACGGCCGCATGGTCCACGACATGTACCTGTTCGAGGTCAAGAAGCCCTCGGAATCGAAGAAGCCCTGGGATTATTACAAGCTGCTCGCTACCGTTCCCGGCGACAAGGCATTCTTCGCCGCCAAGGAAAGTGGCTGTCCGCTGACGAAGTGACGCGCAGCGTCATTCCGGGGCGATGCGAAGCATCGAACTATGGTGCGCAATTGCGCACCTGAGAATCTCGAGATTCCGGGTTCGGCGCCAATGCGCCGCCCCGGAATGACGGCGGAATTTGGAGCCGCAGATGGGCCCTCACACCAGCCGCAACGCCACCGCCCCTAACGCCCCCGCCCACAGCGCCACGGCGGCGAGGCTCTGGATCGCGAAACCCAGGCTGCGCTTTGCCGCCGCCTGGGAATAGCCGACGAAATAGAGGATGCGGCCGATGATCCAGACCACGCCGATGCTGGCTGCGATGGCGTCGCTGATATAGATGGCGAACAGCCAGAGCGCCGGCAGGAAGATCGGCATCCATTCCAGCGTGTTCATCTGGATGCGAAAGGCGCGCTCGAAATCCGGATGGCCGGACATCGCCGGCACCTTGACGCCGGTCTTGGTGCGCGAGCGCGAGACGTTGACGGCGGTGAAAAAGTAAAATGCGATCGCCAGCAGCGTGACGAGGGCGGTGAGATGATGCATCGTTATTTCCTTCGACGAGATCGCGCTTCAATAGCCCGTCAGCTCGAGATAGCCAACGCCATCATGCGTGCCGGCAAAGCTGATCGGCCCTTCCCAGTAGGAGAAGCCGGTCCCCATCCAGGCCCCTGGATTGAGCGGCTTGCACAGGATCGAGAACGATTGCGAGGGGATTGCGATCTGCCACTCCACCGGCAGCTTGCGTCCCGCAACATCCGCGGTCGCCTTCGGCATCATCTGGATGTCGCGACCTGCAATCATCCGCGTCTCGCCGGCGGCGCTGATCCAGTTGCCGAACGGATAGTTTTGGCCGTCCTTCTGCCGCAGCCGGTATAGCATCAGCTTGTCGCCGGATCCGAGATGCAGCGACAGCCAGTCCCAACCGGTCTGATCGGCATCCAGCGGCTGGCTGCTCCATTCGCGGTCCATCCAGGCCTGGCCCATCACCTCGGCCGGCTTATCGTCGATCGTGATGCTGCCGCGTGCGCGATAGAACGGCTGGCTGTAATAGTAAGATGCCTGCCCGCGCTCCGACTTGCGGCTGTAGCCGCGGTCGCCCTGCAATACCATCGGACGATCGGCCTCCAGCGTCAGTGTATAGCTGAAATCGGTCGCCGAGGCTTTGAGCGTCAGCGGCGCCAGCGTGCGATCGTCGGTGCGCTCAAGACCCTTCATTTCCCAATCGTCGATCCAGGCATCGAACGGCTTGGCCGTGACGCCGGCCTGCCCCACACCGCCGCGTGAAAACGTCTCGCTAAAGCGGTGGGTGTCGGCGCGCGTCACCGCCGCATGTCCCATCCATATCTGCTGATTGGCCCAGCCCTCGCGTTGCGGGCCTGGCTGCGCCGCCTGGCGGAACAGGGTCCATTGTAGGCCGCAAGCAGCGCCATTGGCATCGACGAGGTTGGCCGTGAGATACCACCACTCGATACGAAACTCCGGATGCGGCCCGTGATCGCCCGGAAAGGTGAAGACCTTGCCCGCCGTTACTTTGGCAAAGCCGTCCGCGGTTTCGCCGAGTCCGGCATAGCCCTGCGCCCCTGCGCGAGGTGTGAGTGCCAGCGCAGCAAAGCTGCCGACGACCGCGCGTCGTGAGATTTTCTCAGCGCTCATTGGCGAACACCTTGACGAGATTTGCCGGCTGCATGCGCGCCAGCCGTAGCATCGGCAGCAATGCGGCAAGCAGCGAGGCGAGCAGCGCGACCGCGACCAACTCGACCAATTGCAGCGGAAACACATGGAACGGCAGCCGCCAGCCGAATGCCTTCACATTGACGATCGCGATCAGGCACCACGCCACCAAGAGGCCGAGCGGCACGGCCAAGAGCGATGTGAACAGCGCCACCGATAGCGTCTTGGCCAGCTCGATCGCGGCAAGGCGCGGCCGGGTGAGGCCCATCGCCCACAGCGGCGCAAGCTGCGGCAGGCGTGAGTTGGCCAACGTCAGCAGGCTTGTGAGCAGCGCGATGCCGGCGACGCCAAGCGTAAAGGCATTCAGCGCGGACGTGACCGCAAAGGTGCGGTTGAAGATGCGGATCGATTCTGCTTTCACCGTCGCCTGGTCGGCGACGCTGCGATCGTCGAGCGCAAATTGCTTCTGCAACGCTGAGATCAGGCCGGGGATATCGTTCTTGTTGACGATCAGGCCGATCCGCGTCTGCGGCGTCTGTGGAAATTGCCGGATCAGCGCCGCGACATTGACCGCGAGCTGCCCCTTGGGATTGCCGTAATCAGCATAGATGCCGACAATGTCGAGCTCCCAGGTCCCGCCCGGCGCCGGCACCTCGACGACGTCGCCGACGCGGATGTTCAGCCGGCGGCTCAACTGCTCGCTGATGAAGGCAGCATTGCCGGGCACGAGCCGGGTCCAGGCGCGCGGCGCGGCTTCCAGCAGCGGCCAACGTTCGCGATAGAGCGCGTGGTCGGGAAGGCCGAGCAATTCCACCGGCTGGCCCTGAACTTGCGCCTCCGCGCGTGCGCCCGAGAGGATCGCCTGGACATCGCTGCGCTCGCGCAGCCAGTTCCGGATCGCAACACCTTGCGTGTTGTCGGACGCGCTGATGTAGACGTCGGCCGCCAGCCGTCCATTGAGCCAGCCGATGAAGGTGCGGCTGAAGGTCTCCACCATCGTGGACACCCCGACATTGACGGCGAGTGCAAGCAGCAGCGCCATCAGCGCCAGCGACAATCCGGAGAGTTGCTGCCGGCTGTCGGCCCAGAACCACAGCGCCAGCGGCCCTTTCGCCCAACGCTGGCCAACGAGCAGGATGAGTTCGAGAAATGCCGGAAGGATCAGGGCCGCACCGAACATCAGCGCGGCCAGCACGCCGAAGCCTGCGACCAGCGATTGCCCATAGTGAAGCAGCAGCAGCGCGACCATGAATACGGCGCAGGCGCCTGCACTTTGCAGGATCAGCCAGCGGCGCTGCGCCTGCTGCCAGGCGCGTGGTTGCGCGGTTGCCAGCACCGGCATCCTGATCGCCTTGATCAGGCTGGTTGCGGCCGCGACCAGCGCGCCGACAACGCTGATGCCGATACCGGCTAGCCACCATTCGGAACGCAGCGTGAGCTGCCCGGGGATCTGTGCGCCATAGAGCCCGCGCAGCGAGGCCGCGACGTCGGGCAACAGCGCTGCCGCGATGAAATAACCGCAGACGAGCCCGATCAGCCCGGCGATCAGCGCCAGCACCACCAGCTCCAGCACCAGCATCGTGTTGACCAGCCGCGCCGACGCGCCGCAGGCGCGCAACGTCCGCAGCATCGGCAGACGTTGCTCGAAGGCGAGGCCAACGGCTGAATTGACGATGAAGAGCCCGACGAAGAATGACAACAGCCCGAAGGCGGTGAGATTGAGATGAAAACTGTCGGTGAGACGTTCCAGCTCCGTCTCGGCATCCGGCTCGATCCGCTGCAGCTGATCGCCGACGACGCTTTGAAGCGGCGCGGGCTTGCCCTTCGCCTTGCCGATCAGCAACCGCGACACCTGGTCCGGCTTGTTGAGGAGCCGCTGCGCCACGCCGATATCGACCACCAGCACGCCGGGCACGAGCTGCGGCAGCACGCGCAGCGGCGGCAGTTTTGCGCCGCTGCTGATCGCCGGCACCGCACCCTCCTGCTCTTGCAAGTCACTCAGCGTCTCCCGCGCCACCAGCGTCTGGCCCGGCGGCGCGACGAAACTGCTGAGATCCGAGGCGCCAAGGCGCGGCGCATTGCCGACGTCGGTCGGCAGCGTCACCGGCTCGATGCCGAGCAGCCGCACCGAGCGTCCATTGATCTGGACGCGTCCCTCCAGTACCGGGGAGACCGGCCAGCCGGCGCGGCGCAATTTTATGAACAGCTCCTGGGAAAAGGTCGCGGAATCCAGCGCGACCAGCATCGCCGTACGTGCGCCGCCGAATGTCGCCGCGGCGCGGTCATAGGCGCTGCGGGCCTGCTGGTTGATCGCCTGCACGCCACTCCACAGCGCGGTCGCCGCGATCAGCCCGATCAGCAGCGTTGCGAACTGCATCTGGTGACGCCGCCAATGGCTGAGCAGCACGGCGAGGATCCACAGCGCGCGCCTCATGCGATGCGCCCGCCGTGCAAGGTAAGGTGGCGGTCGAGCGTCGCTGCCAGATGCAGGCTGTGCGTCGCCATCAGGAAGCCGCAGCCGGTGCGCGCCACGAGATCGCGCGTCAGCGCCAGCACGTCCTCGGCGGTGGCTTCGTCCAGATTGCCGGTCGGCTCATCCGCCAGCAGCAGCGAGGGCTTCGTCGCCAGCGCCCGGCCGATGGCGACCCGCTGCTGCTGTCCGCCCGACAATTGCTCGGGATAACGCTTGAGGAGAGTGCGGAGTCCGAGCCGTTCGATCAGCTCTTTGGTCCAGGCCGCATCATGCCGGCCGGCGATCCGGGCCTGGAAGGCGAGGTTGTCCGCGACCGACAGGCTCGGGATCAGATTGAACTGCTGAAAAACCAAGCCGACCCGGTCGCGTCGCAAGCTGGCGCGTCCCGCATCCGACAGCTTGGTGACCTCGATATCCGCCAGCCGGATCGAGCCGCTATCAGCCGCATCGAGCCCGGCGATCAGGTGCAGCAGCGTGCTCTTGCCGCTGCCGGATTCGCCCGTCAGCGCGACCCGCTCGCCGGCCGCGAGGTCGAGATCGACGCCGCGCAGCACGTGGACCGGCTCGCCGGCTGAGAAGAAGGTCTTCGAGAGATTTTTGATGTTCAGCACGATTAATGGCGCCGGACGGAATTAGCGGAATTGCTGCCTAGCACACTTGCTGCGGAAATGCCGGGGTTGCGTTGGCATCCACGCCGTTGTTAGCTCCAAGAAGGTCAAATCAAAAAAGTGCCAAAAAGATACATGGGGAAAATAGAAGCATGAGCGCTCAGGGAACGCCGTCCGCGGCGAGCAAGCCGACAGCGACGCCGAAGGGCGCCTGGACCATCACCTTTCTCCTGTTTCTGTTCATGCTGGTGAACTTCGCCGACAAGATCGTCGTCGGTCTTGCCGGCGTGCCGATCATGGCGGACCTCAAGCTCACGCCGGAGCAATTCGGCCTGCTCGGCTCGTCGTTCTTCTTCCTGTTCTCGATCTCGGCCATCGTGGTCGGCTTCATCGTCAACAAGGTGCCGACGCGCTGGGTGCTGCTGGCGCTCGCAGTGGTTTGGGCACTGGCGCAGTTTCCGATGGTCGGCACCGTCTCCTTCACCACGCTCCTGATCTGCCGCATCGTGCTGGGCGCCGGCGAAGGCCCGGCCTTCTCGGTCGCAGCGCACGCCATCTACAAATGGTTCCCTGACGAGAAGCGCACGCTGCCGACCGCGATCCTGTCGCAAGGCTCGGCCTTTGGCGTGATCATCGCGGTGCCGGCCTTGAACTGGATCATCGTCAACCATTCCTGGCACTATGCCTTCGGCGCGCTCGGCGTCGTCGGCCTGATCTGGGTCTGTGCCTGGCTCGCGCTCGGCAAGGAGGGGCCGTTGGAGGATGCGCAGGCCCTCGCCGCAACCGAGACGAAGATTCCCTATATTCAGCTTCTTACCTCGCGCACCTTTCTCGGCTGCGTCGCCGCGACCTTCGGCGCCTATTGGGCGCTGTCGCTCGGGCTGACTTGGTTCACGCCGTTCATCATCAAGGGCCTCGGTTTCTCGCAGAGCCAGGCCGGCTGGATTTCCACTCTGCCCTGGATCTTCGGCGCCACCGTCGTGATCCTGACGGGCTGGATCTCGCAAATGATGATGGCGCGCGGCTCGACCACGCGCATCGCCCGCGGCGTGCTCGGCTCGGTGCCGCTGGTCGTCGGCGGCCTGATTCTGGCGACGATGCCGCATGTCCAGGGCGCCGGCCTTCAGCTGGCTTTGCTGGTGGTCGGAACGGGCCTGTGCGGCGCGATCTATGTCGTGTGCCCGCCCATGCTCGGCGAGTTCACGCCGACATCGCAGCGCGGCGCCATCCTCGCGATCTACGGCGCGCTTTATACGCTTTCGGGCATCATCGCACCCGCCGTGATGGGCACCGTGATCCAGCGCGCCGGCAGCATGCTCGACGGCTACATGACCGGCTTCACCATCAATGCGGCGATCATGGTCGGCTCCGGCCTGCTCGGCTTGCTGCTGCTCTGGCCGAACACCGAACGCGCCAGGTTGACGGGCGGTGCCGCCCCGCAGGCGGGCGCGCTGAAGAGTGCGGTGTCGCCGACGTAGGGGTGGCGGCGCACGCCCCAAGCAACAACCGTCGTTCCGGACAAGCGCCCCCCAAGGGCGCGCCGACCCGGGGTCATAACCGCGGGGCGATGCTTGGCGCGGGAACGGACGATTAACTTTGTGGTCGCCGCTTCCGCTCCGTGAACGGTGACAGCACCACCGTCGCCGCCATGAAGATCACGGAGGCGCCGAACACCCAATGCGGCGCGCTCTGGTCCATGATCCAGCCGAACAGCAGCGGGCTGACGATGCCGCCGAGATTGAATCCGGTGGAGACGATGCCGAAGGCACGCCCCGCAGCGCCGGGAGGAGCCGCGTTGCGCACCAGCATGTCGCGCGAGGGTGCGATCACGCCGCTGAGGAAGCCTGCGGCCGTCATCGCGGCGGTGAGAGCCCAGCCCGGCAGTGTGGCGAGTGCGATCAGCAGCACGATCGCCGCATTCGCGGCAAAGCAGGCTGCGGCGACCTGGCCGTGGCGCTCGGTCCGGTCGGCGAGCAAGCCGCCTGCGAGCACGCCGATGGCGCTGGCGCCAAGGAATGCCGTCAGCGCGATGTTGGCGGCGGAGTAGGTGGCGCCGTAGCCGCTCATCAGTGCCACCACGCCGAAATTGTTGATGCCGGCAACCGAGAGGCTCAGCAGCATGAACAGCGCGGTCAGCGTGATCAGCGCCGGCGTGATGACGGCCTGTTTTGGCGCGTTCGCGCTGCCGGGTTTGGTCTTGTGCGCACCGGCGTCGGGAATGTTCATGGCGATCAGCAGCAGCGCCACCGCGACACCGATCGCGCCGGAGGCGATCAGCGCTCCAGTGCCACCGGACAATGTGACGAGCGCAGCGACGATGGCAGGAGCGAGGGCGCCGCCGAGAAAGCCGGCAAAAGTGTGAATCGAGAAGGCGCGGCCCATCCGCGCCTCGTCCATGTGCGCGGCCAGGATCGCGTAATCGGCGGGATGGTAGACGCTGTTGGCGAGGCCCAGCAGCACGGCGCAGGCGATTAGCGAGGCGTAGCTGAGGTGCAAGCCGAGCAGGATCAGCGCGAAGCCGCCGAGCGCGAGCCCGGCCAGCAGAATTCGTCGCGCGCCAAAATGGTCGACGAGATAGCCGGTCGGCGCCTGCGTCAATCCCGACACCACCGCAAACACGGTGAGTGCGAAGCCGAGCTCGATATAGCCGACGCCGAGCTGGCTCTTGAGGAACGGGAACAGCATCGGAAGCACGAGCAGATGGAAATGGCTCACCCAATGCGCGATCGAAATCCCCGTCAGCGTGCGCAGCGCGCTGTCCGCCTTGCTTTGCTGCGGTGCGGCGAGAACGTCGACCATTGTAGTTCCGTCTTGCGTGCTAAAGGAGGCGCAAACTATCGGGCAGAGCGGTTATTTGTCCATGAACGCGGGCGCATGGCAGGTAGCGCGGGCGGCGGCACGAGGTGTGTCGCTAGCCTGCACTTCGCCGGGACGACTTTGGAGGATGTTGCGCCAGCGTGCGCTCAACCCGCGAGCACCGTCCTCACAACGGCTCGTCGTCCGGGCCGTAGCGGTCGCGCTTCGGGGTCGCGATGTCGCCGTCTTCGTAATCGTCATGGTCGATCTCGCGCGGAGGCTTGGGCTTTTTCGCCTTGTCTTGCGCTTGCTTATCGTCCGCGATCTTGTTGTCCGCGATCTTGGGCGGCTCGCTCGGCTTGCCGATCTTGGCCATGGCGGCTCCCGGATGGTGATGCTGCATCCGTCCTAGCCCGACATATGGGAACTTCCTGATCTATCTCAAGCACGGCACTCGGCCGTTCAGTGCACCACCGGCCCGCCTGCCTTCTTCCAGGCATCCAGGCCGCCGGCGATGTGCGCGCTGTTGGAGAGCCCCGCCTCCTTGGCGGCGGCCACCGCCATCGCCGAGCGTTCGCCGAAGGCGCAGAAGAACACGACGCGGCGGCCGGTCGCGGCTGCGACCTCGCGCAGCATGCCGCCGGGCTTCAGGCTCTCCTCCACGGATTGATAGGGCGTGTGCAGTGCTCCTTCGAGCATGCCGTGCTTCATCCGCTCGTTGCTCTCGCGCAGGTCAACCAGCAGGATGTCGGGCCGGCCGAGAATGCGGATCGCCTCGGCGGCACTGAGCGCGCGGCCCTCTTTCTCGAGCTCCTCCTGATGCAGGCCGACATGCATGTTGGCGGGGACCGCAACATCCATCATCTTCGGATTGGGCAGCTTCAGATTGGCCATCAGCTCGATATATTCGTCGACCGAGCGGACCTGGAGCCGCGGATTGTAGCGCTTCTCCTCGCCGATGGTGGAGACGGTATCGCCCTTGTAGTCATGCGCCGGAAACACCATCGTCTCGTCCGGCAGCTTGAGCAGGCGGTTGAAAATCGAATCGTATTGCGCGCGCGATGAGCCGTTCTGGAAATCGGTGCGGCCGGTGCCGCGGATCAGAAGCGTATCGCCGGTGAAGATACGGTCACCCATCAGATACGAATAGGAATCGTCGGTGTGGCCCGGCGTGTACATCACGTCGAGCGACAGGCCCTCGATCGTCACTTTATCGCCGTCGGCGACCCGCATCGCCACCACGTCGGCCTTGGTCTGATCGCCCATCACGGTCATGCAATGGGTGCGGTCGCGCAACTCGCCGAGACCGGTGACGTGATCGGCATGCAGATGGGTGTCGATCGCCTTGACCAGCTTGAGGTCGAGCTCGCGCAGCAACTGGCAGTAGCGGTCGACCTTCTCCAACACGGGATCGAGGATCAGCGCCTCGCCGCCTGGGCGGCTCGCAAGCAGATAGCTGTAGGTGCCCGAAACACTGTCGAAGAGCTGGCGGAAGATCATGGCAGGACCCGGCGTGTGGTGATTTCGAGGATTCTACTAGGGGCGGGCCCTAGAGAGAAGCAAATCACTGTGTAGAGAATGAACTTTAGAAGATCTTTATTGCGCGGGTGGCCGTCCCCACCCACCCCTGTCATCGCCCGCGCAGGCGGGCGATCCAGTATTCCAGAGGCGCTGAACGGGATGGAGGGGCCGCGGCGCACTAGATTCCCCCCTTCGCGGGGAATGACACCGATTGTGTTGCGCGGACGTGCGACAAGCTCGGACAGCTCCTACGGCCGCACCACCGTGTAGCCGTTCTCCGCCAGGAACAGGATCTGCCCGACGCCCACCTGCACCGGCGTTGCCGCGGGAATGAACTCCGGCCGCTTGCCTGTCTCGCGCTCGATCGTGTCCACCGTATTGAGGCAGATGTCGAAGCGCACGCCCTGTGCGATCAGGCTCTCGACCTGCTTGCGACGCTCGCTGCCGGACAGCAATAGATCGATACCGGGACCGAACGCCACCACTTCGACCGCGATCTTGTCGGGGTCGTAAGCCTTCAGCAGGTTGTTGGCGACGCTGAGCACCAGTGCCTGTTTCTTCGCATCGCCGTCGGAGAGCTGAAGTACGACCTTGTGCTCGGCGAACGGCTTGTCCTGCAGCGGCACCTGCTGCGCAAAGCCGGCGGGATCGCTGCCCAGACGAGCAATGCCAGCAGCATCGCGGATGAGATTTGCGACCGCATCATCCTTGTCCTGCAATGCCTGGATTGCCCTCGACCCCTTTCAGGGTGACGCCGGAGCCGAGCCGCTCCTGAAACATTCGTCCCGAGCGCAGATATTTGCCAACGACGTCCCACACCGGCGCGCCTTGCTGGCGGTTGACGGAGGCCCAGCCTGCGACCTTGTAGCGGTGGCTGGCGCCGAGCGCCTTGCCGCCATTGAGCTTCAGCTCGGAGATGCGGCTGCCGATCGCGGCGTCCGGCGTGCAGGTGTAGCTGAACCCGCCGGCGCGCACCATGTCGCCACCCTGCTGGTAATAGGGATCTGCGTTGAAGAGGTTGTCGCAGATGTCCTCCAGCACGTCCTTGATCTGTGCGCCGGTCATCTCCTGCACATAGGTCTCGGGATAGGTGATCGCGGTTTCCGCGAGCACATCCTCCATCGTCAGCGCCTGGCCCGACAGCGCGGTGACGCCCCAGCGGAAGCCCGGCGACAGCGCGATCTCGGCATCGAGCTCGCTGCGCAGCGCCGTGCAGATCAACTCGTCGACGGGACCGGAAAAATTGCCCCGGCGGTAGAGCAGGCGATCGGGCGTTGTGATCTTCTCCGACCAGTCGCTCACATGCGGCGCGCGCAGCCGGCCGATCAGCTCGGCCATCCCCGCATCCGGCTTCAGCAGCTCGGAAAAAACCGGCAGCAGATGATAACGAATGTCGCTGACCTTGCCCTTGCCGATTGCGAGATCGAGCACGGCCAGGAATTTTCCGTTGGAGCCGGCATTGGTGACGAGCGTGGTGCCTCCAGCGTTCTTCACGGCAATCGGCTGCGGCACGGCGTCGTGGGTATGGCCGCCGAGGATAACGTCGATGCCGGTGACGCGGCTCGCGAGTTTCAGGTCCACGTCCATGCCGTTGTGCGACAGCAGGATGACGGCATCGACCTTGTCGGTGGCGCGCAGAGCATCGACATGCTTCTGCAACTCCTCTTCGCGGATGCCAAAGGTCCAGTCCGGCGTGAACCGCTTGGGATGCGCGATCGGCACGTAAGGGAACGCCTGGCCGACGATTGCGACACGATGGCCGCCAAGCTCCTTGATGACAGACGGTTTGAACACGCGCCCGCTGGCTTTGTCGAAGGCGGGAGCATCGTTGAAGGCGGCCTCTTCGGTCAGGAAGACGTTCTGCGCCAGAAACTCGCCCTTGAAGCGCTCGAGATTGTCGCGCAGCACCTGCTCGCCATAGGTGAATTCCCAATGCCCGGTCATCGCCTCGATGCCGAGCAGGTTGGCGACCTCGACCATGTCGCGGCCCTGCATGACATTGGCAAGCCCGGTGCCCTGCCAGAGGTCGCCGCCATCGACGAGCAGCGAATGCTTTTCGCCGACGTCGCCGCGCAAGCGGTCGATCAGCGTCTTCAGATGGGCAAAGCCGCCGAGCTTGCCGAAACGGCCCGCAGATTTCTCGAATTCGAGGCAGGTGAAGGCATAGGCATCCGCGCTGTCGGACCGGATGCCGAACCGCTCCAGGAAGGCGCGGCCAACCAGGTGCGGCGGTCGTCCCGCCATCTCGCCGATGCCGATATTGACGCTGGGCTCGCGGAAATAGACCGGATTGAGCTGCGCATGCGTGTCGGTGATGTGCAGGATGCGCGCATTGCCGAAACGCTCGATGTCATAGATGCTCGCGGTGTCGGCACCGCGCGCGAGCCGCGGCAGTCCGAGCGATGCGGCGGCTAGGCCCGCGCTCTTCAGGAAATCGCGGCGGCGGATGGCCATCTTAACTTCTCCGCGCCCTCAACGCTGTCGACTGTTCCACAAGCATGATCCGGATCCGAAGGGGCCGCGTCAGCGCAAGGTGTGGTGCGGCTTTCCGACAAGATCATGCTCAAAGAATGATCTGGAGCACGATGTTCTCGCGCGCCAGGCCCAGTCTAGCGGATTTCCATCGCCTTCCAGGCCTCTTTTTCGGAATTAGCCTGGAAGATCGACGCCTTCGCCAGCGCCTCGGCCTCTTTCGCTGCGGCAAATGCGCGGTCGAAATCGCCGCCATCGGCCGCCTTCTTCGCCGCCGCCAGCGTCGCGACGGTCGTGGTCCATTGGTGGCGCAGGCTGGCCGCCTCCTTGGCTGCGGCTTCGGCGGCGGCATAGGCCGCCTTGTACTCCGCTTCCGTTGCCGCGCGTGCCGACGGTAGCGCGATGGTCAATGCAACCAGTGTGGCCAGGAGACATGCCCGCTTCATGGCCGCGCTCCCGGTCCCGAGATCGGCAGGCCGTTGGCGACGTAGGAGAGGAAATATTCGACGTCGCGATATTCGTCCGATTGCGGCTCCAGCGGAACCGCCCGGGTCTGGCTGTTGCAGGTGACGAAGCGGCGGCTGGTCGTGCCCATGCCGCTCCATTCGGAGCGGTAGATCGGCATCGCATTCAAAATGCCGAGCGCCGGCGCCAGAGTCTCGGCGCGGATGCGCTCGCCCGGGCTCTGCACGTGGCAGCTCGCGCAGGAGAAGTTCATCTGGCCGCGGCGGGTGTAGAAATACCGCTTGCCGTTCTCGAACGCTTCGAGCGCACGGGGATCATCGGGAATCTTGATGTCCATCGGCTTGCCGCGCGAGGTGTAGGCCATGTAGGCGGTGAGCGAGGCCATCTCGTCCTTGACGTAGGAATAGGGCGCCTCGCCATTGGCCTCGCGGCAGCGGTTCAGCGCGAGCTCCAGCGTGATGACCTTGCCTTCCTTGCTGTCGAAATAGGGATAGTTCTGGCGGATGCCGATGCCGCCGTTCGGGAAGCAATCGGCGTAAGTCTTGCCGTTCTTAAACGGGGTCGAAAACATTTCCTTGCCGGCGTCGAGCGCGAACTCGTAAGGCGGGAATTCTTCCTTCTCCTGCCACTGCCGCTTCATGTCCTCGTTCATGGAATAAGGACCGTTGACGAAATCCTCGCGCTTCACGTTCGGAAATTTCTGGAAGAAGAAATTCTGGAACGCCTTCGCATCAGCAACGGGATCGACCTTATCAGCCGCGACGGCTCGCGGCGAGGTGAGGGCGCACGCAACGAGCGCGGCGCTCACCGAGCCAAGCAGGAGGGAGAAGCGGGTCTTCATCACGCGATCTTCGCGGTGGTCGTATCCGACGCACCCTTGTTGTCGGTCCAGGAGATCTTGAGCTCGTCGCCCTTCTTGGCGCCCTTGAAGCTGAATTTGACGTAGGGGTCCTTGGAGACCGCCGTGCCCCAATTGGCGACAAAGACGTCCTTGCCGTTACATTCGAACTTCAGCTCCTGGATGAAGTGGGCCGGGATCAGCTCGCCCTTGGAATCCTTGACCAGGCCGGTGTCCATGGGATGTTGGATCAGCGCCTGCACCTCGGTGATGTCGCCATTGGATGTTGCGCGCACGCGAATGCTTGATGCCATCGGACCGATCCTCCTAGCCGCCGCAGCCGCCGACGGTGACCTTCACTTCCTTGGTCGCGCTGTAGAGCTTGCCGTCAGCCTCGACGATGGCGACCAATTTGGTGGTCTTGGCCATCTTCAGCCGGTTGGCAACGCCCGGAATCGTGCCGTCGGCGATCTTGTAGGACGCGGCGAGCGCGTACGGGTTCTCGGCCACGAAGAACGAGATCGAGGTCACCTTGTCGAGCGTCGTCGTCACTGAGACCGGCACCACGCCGCCGTTCTCGGCGATCTCCGGCGCATCCAGCTTGACCTTGTCGGAGGGCTCGGCGGTCCTGCCATAGAGCGCCTTGAGCGCGTCGGCCTCGCTCTTCTGCTTGAAGGCCTCTTCCGGATATTTATCGTTCGCCGCGGCGCTCGCTGGGCTGGCCGCGAACGGCAGGTTGCCGAGCCCGATCAGCGCGACAGAGGCAGCGCCCAGAAGGATCAGGCGCCGCGTCGGATGTGGGCCCGTGGTCGTGGTCATCGGAGGTCTCCTGGCGTGCCGGCCGTTTACAGCGTTTGCAGGAAGTCAACGATCGCGTTGATCTCCTGTTCGGTCAAAATCCGGTTCCGGCCGAACGGCGGCATCATGGTCTGCGGATTGCGTTTGGTCTCGTCGAAGATGATCGCGGCCAGCTCGTTGCGGTCGGGGTATCTGGCCTTGATGTCCTTCAGTTCCGGCCCGATCGTCCCCGGCAGGTCGCCCCCCTGGATGACGTGGCAGGTCAGGCAATTGCCCTTGCTGCGGTCGATGGCGAGCTTCCGGCCCTCGTTTGCCGCGGATTGGGCCTGCGCCGGGCTGGCGAGGCCGGCAGCGACGGCCAGCAGGAGGAACAGGATGGGCGTCCGGGACAAAGCAGGCAAGGCGTCATTCCGAGGCGTTATGGCGATGGTCGCGATCGCTGAAATAAAGGCGTTCCAAAGCATAAAGGACATCGCCTGACAATCGAGACTATGCACGGAGCAAAATGGAGTTAATATCTTCCGCATTGCAATTAAAGGCATTATTGGTTCGGCCGATCTGGCCCCGACAATCCCCAACAATAAGGACAATGGGCGCCGGCCGGCTGTTTCCAGGGCGTTTTCGCGCCCATCCTGTTTTCATCGCGTTCTCGTGTTTTCAAGGGGACCTCACTTGGCTGAATATGTCGTCGAATTTGGCGGGGATGGCGGACGGGTCGCGCCGGATGGGCGGCTCGATGCGCCGGCCTTCCATCGCAATCACGAGCCGATCTGGGCGGCGCTGGAAAAGCATCTCGCCGGCACGACCGGTGACGTGGTCGAGCTCGGCAGCGGAACCGGACAGCACGTGGTCCATTTCGCCCGTCATACCCCCGGCCTGATCTGGTGGCCGAGCGACCTCAACCAGCGCCATCTCAAGAGCATCGAGGCCTGGCGCGTTCATTCAGGCCTGCAAAACGTCCGCCCGCCCTTACGGATCGATCTCACCGATCCCGACTGGTGTCCGGAAATGAAAAGCGGGCAGGGGCCGACCAACCTTGCCGCATTGTTCTGCGCCAATGTCATTCACATCGCGCCATGGAACGTGGCCGAGGGTCTGTTCGCCGGCGCCGGGCGCTATTTGCGGGCAGACGGCAAGCTGTTTCTCTACGGCCCGTTCAAGCGCGGCGGCAAGCACACCGCGCTCAGCAACGCCGTGTTCGACACGTCCTTGCGCGAGGGCAATCCCGAATGGGGCGTGCGCGACATCGGCGATGTCGAGGCGCTGGCGCAAGGCATTGGCCTCCGGCTGATCGATACGATCGAGATGCCAGCGAACAATCTCACGCTCGTGTTTTCGCGCTAAGCCGCATCGGCAGTGCGCTCCCTCCCCCGCTTGCGGGGGAGGGCTGGGGAGAGGGTGTCTCGACCACGGGACAATCCCCTAGAGGAGAGAGCCCTCACCCGCCGTGCTTCGCACGTCGACCTCTCCCGCAAGCGGGCTACCAGATTCACACATCTCGAAAATGGAATCATCTTCAATGAGTTAGCAAAAGCCAGGTTTTGGACGCTCACGCGCTGCAGAATCGAGACAAGTGACTCGGATGACTCACTTTTTGGGCTTAATCGGCGAATGGCTCTGACAGAGATGTGTGAATACGGTAGCGCAAGCGGGAGAGGTGCACGGCGTCACGCGGCGCCATCTCTCCACCCGATCTTCTCCTTCAAGAAGCGATAGCCCAGCACCTCGAAGCCAGCGCGCTCCTTGTTGTCCTTGCCGTAGCCGTGGCCGCCGGCTGCCGGTTCGTAGAACCAGGCCTCGTAGCCCATCGCCTGGAGCTTGGCGGCCATCTTGCGCGCGTGGCCGGGATGCACGCGGTCGTCGCGCCGTGTGGTGGCGATCAGGATCGGCGGATAGGGCTGAGCGGCCTTGACGTTGTGATAGGCCGAGTAGGTCTTCAGCCAGTCCCATTCCTCCGGCTTGTCCGGGTCGCCATATTCCGCGATCCAGCTCGCGCCCGCGAGCAGCTTGGTGTAGCGGCGCATGTCGATCAGGGGGATGGTGCAGAACAGCGCGCCGAAACGCTCGGGGTATCGCACCAGCATGTTGGTGATGAGGATGCCGCCGTTTGATCCACCCTGTGCGGCGATGCGCTTTGACGTGGTCACGCCGCGGCGGACGAGATCGGCGGCGACGGCCGCGAAATCGTCATGCGACAGCCTCTTGCCGGCGAGCCGCCCGGCATCGTGCCAGCGCGTACCGAACTCGCCGCCGCCGCGCAAATTCGCCTGCACAATCGTGCCGCCGCGCTCCAGCCACAGCTTGCCGAGCGCGGCATTGTAATACGGCTTCACCGAATGGGCGAAGCCGCCATAGGCGCTCAGATAGACCGGCGCATCGCCGGTCTCGCCTGCAGGGCCGCTCTGGACATAGGGAATTCGCTCGCCGTCGATCGAGACGGCCTCGTGCTGCTGCGTCACCACGAGACCATCGGCGGTGAACGTTTTCGGCGCCTGCTTCAGCACGGTCGGGCTGGCGACGCCGCGTTCGATCAGCAGCAGCGACGGCGGCGTGAGCGGATCCTGCACATTGGCGAGCAGATCGCCGTTGCTTTCGGACGGATGGCGATCGAGCGGCCAGATGTCGACAACGCCGATCTGCGGCAGGCCACCAAGCGTCTCGCGGCTCCAGCCCGCAGCGGATGGCGTGCAGATCTCGAAGCACGGACGCAGCTCGTCGAGGATCGACAGCATGAGCTTGCCCGCGGCCCAGAACAGACCTTGCAACGCGCGCCGCGGCGCTGGCTCGAACAGCACCGCGAAATTGCGGCTGCCGGCGAGGAACGCCGACAGCGCCATGCCGAGCACCGTGTCAGCGGTATAGGTCCGGCCTGCGATGGACCAGTCCTTGCGCAGCTTGATCGCGAACCAGTCGCCATGCGCCTGCATCCAGATGCCGGTCGGCAGGTCCAACTTCGTCATCGCGCCGGCCGCATCGCGCAGCCAGACGGCGTGATTGAAGAAGTCGATCTGGTCGACGATCCAGACACGCGGCGCCGCGCCGGTGTCGTCGGCCATGCCGTAGATCACCATGTGATCGGCGGTGGTCTCGATAATGATCTCTGCCTGATCGACAGGCTGGCCGCGCCGCCACAGCCGAACGGTACGTGCATATCCCGAGCTCGTGGCCATGCCCTCGCCATGCGCGCTCGACAGCAGCAATGTGTCGGCATCGAGCCAATCCACGCCGCCCTTCGCTTCCGGCAGCGTGAACCCGCCGGCCACGAAGCTCTTGGTGTTGAGGTCGAACTCCCGCAACGTGACAGCATCGCTGCCGCCGCGCGACAGGCTCAGAATCGCGCGCGAACTTCCGGGCATCGTGGCGATCTGGCTCAGCAGCCAGTCCTCGCCTTCGCTTGCGGCGAGCTGGTCGATGTCGAGCATGGTCTCCCACGCCGGGTTGGCTTTGCGAAACTCCGCCAGCGTCGTCCGCCGCCACAGGCCCCGCGGATTGGCGGCGTCTTTCCAGAGATTGTGCAGATCGCTGCCGCGCCGGCTGACATAGGGAATGTTGTCGGGCCGGTCGTAGATCGCGGCGAGCGTGTCGCGGTCGCGCACGAACGCTGGGCCGCCGAACGCGGCGAGCGTCAGTTGATTCTGCCGCTCGACGAAATCGAGTGCCTGCTTGCCCTCGATCTCCTCCAGCCAGAGCCACGGATCATCGTCGGGAGCGCTGAGCGTAGGCCTGTCGTCGACGGTCATGAGCGAAACTCCAGGAAGACGCGGCGGATAGGATTCAATCGAGCGCAAGGCGTCAAGGACGCGGCCAGCTATCATCCGTCCGATTGCGTCAGAGGCATGGCCCGCGCCCGTTTGCGCCGGTTGCCCGCCCTCTCGCGCCCCTCCATAGTGCCGGAAATCAACGAGAGCCCCTTGAGCCCCCTTGGGGCGGAAATGCCGATGTTAGACGTGATCTCTACCGCCGAAATCGCCGACGACGCGCGCGTGCGTGCCAATGTGGTGCGCCTTGCCGCCGCGCAGGCGCTGACCGGCGCCAATTCGGCGGTGATCTTCGCCACCGGCTCGATCGTCGGCGCGACGCTCGCACCGGACATGTCGCTCGCGACCGTGCCGCTGTCGATGTACGTGCTGGGGCTCGCCGCCGGCACCTTGCCGACCGGCGCGATCTCGCGCCGCTTCGGCCGCCGCGCCGCCTTCGTCATCGGCACCGGCCTCGGCACGCTCACTGGCCTCACCGGCTCGTTCGCGATCCTGCACGCCTCCTTCGCGCTGTTCTGCGTCGCGACCTTCCTCGGCGGCCTCTATGGCGCGGTCGCGCAATCCTACCGCTTCGCCGCCGCCGATGGCGCCAGCGCGGCCTATCGCCCCAAGGCTGTGTCCTGGGTGATGGCGGGCGGCGTGTTCGCCGGCGTGCTCGGTCCGCAGCTCGTGCAATGGACCATGGACCTCTGGCAGCCTTATCTGTTCGCCTTCAGCTTCCTGGTGCAGGCGGCGGTGGCACTGGTCGCGATGGGCATCCTCGCCGGCGTCGACATGCCAAAGCCCGCGCCGGCCGATCTGCATGGCGGCCGGCCGCTGCTCGACATCGTGATCCAGCCGCGCTTCATCGCGGCCGCTTTGTGCGGCGTCATCTCCTATCCCATGATGAACCTGGTGATGACCTCGGCGCCGCTCGCCATGAAGATGTGCGGCCTCAGCGTTTCCGATTCCAATTTCGGCATTCAATGGCACATCGTCGCCATGTACGGGCCAAGCTTCTTCACGGGTGCGCTGATCGCGCGCTTCGGTGCCCCGAAGGTCGTTGCGGCCGGCCTGCTGCTGGAGGCCGGCGCCGCCGGCATCGGCCTTTCCGGAATCAGCGCGATGCATTTCTGGGCGACGCTGATCGTGCTCGGGGTCGGCTGGAATTTCTCCTTCATCGGCGCCTCCGCGCTGGTGTTGGAGACGCACCGTCCGCAGGAGCGCAACAAGGTGCAGGCCTTCAACGATTTCCTGGTGTTCGGCATGATGGCGATCGGCTCGTTCTCCTCTGGCCAGCTGCTTGCCAATTACGGCTGGTCTGCGGTGAACATGGTGGTGTTCCCGCCGGTGGTTCTGGGTCTTGTCGTGCTCTCGCTGGTCTCCTGGGCCCGCCGCCGCAAGGCGCGGCTGGACGCGGCGATGGGCGAGCTCCCGGATGCGATTTGACGCATGATCCGGAAATGTGCGCAGCGGCTTTCCGGACCTTGCTCAATAGGTGGCAGGAGGGTGTCAGCAGCGTTGATGCTTCGATCGCCGTCGAAGTGATTTTCGGAGCTGATGTCGTTACATGATGCTCGTCATGAAGAGACGGGCGTGAAGCAAGGCGCTCGCGGGGGAAACAAAGGACAAGCGCAAATGCTCGACAATCCCCGGCCCGCTGCTCCAATCAACGAATCCTCCCTCCGCTACGAAGGCTGGCGCATCGTCGCGGTCTGCTTCCTGCTCGCGACCTTCGGCTGGGGGCTCGGCTTCTACGGCCAGAGCGTCTATGTCGCTGAGCTCCAGCGCGCGCATGGCTGGTCCGCGTCGCTGATCTCGTCGGGCACGACCTTCTTCTATCTGTTCGGTGCGCTGCTGGTCGTCTTCGTTGGCGAGGCCATCCAAAAGCATGGCGCGCGCCTCTGCCTGATCGCCGGCACGCTGGCGATGGCGGCGGCGGCAGTGGCGATCGGCGCGGTGCGCGAGCCCTGGCAGCTCTATCTCGCCAATGCCGTGCTCGCCTTCGGCTGGGCCGGAACCAGTCTCGCCATGATCACCAACACGATCAGCCTGTGGTTCGACCACAAGCGCGGTATGGCGATCAGTCTCGCGCTGAACGGCGCCAGCTTCGGCGGCATCGTCGGCGTTCCGCTGCTGGTGGCGCTGATCGGCCATGTCGGTTTTGCCAGCGCGATGTACGCCGCGGCCGGCGCCATGCTGGTGCTGCTCCTGCCGGTGATCCTCATTCTCGTCGGCCGGCCGCCCGATCACGGCTGGCATGCGACTGCGAAGCCGAAGCCGCAATCGTCGGCGCAGATCCGCGCGCAGGCCCTGCGCGACGTCGGCTTCCTCACCGTGACGATTGCGTTTGCATTGGTGCTGTTCGCCCAGGTCGGCTTCATCGTGCACCTGATCTCGTTCCTCGATCCCGTGATCGGGCGCGAGCGCGCCGCCGTCGCGGTCGCGGTGCTGACGGCGATGGCGGTGGTCGGCCGTGTGCTGTTCTCGCTGGTGATCGACCGCCTCGACCAGCGACTGGCGTCGGCGCTCTCGTTCCTGAGCCAGGCCGCCGCGCTCTTCGTCGTCATCAATTTGCACAATGATTACGCGCTGATCGCGGCCTGCGCGGTGTTCGGCTTCTCGGTCGGCAACCTCATCACGCTGCCGTCGCTGATCGTGCAGCAGGAGTTCGAGTCCGCCTCGTTCGGCGTGCTGATCAGCCTCAACACTGCGATCAACCAGGTCACCTACGCGTTCGGCCCCGGCGTCGTCGGCTTCCTCCGCGATCTCTCCGGCGGCTACTCGCTGCCGTTCTATCTCTGCATCGCGCTGGAGGTGATCGCCGCCGCACTGATCATGGTGCGCGGGAGGCGCGCGAACAAGTCATAGAGACGCGACGGCGTTTCCAAAAAATTCCGTCATTGCGAGGAGCACTTGCGACGAAGCAATCCAGAGCGTTTCCGCAGAGACAGCCTGGATTGCTTCGCGGAGCCTGTCATCGGGCCGCGCTGCGCGCGGACCCGTTGGCTCGCAACGACGAGGGGAGAGCGGGGGCTCACGCCTTGCGCTGCTTCAGCAAATCCTCGACATCCAACCGCTTCGTAAACATCGCCAGCTTTCCATCCGGCCCGAACGGCCATTGCTCCCTCGGCTTGTCCCAATAGAGCTCGACGCCATTCTGGTCGGGGTCGCGCAAGTAAAGCGCTTCGCTGACGCCATGGTCGCTGGCGCCGTCAAGCGCAATGCCCGCCGACAGCACCCGGTGCAGCGCGTCCGCCAGCGCCGGCCGCGTCGGATAGAGGATCGCGGTGTGATAGAGCCCGGTCGTGCCTGGCGGCGGCGGCGAGCCGCCCTTGCTTACCCAGGTGTTGAGGCCGATGTGATGATGATAGCCGCCGGCCGAAATGAAGGCCGCGCCGGAGCTCATCCGCTGCATCAGCTCGAAGCCGAGCACGCCGCAATAGAATCCGAGCGCACGATCGAGATCAGCGACCTTGAGATGGACGTGGCCGATCCGGGTGCCGGCGGCGACGGCTGAGCTTTGCGACATGTGAATGCTCCCTTGACGAACTCCACATAAGGCAGGCTTCGGGACAGTGCTATTGGCCCATCTCGAAACCCATCGTTTCCGAATGGGAAACTAGGCCAGCTCCGACACCTCGCCCTCCGGCAGGCCGAACTCGAACGTGTTCAGCGTCATCGACACCAGGGTGTAATAGCCGCACAGCCCGATCACCTCGACGACGCCGCGCTCACTGAGGAGCTTGACCGCCTCATCGTAGAGACCCTTCTCGACGCCGTGGCCTTCGTGCAGCGACTTCGCGAGGTCGTAGATCATCTTTCCCTTGGGATCGTCGAACTCAGGCGTGCGGCGGTCGCGGATCGCCTCGATGATCTCGAGCTTCATGCCGCCTGCGAGCGCGAGGCGCTTATGCGCATACCATTCGTAATGCGCGGTCCAGTGCCGTGCCGTCACCAGGATCGCGATCTCCGAAAGGCTTGCCGGAAATATGGTGTCGAAGCGGAGTACCTCGCCAAGTCGCGTGGCGTGGCGCGCCATCTCGGGGCTGCTCAGCCAGGCCATCATCGGCGCCGGCGGCTTGCCGCGCTTGCCGGCAATGGATTCATCATAGGTCTGGCGCTGGCTTTCGTTCATTTCGCCAGGCGAAAGAAGTTTCAGGCGCATCCTCGTTTCCTCTTTGTTTTCAAGCCGACATGCCCCGGATTATAGCCGAAGGCAGCGCGTCGTGCGCGGCACGGAAGTGGTTGAATTCCACGGTGCGATGGCTCAGAGTCGCGTCCAACAAGTCGATTTTGATTGATGGAAACGACCAATGGCTGAATCTAGGACCAGCGACGCTGAGAGCGCCGATCTCGAACAATTCCGCAACGAGACGCGCGCCTGGCTTGAAGCCAATTGCCCGCCGGAGATGCGCAAGCCGGTGACGTCGGATGCCGACGTGTTCTGGGGCGGGCGCAACGCAAAATTCTCGTCCGAGCCGCAGCGCATCTGGTTCGAGCGCATGCGCGACAAGGGCTGGACCGTGCCGGACTGGCCGAAGGAGTATGGCGGCGGCGGCTTGAGTGCTGCCGAACACAAGGTGCTGCGCGCCGAAATGGCAAAGATGGGCGCGCGCCCGCCGCTGTCGAGCTTCGGCATCTGGATGCTCGGGCCGGCACTGCTGAAATACGGCAACGACGCCCAGAAGAAGGAGCATCTGCCGAAGATCGCGGCGGGCGAGATTCGCTGGTGCCAAGGCTATTCCGAGCCGAACGCCGGCTCCGATCTCGCCTCGCTCCAGACCCGTGCCGAGAGCGACGGCGACGACTTCATCATCAACGGCCAGAAGATCTGGACGTCCTACGCCAACTACGCCGACTGGATCTTCTGCCTGGTCCGCACCGATCCGACCGCGAAGAAGCACGACGGCATCAGCTTCATCCTGTTCGACATGACCTCGAAGGGTGTCTCCACAAAGCCGATTCTCCTGATCTCCGGCTATTCGCCGTTCTGCGAGACCTTCTTCGACAACGTCCGCGTGCCGAAATCGAACGTGGTCGGCACCATCAACCGCGGCTGGGATGTCGCAAAGTATCTGCTTCAGCACGAGCGCGCGATGATCTCGGGGATGGGCGAGCGCGGCGTCGGCCGTCCGCTCGGCCAGATCGCCGCTGACACCGTCGGCACCGATGCGCTGGGGCGGCTCGATGATGCCATGCTGCGCGGCCAGATCGCGCGCTTCGACGTCGACGAAGCCGCGCTTGCCGCCTGTGCCGAGCGCGCGGTCGATCTCGCCAAGGCCGGGCAGGCGCATCCGGCGTTCTCGTCCGCGATGAAATATTACGGCACCGAGCTCAACAAGCGGCGCTACGAGATCCTGATGTCGGCCGGCGGCGTCGATGCGCTGGAATGGGAGAGCGAACGCTCGAAGCAGGGCGCCCGCCCGCGCGCCTGGCTGCGTACCAAGGCCAACTCGATCGAGGGCGGCACGTCCGAGGTCATGCTCGGCATCGTCGCCAAGCGCATCCTGGATCTGCCGGGGGCGTGAGGTTTTCCGTCATTCCGGGGCGCGCATAGCGCGAACCCGGAATCCGCTCATCCTCCAACTCTGCCGCCCGATGGATTCCGGGCCTGCGCCTGCGGCGCATCCCGGAATGACGAACCAAATCAGATTTTCGAATCGGAAACACGCCCATGGCCCTCGTCCTCACCGAAGAACAATCGATGCTCCGCGATTCCGCGCGCGGGCTGATCAGCGACAAGGCGCCGGTGTCGCACCTGCGCCATTTGCGCGACAGCAAGGACCCCACCGGCTTCTCCAAGGAGCTTTGGCATTCCTTCGCCGAGATGGGGTTTGCCGGCCTGCTGGTCCCTGAAGAGTTCGGCGGCTCTGGCCTCGGCTATGTCGAGGCCGGCGTCGTCATGGAGGAGATCGGCCGCACCTTGATGCCCTCGCCCTTCCTCGCCACCGGCGTGGTCGCGGCCTCGGCCCTAAATCGTGGCGGCAACGCCGCGCAGAAATCGGAATATTTGCCGAAAATCGCGAGCGGCTCTCTGCTTGCGGCGCTCGCCATCGATGAAGGCGCAAAGCATCGTCCGCTCCAGACCAGCCTCCGGGCCGTGCGCGCCGGTAACGGCTTCAAGCTCTCCGGCGCCAAGGCACTGGTCGTCGACGGGCACGTCGCCGACCTCCTCATCGTCGCCGCGCGCACCGCGGGTGCTGCCGGCGAGCGTGAAGGCCTGACGCTATTCCTGGTGGACCCCAAGGCGAAAGGGATCGCGGTCGAACGCACCATCATGGTCGATGCGCACAACGCGGCGCGGATCGAATTCGCCAATGTCGAGGTCAATGCCGACAGCATGCTCGGCGAGGTCGATCAGGCCGCCGGCCTGCTCGAGGGCGTGCTCGATATCGGCCGGGGCGCGGTCGCCTCCGAAATGGTGGGATTGAGCGAAGAGGTGTTCAATCGCACCGTCGAGTACCTGAAGAGCCGCAAGCAATTCGGCAAGCTGATCGGCGAATTCCAGGCGCTCCAGCACCGCGCCGCCGAACTCTATATCGACATCGAGATCACCCGCGCCGCCGTCATGAAGGCACTTCAAGCGCTGGATGTGGACGTCGCCAAGGCCGCATCGAGCGTCGCCGTGGCCAAGGCCCGCGCCGGCACCACCGCGACGCGCGCGGTGCAGGAAGGCGTGCAGATGCACGGCGGCATGGGCATGACCGACCAGTTCGACATCGGTTTCTTCATGAAGCGCGCAAGGGTGTGCGAGGAACTGTTCGGCGACGCCAACTACCACACTGAGCAACTGGCGCGGGCGCGGGGATATTAAGGCGCACCGTCATGTCACGCTCGGTGTCATCGCCCGCGAAGGCGGGCGACGACAGTTGAGAGTGTGGAGAGCGCTTGCCCAAAGCTCGTCATTGCGAGGGGCCCTTGCGACGAAGCAATCCAGACTGCGTCCGTGGAAAGAATCTGGATTGCTTCGCTTCGCTCGCAATGACGGCGGAGGGATCCCCTACCTCATCGGCGGTGCGTACTGCACGCCACCGGCATTCCACAGCTGGTTCATGCCGCGGGGGATCTTCAGCTTGGACTTCTCGCCGATGTTGCGGTCGTACATCTCGCCGTAATTGCCGACATGGCGGATGATGCGGGCGGCCCAGTCCTTGGTGAGGCCGAGCTGCTCGCCGTAATTGCCCTCGGTGCCGACGAGGCGCATCACTTCCGGCTTCTTCGACTTCAGGGCTTCGTCGATGTTCTCCGAGGTCACCCCCAACTCCTCGGCGTTGATCATCGCATAGAGCGTCCACTTCACGATCATCATCCAGTCGTCGTCGCGCTGGCGCACGACCGGGGCGAGCGGCTCCTTGGAGATCATGTCCGGCAGGATCATGTGGTCGCCGGGTTTTGAGAGGTTCAGCCTGAGTGCATAGAGCTGGGAGACATCGGCGCTCAGCGTGTCGCACTTACCGGTGTCATAGGCTTTCACGACGTCGTCGAGCTTGTCGAACTTCACCTCGTCATACTTCATGTTGTTGGCACGGAAGTAATCGACGACGTTGAGTGCCGTGGTGGTGCCGGACTGGACGCAGACCTTGCTGCCGGTCAGGTCGAGCGACGTCTCCTTGTTGCGCGAGCGCGGCAGCATGAAACCTGCGCCGTCATAATAGGCCACGGCCGGGAAATAGAGGTCGTAGTCGAGCTCGCGCGCCATGCTCCAGGTCGAGTTGCGGGAGAGGATGTCCACCTTCCGGCTCTGCAATTCCTTGAAGCGCTCGCTGGCATCGAGCGCGACGAACTTCGCCTTGCCCGGATCGTTGAAGATCGCCGCGGCCACCGCGCGGCAGAAATCGACGTCGAAGCCGGTCCAATTGCCCTTGTCGTCCGGGATTGAGAAGCCCGGCAGGCCCTTGTTGACGCCGCACAGCACCTCGCCACGGCGCACGGTCCGCTTCAGGGTGCGGGTGTCGTAGAATTCATAGATGATGGCCAGAACGGCGACCAGCACGGCGACCGCGAGCCCGATCAGCAGGCCGCCTCGAAAAGTGCGCATCATGTTGCTCTCTCGAAAAATCGGGAAAAGGAGTATTCGTTAAGGCGAG
Organism: Bradyrhizobium sp. 179; assembly: GCF_023073535.1. Taxonomy (NCBI): domain Bacteria; kingdom Pseudomonadati; phylum Pseudomonadota; class Alphaproteobacteria; order Hyphomicrobiales; family Nitrobacteraceae; genus Bradyrhizobium; species Bradyrhizobium sp. 179. The sequence continues at coordinate 965 of NZ_JADPJR010000116.1, read as the reverse complement.
GAAGATCAGAGCTCAGGCTTCTGCCGGATGACAACCTTGGTCCCGACCGGGACGCGATCGTAGAGATCGGCGACGTCATTGTTGACCAGGCGGAAGCAACCCGAGGACACCTTGGTGCCGATCGTATCCGGACGGTTGGTGCCGTGGATGCGGTAGACCGTGGTGCCCAGATACATGGCGCGGGCGCCGAGCGGGTTGCCAGGGCCGCCAGCCATGAAGCGCGGCAGATAGGGCTGGCGCTGGATCATCTCTGGCGGCGGCGTCCAGTCCGGCCATTCCTTCTTGTTGGTGATGTTCACCAGCCCCTGCCACTGGAAACCGTCGCGGCCGACGCCGATGCCGTAGCGGATCGCGCGCCCGCCGGGCTGCACCAGATAAAGGTGCCGCTCGGCCGTCGAGATGATGATGGTGCCGGGCGCCTCGGTGGTGCGGAAGTAGACCACCTGCTTCTGCCATTCCGGGTCGAGCTGGTAGCCGTCATCGGCGATCAGGCCCGGCTCGTCGCCGCGATCAGGCTGCTGCGCGAAGACGTGGGGAGCCGACAGGATCAGGCCAATCGCAGCCACAAACATCCCGGTCAGGCGACGAAAATCCGTCATGTAAAAGCTCTCCCCGCTGCCACAGCGCAAATCATTTCAGAACCATCAAACCTGAGGGGCAGGTTCATGGCAAGTTGATGGCGCACCGCCCTGGTATGTCACGAGAATGCTTTGGTTTTTTGACGGACGGCGCAATCCCACAAACAGGGGATGGCGCGAAAAGCATAGGTTGTCGCCAAGGCCGCGCTGGGCTCCCTCCCCCGCTTGCGGGGCGCTTGCGGGGAGGGTTGGGGAGAGGGTGTCGCGCGATGGGACCCTCCCTCAGAGGCTATGGGATTCCCGGTTTTATGCTTTGGATTGCAAGCAGATAACCTTCGAGGATTGCGGCGAGGCGGTCCCAGCCGTCTCGCATTGTCTTTGGGCCTG